>NZ_CP051516.1:0-304895 GCF_012689525.1 Paraburkholderia aromaticivorans
GTGGCGGACAACCCCGGCATCTCGTACAACCCTCTGTTTCTGTATGGCGGCGTGGGTCTGGGCAAGACCCACCTGATCCACGCAATCGGCAACCAGCTCCTGATGGACAAGGCCGGCGCGCGGATTCGCTACATCCATGCGGAACAGTATGTATCCGACGTGGTGAAGGCGTACCAGCGCAAGGCGTTCGACGATTTCAAGCGCTACTACCACTCGCTCGACCTGCTGCTGATCGACGATATTCAATTTTTCTCGGGCAAGTCGCGCACACAAGAGGAATTCTTCTACGCATTCGAGGCGCTGGTCGCGAACAAGGCGCAGGTGATCATCACCAGCGACACGTATCCGAAGGAAATTTCCGGTATCGACGACCGTCTGATCTCGCGCTTCGACTCCGGCCTGACCGTGGCCATCGAGCCGCCCGAGCTGGAAATGCGCGTCGCGATTCTGATGCGCAAGGCGCAATCCGAGTTCGTGAGCCTGAATGAGGACGTCGCGTTCTTCGTCGCGAAACACTTGCGTTCGAACGTGCGTGAGCTCGAAGGCGCGCTGCGCAAGATCCTCGCGTATTCGAAGTTTCACGGCCGCGAAATCACGATTGAAGTGACGAAAGAAGCGCTGAAAGACCTGCTGACGGTACAGAACCGGCAGATTTCGGTGGAAAACATCCAGAAGACCACTGCTGACTTCTACAGCATCAAGGTCGCGGACATGTATTCGAAGAAGCGTCCCGCGAACATCGCGCGGCCGCGGCAGATCGCGATGTATCTGGCGAAGGAGCTGACCCAGAAGAGTTTGCCGGAAATCGGCGAGCTGTTCGGCGGGCGCGACCACACCACCGTGCTGCACGCGGTGCGCAAAATTGCCGACGAGCGCAGCAAGGACGCGCAACTGAACCACGAACTGCACGTGCTGGAGCAGACGCTGAAGGGCTGAGCGGTCTGTCTGGAAAAAACGACCTGTTTATTTCCAAACTCGCCCCCATTTTAGTGAGGCGGTTCCGTTTTCAGGCACAATACAGGTTTAACCGCCCGGCGGCCGCGGGCGGATTTCACGCCGTGACAGGCGCTGCGTGGCGCCGGCGGGGAGCCACGGCTGCGTGCTGGAAAGCTGTCCTGGCAAGGCGCGCAGGCCGTTATATCAACGAAGGAACTCTATGCAACTGGTCAAGACCGAACGCGATAACCTCCTCAGGCCGCTGCAAACTGTGAGCGGCATCGTCGAACGCCGCCATACGTTGCCGATCCTCGCCAATTTGCTGATTACCAAGAACGGCCCCGACGTGTCGTTCCTGTCCACCGACCTCGAGTTGCAGATCACCACGCGTGCCGATTTCGGCGTGGGCGGCGATTCGGTGGCGACCACGGTGGCAGCAAGAAAGCTCCTCGACATTCTGCGCGCCATGCCCGACGGGCAGGTCACGCTCACGCTGAACGACAAGCGTCTGACCGTGCAATCCGGCAAGAGCCGCTTTGCGCTGCAAACGCTCGCCGCGGACGAATTCCCCACGGTCGCGCAAGCTAAAGACTACGGCGCGAACCTCGTGGTTCCCCAAAAGACGTTCCGTCAGTTGCTCGGCATGGTCCATTTTTCGATGGCCCAGCAGGACATCCGCTACTACCTGAACGGCATGCTGCTGGTAGTGGACGGCGACCAGCTGATGGCGGTCGCAACGGACGGTCACCGTCTGGCGTTCTCGTCCATGAAGATCGAAGGCTCGTTCCAGCGTCAGGAAGTGATCATTCCGCGCAAGACGATTCTGGAACTGCAGCGTCTGCTGGAAGACATCGACGACACGCTGAAGATCGACATTGCGCAGACGCAGGTCAAGTTCACGTTCGGCCAGGTCGAACTGGTGTCGAAGCTGGTGGAAGGCAAATTCCCCGACTTCCAGCGCGTGATTCCGAAGTCGCACAAGAATCAGTTCGTGATCGGCCGTGAAGAACTGCAGCGCTCGCTGCAACGCGCCGCGATTCTGACGTCGGACAAATTCAAGGGCGTGCGCTGCATCATCGAGCCGGGCCAGTTGAAGATCATGTCGACCAACGCCGATCAGGAAGAGGCGCAGGAAGAACTGGAAATCGCATACGACGGCGACAGCGTCGATATCGGGTTCAACGTCACGTATCTGCTCGACGTGCTCGCGAACCTGAAGGTCGACACGTTGCAAGTGAGCCTGGGCGACGCCAGCTCCAGCGCGTTGATCACGATTCCCGAGAACGACGAATTCAAATACGTCGTGATGCCGATGCGCATCTAACGCGTCCAAAAACCAAGAACACACCAAGGGGCGCAGCGCCCCTTTGGCGTTTTTATGGTGATTTGAAAAGTCCCGAGCAGCAACCTTGCAGCAACGCAGAACCGGAAAAAATCCATGACTGAAACGAACAATTCGCAACCCGACAACAGCGGCTATGGCGCCTCGTCCATTCAGATCCTTGAAGGTCTGGAGGCTGTGCGCAAGCGTCCCGGGATGTATATCGGCGATACATCGGACGGCACCGGCCTGCATCACCTCGTGTTCGAAGTGCTCGACAACTCGATCGACGAAGCGTTGGCGGGGTACTGTAACGACATCCAGGTCACCATCCACGCGGATAACTCGATTTCGATCACCGACAACGGCCGCGGTGTGCCGACCGGTCTCAAGATGGACGACAAGCACGACCCGAAGCGCAGCGCCGCTGAAATCGTGATGACCGAGTTGCACGCCGGCGGCAAGTTCGACCAGAACAGCTACAAGGTGTCCGGCGGCCTGCATGGCGTGGGCGTGTCGTGCGTGAACGCGCTGTCGTCGTGGCTGCGCCTTGTGGTGCGCCGTGACGGCAAGAAGCACTTCATGGAATTCCACCGTGGCGTGCCGCAGAACCGCGTGATCGAAGAGATCGACGGCGTGGCTGTGTCGCCAATTCAGGTGGTTGGCGACACCGAAAACCGCGGCACCGAAGTGCACTTCATGGCCGACGAGACGATCTTTGGCAATGTCGAATATCACTACGACATTCTGGCCAAACGGATTCGCGAACTGTCGTTCCTGAATAACGGCGTGCGGATTCGCCTGCACGACTTGCGCAGCGGCAAGGAAGAAGATTTCGCGTTTGTGGGCGGCGTGAAGGGTTTTGTTGAGTACATCAACAAGAATAAGGCCGTCCTGCACCCGAACATTTTCCATGTGAACGGCGAGAAGGACGGCATTGCCGTCGAAGTCGCGATGCAGTGGAACGACAGCTACAACGAAAACGTGCTGTGTTTCACGAACAACATTCCGCAGCGCGACGGTGGCTCGCACCTGACCGGTTTGCGTGCGGCGATGACGCGCGTGTTGAACAAGTACATCACCGATCACGACGTCGCGAAGAAAGCGAAGGTCGAGACGGCCGGCGATGATATGCGCGAAGGGTTGTCGTGCGTGCTGTCGGTGAAGGTGCCGGAGCCGAAGTTCAGCGCGCAGACGAAGGACAAGCTGGTTTCTTCTGAAGTGCGCGCGCCGGTGGAGGATGTGGTCGCGAAGGCGCTCGAGGAGTTTCTGCTTGAGACGCCGAATGACGCGAAGATTATTTGCGGCAAGATTGTCGATGCGGCGCGTGCGCGGGATGCGGCTCGGAAGGCACGGGAAATGACGCGGCGTAAGGGTGTTCTTGATGGCGTTGGTCTGCCTGGGAAGTTGGCGGATTGCCAGGAGAAGGATCCGGCTAAGTCGGAGATTTATATCGTCGAGGGTGACTCGGCAGGTGGGTCGGCGAAGCAGGGTCGGGATCGGAAGTTTCAGGCGATTTTGCCGCTGCGCGGCAAGGTGCTTAATGTGGAGAAGGCGCGGTATGACAAGCTGCTTTCTTCGGAGCAGATCGTTACGCTGATTACTGCGCTTGGTTGTGGGATCGGTAAGGAAGACTACAACCTCGATAAGCTGCGTTATCACCGCATCATTATCATGACCGATGCTGACGTGGACGGCGCGCACATCCGGACACTGTTGTTGACGTTCTTCTACCGGCAGATGCCGGAGATGATCGAGCGTGGGTATATCTATATCGCGCAGCCGCCGCTGTTCAAGATCAAGGCGGGTAAGGACGAGCGGTATTTGAAGGATGAGGCTGAGGTTAATGCTCACATTCTGAAGCTGGCGTTGCAGGGGTCAGAGCTGCTGGCTTCTGAAGGTGCTACGCCGATTACGGGCGATGCGTTGGGTGAATTGGCGCGGGCTTATCTGCTGGCGCAAGCTGTGGTGAATCGTCTGAGCCGGTTGTATGACGCTGGGGCGCTTGAAGCTGTGATGGATGGGATCGTGATCGATCTATCTAGCGAGGAAGCGGCTGAGGGTTCGGCTCGCGCTCTTGAAGCGAAGCTGCGGGATGATCCGTTGAAGCCTGAGGTTAAGGTTACGACGATGTATGACCCGGTTCGTGAGTTGCGCTCGCTGCGGGTTGCGAGGACGCATCACGGGAATCAGAAGATTTCTGTGTTGGATCAGGATTTTCAACTCACTGCCGATTACCAGCAGCTGATCAATACCGCTAATACGTTTAAGGGGTTGATTGGGACGGGTGCTGTGATCAAGCGTGGTGAGCGGAGTATGGCTGTTACTGACTTCAAGAGTGCTATGAAGTGGTTGCTGGCTGATGCTGAACGCAATATCTCGAAGCAGCGCTACAAGGGCTTGGGCGAGATGAATCCTGGGCAGCTTTGGGAGACTACGATGGATCCGACTGTGCGTCGCTTGCTTCGTGTGCAGATTGAGGATGCTATTGCTGCCGACGGCATTTTCACTACGCTTATGGGGGATGATGTGGAGCCGCGTCGGGCTTTCATTGAGTCGAATGCGTTGAGGGCGGGGAATATTGACGTTTGAGGGCTGCTGCCGAGATAAACGCATGACTTGAGAATATGGAACCCATAAGTTGAAAGACTTATGGGTTTTTTTTATAGTTCGAACTCGTCGCCCGTCCTGCTGAAACAGTAGTATGTTCGAAAAAGCAAATTGGTCTGACCTCGAAGCGTTCCGGGACCGCGGGTTTGGGCACACATTCCATCACTAGATTTGAGAGAGATTTGCCCTGACAGACATCGTACGAGATCAGGCATGTCGAAGCCAGACCGATCTGAGTGTAAGCGTAGCCCCGCATTAGCCGATACCCACCAACCCGCAACGCGCAATCACCAGTCACGCCAACGAGGCACTCACCCCAACTTCCCAAGCGCCGCCTCAACCCACCCAAAGCCAATCTTCTCCTGCTCCAGCCGCAGATTCGCACACAGACGGTTATCGCGCAGATCGTCATACAACGCACCTTCATCGCGATTCAGGCGCGGCAAATCCCGCAACGTCTGCTTATCCTCTCTATCCCATTGCGATTCAAACGCCATCAACGTATCCCGATCCATCAAAAACGATTCCACATGATCGAATTGATGCCGTAGCTGATCGAGAATCGCAAACCCGTGCGTATCAATATCACCCCAGTAATGAATCCGTCGACGCAAAAACCATGTGGCATTGCTCAGCATTTCAAAACCGTATCCCGATCCGAAGACAACCATGCTGTCATCAACTGGCGGAAAGGCCAGAAAGTTAATTTCGTTCTCGGTGATAAAAATGCGGCTAACGTCGAGGTCCAGGCGAGCAAAACTGGCGGCATCCAACGTGACGTCCTGCTCGATGCTGGTAGGACGAAATAGCGCCTTCTTCGCATCCAGCACGCGAAAGCGGATGCGCAATGGTTTTTCCCGAAAACCATAGCGTGCCGCAAACTGGCCGAGGCCGGACCGCACCGGGTCCACTGTCTCCTCGGGCAATACGACATCCAGTAGTTCCGAAAGCACACCGCGATAGGCCTCGATGAATTTGGTGTGTACGTTTGCGATATCGATCTGCCGCAGATACACACCCGGACGCGGATGCCGCTCAAGCCAAACGCATACGTCCAGCAGCCGCCCCCACACCTCAGCCAGTTCAAGCGCCCTTAACGGTCTTTTCGCGAGCCACGGAACAAGGCGCGGCTCGCGCGCACGGGTCACATCCAGCAGCAGTGCGAACCGGACCCCATCGCGTTGTTTTCCAATCAACGCAACGGCATCCTCGAATGAATCGATCCAGACTTCAACCGGCAACGCATTGGCACCAAAAACTCGGTGCCGAAACTCACGCATTTCAACGCGGCAATGTGCGGTTGCCCTAAGCGCGCTACTCCATTGACGAATGTCCTCGAAGCGTTCCGTGATTTCAGCCGATGTAGGCCCTTTGAGCACGAGACGCCTTGGGAACAACGTCGCGCCGGTCGCGAGCCCAGCAAGCAGCTCACCCCGCTCCCAGAGCCGGCTCACCTGCGTGCGCAGTTCTGCGGGTGTGGTCCAACTCACGTCTCGCTCCTGCCTTTTTCCTCGCGGTATTCTTCAATCGACAGATTGCGCAGCCTTGATTCGCGCCCCTCCTGATTGTCGACAAATCCGACGCTGGCCACGAACGGCTCGATGATATAAATCTTCTGCAGCGGGGTGACGATCAGCAATTGCAGGTTCAATTGAGCGAAAAGCCGCAAACCATATTGCGCGGACTCGTCGGAACCGCGACCAAATGCTTCGTCGATGACTACAAAGCGGAACGAGCGTGAGCGCACGGCGCCCCACTCGAGACCGAACTGATAAGCAAGGCTCGCGGCCAGGATCGTATAGGCGAGCTTTTCCTTTTGTCCACCAGACTTACCGCCCGAGTCGGAATAGTGCTCGTGCTCGCTATTATCTTCGCGCCAACGCTCGCTGGCGGCGAACACGAACCAGTTCCGCACGTCGGTGACCTTCGCCGACCAGCGACGATCCTGCTCGGTCAGCCCCTCACGCCCTCGAAATCGTTCAATGATCTGCTTCACCTGAAGAAATTTAGCTTCGGAATACTGCACGTCTTCCGAGCCGGTTAGCGTGCCTTCGGTACACGAACGCAAGTCGCTCTGAAAGTCACGAATCTCCGCGTCCTGGCTCAACTGCGCCTCCAGAACGATATATCTGCCGGCGTTGTAGTCAATCTGCGTCAGCGACTCGTTGATCAGCGCGATCCGCTCTTTTATCGTCTCTCGTTCGCGAGCCAGTTGCGACTGAAAGTTGGCCACTTCGCGAATGGTGTTCTCATTGAGCAAATCCTTGAAGCGCGCTTCGAAGCGCGGCAGATCGTCCGCTTTCAACGTGTCCAGCATCGCGCGATATTCGGATGCCGCTTCAATGGCAACATCCACTTCCTGTGTCTCAAGCGGGAAAGCCGTGCAGTACGCGCGCATGGCATCGATGATCTTGTCGCGCTGACGCGAAACCTTCTTGTCCTCGGCGTCGATATTGTCCTGCAGCCATTTGCGCATATCGCTCTCGCGATTGTCACAGGATTCGACGGTCAGTTGATGTTTGCCGAGCACCTCGGACCACAGATCGGCGAGCCGCGCGAAGTACTTCGTGTGAATCGAGTAAGCCGGGTCGTCGAGAACTGCCCGCGTATGCGTGTGCAGATCGTCGGCGATATGCTGCCGTTCTTCGGTCCGCGTGCGCTCGGCCTTGTGTCCATCGAGTTGCGCCTCGACGTCAATCAGCGCGGCGCTGACTTGATTCAGACGGTGGGTCAGTTCCTGCAACAAGTCGGAGGCTGACTCCAGGCGAGTCTTCTCATCACGCAATGCGGCGATTTCCGCCGCGACGCTGCACCAGTCGATCTCGCGATACTCGGCATGTTCGTTGAGCAGCGACAGCGCGGTCAGGCGCGTCTTCAATTCAGCGTGTTCGGCCTGAATCCTGCCGATCAGCGCACCCAATTGGCTCAGCTGTGCAGCCAATTGTCCGGATTGCACTTCGAGCGCCTCAATTTTTGCCGTATTGGTCCAGCCCAACACGTAACGCCGACGATCGTCCAGCCGATGACGATCGTCTTTCTCGTGCCGCTCGCCCGGCGCCTTGATCTGACCGGCGCGCGTAATGGCCCGCGTTTCGCGGCGGAATTGTTCCTGGGTGTCGCAGCAAACGACATTGAAGCGCTGCGCCACTTCGCACTCTAGCCAGTCGTAGAACGGCGAGTCAGGTTTCACCGAAAGCTTGCGTGCCAGCGAATCGCGATGTAGTTCGGGGCGTTCGCGTCGGGTGGATTGCCGGACCCGATAATAAACGAGTCGCCCTTTGAGGTGAGTCTCGTCAACCCATTCGGTGACAGCGGCGTAGTGCTCATCGGATACCAGAAGCGACAGGCCGAAATTCCGCAGCAGACGCTCGGCGGCGCCTTCCCAGTCGCGCTCATTCTCGTGTACCTGCAGCAATTCGCCGGCGAAGCATACATCCGCTTCGGGAAGCGCGAGGGCATTGCACAGCGCCGCACGCATCGCGATCTGTTCGGCCGGAATATTGCTGCGCCGACTCTTCAAGCTATCGATCTCCACCGACAGCGCGTCATGTTCCTGTCTGCCCGCACGGAAAGTCACGCCGTGCTCGGTCAAGTCGTTTTGCAACCGTGCTTCATCCGATTGCGCGGCGTCGAGACGCTCCGTCAGACGCCGGCGCAACGCGAGAAAGGCGTGTTCGTCATCAGGAACCGGTTCGCCTGCAATCTGCGCGAGATCGTCGAAACGATGCGCTTTCTGCTTGCGTCTCACGCACTCGGCGTCTTGAGATCGAATCTCTGCGTCGAGCCGCTCCAACCGGTCTCCGCCGTTTTCGGCGATGTTGCGCCGTAGTTCGCCTTCTTCGACACGCTGCGCGGCGCGCATGGCATCGAGTCGCTTGACATGAGCGTCCTGTCGCTCCCATTCCGCAGCGAGAATCTCGATCCGGCGATCGAGCAAACCGAGTTTGAGGTCGGCGGCGTACGATCTAAGCGCTTCCCGGCAGGCGCGCAGATCTTCGACTTGCGACACCAGCAACGCGTGCCGCTCGCAATCCTCGACCAGCGGACTCAGCCTTTCCATCTGCCGCTTGGCCTTCAACACGGCCTCATGTGCGCGGTTCAGGTCGTCGAAGTGGCCAATCAGTGCGGTCATGCGCGACGCCACATCGAACGGTTCGAGCATATGGCTGCGAACAAAATCCGTCAGATTGCCCACCGACTTCATGGACACCGTTTGATGAAACAATTCCAGCGCCTGCTCGTTCTCGATCCCGAAGCGTCGGCGGAACCATGCACCGTAGGGCGGAAAGCTATCGAACACGTCCGCGCCGAGCGCACGCAGCTTCTTGCGTAGACCGGAGATATCTGGTCCGAAGTCGGCGAAGTCTGTTGAGATCGACAGCGCCCGTTCCGCGCCGATGAACAGTCGCGCGGGCTGACCGTGCGGCTCTTTCATCCAGAACACCTGAGCCAGCGTGACGGTCAGGTCATAGCCTGCGTTGTAGAAGCGGCCGAGAATCACCGAATAGCTGTTCGAGTCCCGCAAAGCTACGGGCTTAGCTGCACCGCTGGCTTCGTTGCGTTCTGACTTGTAATGGCCGAGCACGTACGAGCGCAGCGTGCGCTCCTTACTGTCGGCGCCCGCGGCTTTGTTATAGGCGATGCGATGCGCGGGAACAAGCAGCGTCGTCACGGCATCGACGAGCGTCGATTTGCCGGAACCGATGTCGCCCGTCAACAGTGCGTTCTTGCCGCCGGGGTTCAGCGTCCACACCCGGCGGTCGAAGGTCCCCCAGTTGAAGACCTCCAGTTGATGCAGGCGAAAACCGGACAGTGCGTCGTCTGCGACGAAATCGAGTCCGGGCAGTTGCATGTCAGTCATCCGCGTTCCTTGAAGCTGCTGTGCCGAGTTGCGCCTGGTAGCCCGCGAGCCGTGCGTCGAAATCGGCGAGCCACTGAGCGTCGACGAACGCTTTGAGAATGCGCTGTACTTCGAACGCGCCGGCTTGCCCCTCACGCTTGCCGACAGTCGGCTTCAGCTTACGCAAAAAACCGAGTTCGATGATCTTGTTCATATGCGTGTCGATCTGATCGATCAGTTTGGCCTCGTTGCTGCCCGCCGGTAAAAACACACGGACCGTCTCCACAATCTGCTCGCGTGTGAGAATGAGGCGAGTCTCTCCGCCGCCGGCGTCGGACTCGGCGAGCTTCTTGCGCAGCAACGCTAGCATCAGACTGACCGGAAAAGACAACGGGCGTCGCGCGATAAGACGCGGCAACGCAGGCGAAGCGTCGTCGTCGCTATCCGGGCGTGAGCGCAGGAACGCATAACCCTCGGCTTCGTCGAGCACCAACTCGAGATTCAGCACCGTCACGTAGTCTCTTACGCGTGCCTGCAAGTCGCGCAGCGCGCTCCAAAGCGGCGTATCCGCGTCCCGATAGATCACGCCTTTAAGCAACGGAATCAAAAGGCTCGACAGATCGTGCGTCGAAACCGTTGCGTCATGTTGCTGTTCCTGCATCTTTATCTCACGAAAATGACTCGTGGCAGGCTCGCCCGCCGGGTCTGCTGTTCGCCGCTGTCCTTCTGACCGCGCCAGACGATCGTTTCGCTGACCTGCTCGTCCACCGCCGTGCTGAACGTATCGCCCGCAAGTTGCAGGTAAGCGACGAGTTCGGCTAGACCTTGTTGTAGCGGCTGGATTTCGCAAAGCTCGCGTAGCGTCACCTGCGATCGGTCCTGCAGGATATGACGGATATGCCGCACCAGTCTTGCTTTGTCGACCACGACCTGGGCGTACAGCGCCGCGGCGTCGATGTCAGCATCGCCGGCCTCGATAGCAATGGTGGCAATGCGCGGTTTGAGGCTCGGCGCATAGAGCGGACGCTCCATCGGCAGTTCGATATCGACGGCAATATCGGCAATAGTCATGACCTCGCCGGGCGGCGGCGTCTCGCGCAGCGCCAGCGCTTTAGCCTCCACCCCGTGCAAAATATCCATGATGCGGCGGTTTTCGAGCCACGCCTGATCGTCGAGAAAGCGCCGCAGTTGCTGCGATAGAAAAGCGACGGTGCGCTGCGTATGCTCGCCCGCTTCGAGCCAGTCATAATGAACGCGCCGTGTGCGTACGTCGGGCTTGAGTTCCGCCACGGGTGGGAGCGCCAGCACGCGGTCGAGCAACGCGGTCAGTTCTTCCTGGCGACTGCTCGACATCAGGAAGTCCCAGAACGCCCGGAAGCTGCGCCCTTGATCCGAATCGGCGATCATATCGCGCTCACCCATGATTTCTTCCAGAAGTTCACCTTTCGCGCCGTCCCACAGAGCAATACGTTCACGCACCCGGCGATCGAGACCACGAAAGTTATGCTCGACCTCACGGAAATCGGTCAGCAGGTCCCGCGCGATTGCTGTGAACTGCTGGAAGCGATCTTTAAGCGCGGTGTCATCCAACATGGAAATGTCGCCCGCCTCCGCGCGAGCGATCTCCGCGTCGATCTCAGCGCGGCGCTTATGCAGTTCGGCAAGTCGTGTCTTGGGGTCGCTTTCGCTGCCTTCACTCATCTGTTTGAGCAACTCGAAAAGCGTAAGCAGCCGCGACTCTGTACCGACGAAGCTGCGTGCGGTCAATGTAGCGAGCCAGGCAAGCGCCTTTTCCGTAGCGGGCGTGAGATCGAAATGCGGTTCGTCCGAGTCCTGACGATAAAACTTGCGCAGCCAGCCTTTGTCGTTGGCGGCCCAGTCGTTGAGGTAATCGGAAGCCGCTTTGGGAAAGGTGGCGGCACCGAGTTGTTCGCGCAGTGCATACAATTCGTCCTCGAGCGCCTCGGCCAAGTCTGCTTGCGACATCTCGCGCACATTGGGTGCAGTGAAAGTGCGGTGCAGAAAGCTTGCCACGAGCGGCGCGTGGTCCGAGCGCAGGAGGCGCCATGCCGGATGGTTCTGGCGTAACGCGTCGAGCGTGGAGAAGTCGAGGTTCATGGCGCGAAAGTCGGAGAGCGGAAACGGTCAGTTTCGTCGTTCGCATCCTACTGTCCGATGCGGCGAACACAGCGATCATCGTTCGCATTTTATGCGCAGAATGATCCTCAACTGTGGAATGAGGGCTTGTGGGGGCAGGGGCGGCCAACCCACTCGATCCGATCGAGCAAAGCCCTCAACTTCGCGCCTCTTGCCGCATTCACCATTGCGACATGCGCAACCCGCCCCGTGAGATGCGCGCAAAAATCCGCATGATCCTCACGATTCTGCGAGCATGGTCCATGTCGTACGCAATTGGTGAGCACGGCTTTCAGCGCATCGAACTCCGGCTGCGCGATATTCGCGTGGCTGTTGACGACAACCCCGGCCAGATGTTGCCGCGCGCCGCGCCGCATCACGCGCGTCTTCCTCAGATTGACAGCAAACCCTTCTTCAATAGCAATCGCGGCGACCCGAAGAGATAGGCGATCAGCCATACGTGCCAGATCCTCGTCGCCGGAAAACGCCAGGTCATCGGCATAACGAGTGTAAGTCGCGCCGACGGTACGCGCCAAGCCCGCAAGTCGCAGATCAAGCCGAAACGCACACAGGTTCGGCAATGCGGGTGAAGTCGGCGCGCCCTGCGGCAAATGACGATTCCGGTAACGCTGCCGCTCCTGCCAATCGATCCGGTCGCGCACATCCGGTGCCAGCAAGCGGCCACTCGGCACGCGATTGGTACACAGCGCAGTCAGCGCCCTTGCAACAGCTTGCGGATAACCTAAAGCGTGAATGGCGGAGTAAACGCACCCCGCGTGAACCGATGCGAAAAAATCCGTCAAATCGAAGCGCATCACCACCGCTTTCGCCACATGCGGTGTGGCAAACATCACGATATTCCGGCCACGTCGAAAACCGTGCGCCGAATCGTGAGCTGGAATACGGTCCAGCAAACCCAACAACACTTTGCGTTGCAGCGCCCGCAACCGCGATTTCGGAATCTCGATGATCCGGCATCGACCGTCGCGCTTCTCGATCGCCTTATACGAATAGTGATGAAGCGGCGTCGCCGCGCTGTGTGCCGGCACTCGCCATCGATCGGCAAACCAGTGCAATTCGTCCGGCTCGACGGCCAACCAGGCGGCCAGATCGCCGAGCGTCGGCAACTGCGGTAACGCGACGTCACGCAACCACGGCGGATGCGGTCGCTGAAAAGGCGGCCGCATCAACACGCGAACCACTCGCGGCGGCGGCTCGCTTCGCCACGCGGCGACGAAGCCCGGCATCCCGGCCACGACCGTCGACAACTCCTTGCTGCCGACGATGTCCCACCGCGTACCAAACCGCTTCGCCACCAGGCGCGCCAATCCGTTCATCCGGTCGGCGGCCTCGCCTGATACGAGCGCCATCCGCTCGACCATGCCGTCCGGCTCAGGCGGCCCGGCCAGCATCGCATCGGCAAGCGCGTAGGTGATGTGTTGCAGCGAAGATAAGGACATAGCAAAGGAAGGCGGGGCGGCCAGTCAACGCGTCTCGTGCTGCGTGAGCGCGCTTGCGTAACGCGCAACCGAGGCTCATGCGACGAACTGCAGAAGTCATGTTGATCCACGGGGTAGCCCCGTGGTGCCCGGAACCAATGCGGCCAGCATCCAGGCGTGCTTGACCAGCCGTCCCGCGTGGCGACGTTAAGCGAGCCCGTTGGAGCTTGTCAACGCAATGGCAATACGAAGCGATTTTTCACCATGTGTGGACGGCATCAATCTGACAGTCGCGCCGTCGAGCGGCGTTGAAGATCGGCATGCTCATCGCGAGCCAAAGCGCTGCGGCTTAACACGCCACTCGCTCGCAACTTATCCACACCGCCCTCTGGACAACTTTTGTACAAACCACCTGACACGTTGTGGGCGAAACCTTGATAAAAACGCCGCATCGCCAGATCGCACAAAAGTTTTCCCAAACTCCATGTTCCTGTCCGCGCACGCTCCGCAGGGTTATCGATTCCGCAGTGCCTTGATCCGTAAACGAAGTTTCAAGTTATCCACAGAAGGATGCGAGGCTTGTTAACTATTACTACGTATACATATACAAAGACTATAAAAACCAGAGAGGCAACCGCACGGCACGCTGCACAAGCGAGCACACCGGGCAGGCAAACGCTCAAGCCAACGGTAAACAGATCTCCGTAATGAGATCCGCAGGCGCCGTATCCTTCGGGCTATTCAAATACTCCTCGAACACAGGCGCGTCGGCCGCTTCTCGCCCGGACTGCACGAGCCACGTCCCGTATAGCCACTCATACGCGGCACGCATATCGCTATACGGACCTTGATGCCGCAACACAGCGTACTCACCACCTTTCACATGCGCCACGGAAACCGGCGAACTCACCGTCACGGACGCCTGAACCGGATGCGGCAACAACACCCCGGCCTTCGATCGCAACTCACTCTCCGCAACAACGCCAGGATCATCGTAGTAAACGCCGATCATGCGCATCCGACCCGCAAGTAAATTGTGTTTCGCGAGCCAGCCGAACAGCGCGTCGAACGCCTTGCCGATCTGCATATACGGTCCAACGTGATCGACCGACAAAACTTCCATCGGCTCCACGTGACGAATCACCACTTCACGCATCGTCATTTGATCGTCTCCTGATAGCGCCGGACGAAACCGGCTATGTGTACCTTGCTTGCGATACTGCGCCGGCGGCATGCCGAACGCCGCGCGAAAGGTGCGGGAAAAAGATTGCAGACTGCTGTAGCCGGAGCGCTCGGCAATTTCCGCAATCGGCATGGACCCGTTCGCCAGATAGCCCGCCGCGCGATGCAGCCGCAAACGCCGCACCGTGGTGGCCACCGTCTCGCCATACATCGCCTGATAAATCCGGTGCCAGTGATACGGCGACAGGCAGGCGATTTCCGCCAGACGATCGATGTCCAACGGCTCATCGAGATGATCGTAAATATGGTCGAGCACGCGGCCGAGCCGGGTTTCGTAGCGAGCCCGATTACCTGATTCATTCATGGCTGGGTGAACACAAAATGAGCACAAAAATTGTCGGACGGATGCGGACGAAAGTACCACGTCCCCATTTACCAAATCCTGCGAACTTCATCCAGGCGCCACGGTTAATACGTTGCGCAATTAAGCACCCGCTCACACTACGCTGCCCAGAACTTTGCCGAATTTCGATAACACCTCGAATAATGGCTCACTACTATCGGCTGAAGCCTGTCCGCTCATGCACCGCAAAGCCTTGCGGCGTCGAGCTGGCGGCGCCATCAGGGAGCGTCCGATGAAATCAGAGTCCAAGAGTCAGCACGTCGGCAAAGTCACGCATCACGAGTTGAAGCAGACGCTCGGCACGTGGCAACTGTGGGGCATCGCGGTCGGCCTCGTCATTTCCGGCGAGTATTTCGGCTGGAGCTATGGATGGGCGAGCGCCGGCACGCTCGGCTTTGTCATCACGGCGGTGTTCATTGCCGCGATGTATACGACGTTTATTTTCAGTTTCACCGAACTCACCACATCGATTCCGCACGCAGGCGGCCCGTTCGCCTACGCCCGCCACGCGTTCGGCCCGACCGGTGGTTATCTGGCCGGCGCGGCGACGCTGGTCGAATTCGTGTTTGCGCCGCCGGCCATCGCGCTCGCGATCGGCGCTTACCTGCACGTACAGTTTCCTGGGCTCGAACCCAAGCACGCGGCGATGGGCGCGTATCTCGTCTTCATGGCGCTGAATATCGTCGGCGTGCAGATCGCCGCAGCGTTCGAACTGTGCGTGACGCTGCTTGCAATCTTCGAGCTGCTGGTTTTCATGGGCGTCGTGTCGCCGGGCTTTGAGTGGTCGAATTTCACCAAGGGCGGCTGGTCCGGCGCCGATACCTTCAGCATGGGTTCGTTTCACGGCATGTTCGCGGCGATTCCGTTCGCCATCTGGTTTTTCCTCGCGATCGAAGGCGTGGCCATGGCCGCCGAAGAAGCCAAGAACCCGAAGCGCTCGATTCCGATTGCCTACATCACCGGCATTCTGACGCTGGTTGTGCTCGCCATCGGCGTGATGGTGTTTGCCGGCGCGGCAGGCGACTGGACCAAGCTGTCGAACATCAACGATCCGCTGCCGCAGGCGATGAAATTCATCGTCGGCGAACATAGCGGGTGGATGCATATGCTGGTGTGGCTCGGTCTGTTCGGACTGGTCGCGTCGTTCCACGGCATCATCCTTGGCTATTCGCGGCAAATCTTCGCGCTGGCTCGCGCCGGCTATCTGCCGGAGTGGCTCTCGAAAGTGCATCCGCGCTTCAAGACGCCGCATCGCGCGATCATTGCGGGCGGCGTGGTCGGCATCGCGGCGATCTATAGCGACGAGCTGATCCAGTTCGGCGGCCAGACGCTGACGGCGAACATCGTGACGATGTCGGTATTTGGCGCTATCGTGATGTATATCATCAGCATGTTGTCGCTGTTCAAGCTGCGCCGCACCGAGCCGAATATGGAGCGCCCGTTCCGCGCGCCGCTGTTTCCGGTTTTTCCGGCGTTCGCACTGGTGGCCGCGGTCATCTGTCTGGCGACGATGGTCTACTTCAATTTTCTGGTGGCGATCGTGTTCGCAATCTTTCTCGCGCTGGGCTACGTCTACTTCCTGATGACACGCCATCAACGCGAAGCCGCGCCGGCGGACGCCTTACTCGAGGAATGACGGATCGAGCCGCTGCGCAAGCAGCGGCGATGGAGTCGTAAAGATGAGCTATACCGAGACGATCGGCAGCCGCACGTATCGCTTTGCCGATCTGAAAACCCTGATGGCGAAGGCCAGTCCGCAGCGCTCCGGCGACCAACTCGCGGGCGTGGCCGCAGCGAGCGAGGAAGAACGCGTCGCGGCCAAGATGGCGCTCGCGCAGGTGCCACTGCGCACCTTCCTCAACGAAGCGTTGATTCCCTACGAGAGCGACGAGGTCACGCGTCTCGTGATCGACGATCATTCGCCGCAGGCGTTCGCCGAGATCTCTCACCTCACGGTCGGTGATTTTCGCAACTGGCTGCTGAGCAACACGACCGACGCCGACGCGCTCACGCGTATCACCGCAGGCCTGACTCCGGAGATGGTCGCGGCGGTGTCCAAGCTGATGCGCAATCAGGATCTGATCGCGGCGGCGCGTAAACGTCCGGTGATTACGCGCTTTCGCAACACGGTCGGTTTACCGGGGCACATGTCGGTGCGTTTGCAACCGAATCATCCGACCGACGACGTCAAAGGCATCGCCGCCTCGATGCTCGACGGCCTGATGTACGGCTGCGGCGACGCGATGATCGGCATCAACCCGGCCAGCGACAATCTCGCCGCGATCACCAAGCTGTTGCTGATGATCGACGACTTCCGCCAACGCTATCAGGTGCCGACGCAATCGTGCGTGCTGACCCACGTCACCAACACGATCGCCGCCATTGAAAAAGGCGCGCCGGTCGATCTGGTGTTTCAGTCGATTGCGGGCACGGAGAAAGCGAACGCGGGTTTCGGCATTTCGCTCGCGCTGTTGCAGGAAGCGTATGAAGCGGGACTCTCGTTAAAGCGCGGCACGGTCGGCAACAATTTGATGTACTTTGAAACCGGCCAAGGCAGCGCCTTGTCGGCGGATGCGCATTTCGGCGTGGACCAGCAGACGTGCGAAGTGCGTGCCTACGCGGTGGCGCGCAAGTTCAATCCGTTTCTGGTGAACACCGTGGTTGGCTTCATCGGCCCGGAGTATCTATACGACGGTAAACAGATCACGCGTGCCGGCCTCGAAGATCACTTCTGCGGCAAACTGCTTGGCGTGCCGATGGGTTGCGACATCTGCTACACGAACCATGCCGAAGCCGATCAGGACGACATGGACAACCTGCTCACGCTGCTCGGCGTAGCAGGCATCAACTTCATCATGGGCATTCCGGGTGCTGACGACATCATGCTCAATTATCAAAGCACGTCGTTCCACGACGCGCTTTACGTGCGGGACGTGCTCGGTTTGCGCCGCGCGCCGGAATTCGAAGAATGGCTGGAGTCGATGCAGATCACCGACTCGCGGGGCGCGTTGTTGAGCGCATCGACACAACAACCCTTGCTGGAAGGGGCGCGCGACTGGATGGGCATCGCATGAGCGACTTCCTCGAAAAGAATCCGTGGAACGCGCTGCGACAGTTCACCAACGCGCGCATTGCGTTGGGCCGCGCGGGCAATAGCTTGCCGACCGCGCCGCTGCTGGCGTTCAATCTGTCGCACGCGCAGGCGCGCGACGCCGTGCATCATCCGCTCGATACCGACGTGCTGCACGAGCAATTGCGCGCGCAAAACTTCAAGACGCTCGACGTGCATAGCGCCGCGCCGGATCGCGAGCATTATTTGCGGCGTCCCGATCTTGGGCGGCGTTTATCGGAAGAGAGTCGGGTGGCGCTGGCAGCGATACCGAACGATTCGCCCGAAGTGGTCTTCGTGATCGGCGATGGTCTTTCGGCGTTCGCGGCATCGAAGCAATCTCTTCCGCTGCTGCAAGCCGTCATTCCGCTTCTCGCGGATTGGAAGATCGGCCCGGTCGTGGTCGCGCGTCAGGCGCGCGTCGCGCTGGGTGACGAGATTGGCGAGTTGCTCAATGCAAAATTGGTGGTGATGCTGATCGGCGAGCGGCCAGGTTTGAGTTCGCCCGATAGCCTCGGTATTTACCTGACGTACGCGCCGAAAGTCGGCTGTAGCGACGCGCAACGCAACTGTATTTCGAATGTACGTCCTGAAGGACTCGACTATCCGCTGGCCGCGCACAAGCTGCACTATCTGCTGACGCATGCAAGGCGTTTGGGTCTGACCGGTGTCGGCCTGAAAGACGACAGCGATGCGCTGCTGGCAGATACACCAGCGGCACCCGCCGTCAGCGACGATTCAAACTTGGGTGCAGCGTAAAACGATCAAGCATCGGCCTTCTGGACGGGATGCGTTTCCAGCCATGCATTCTCTTCATCCTTGAAAAGACGGGAGCGCGTCAAGAACCGTAAACCGCTGGGCCGCTCCAGAGAAAACATTCCGCCATTTCCCGGCACTGCGTCGATGATCAACTGCGTGTGCTGCCAGTATTCGAATTGCGATTCGCTCATGTAGAACGGCACGCCCGCAATCGCGCCGAGTTTGACGTCGGACGAACCGACCATGAACTCGCCTTGGGGAAACATCATCGGCGCGCTGCCGTCGCAACATCCGCCGGATTGATGGAACAGCACCTCGCCATGCTCCGCGCGCAACTTGTCGATCAACTCGACAGCGGCAGGCGTTGCGATCACGCGGGCGACTTCCTTCTCATCAGCCATCACATGCCCTCGCAGAAAAAAGAGCGAGCCGCGCAATGCGGCCCGCTCGAACAGGAACGCGACGCTTAGAAGAAACCGAGCGGCTTGTCGCTATAGCTGACCAGCAGGTTCTTGGTCTGCTGATAGTGGTCGAGCATCATCTTGTGATTTTCACGTCCGATGCCTGACTGCTTGTAGCCGCCGAATGCCGCATGCGCCGGATAGGCGTGATAGCAGTTGGTCCATACGCGGCCTGCCTGAATCTGCCGGCCAAAGCGATAGGCGCGCGTGCCGTCGCGCGTCCACACGCCGGCGCCCAGACCATAGAGCGTGTCGTTGGCAATCTCGAGCGCTTCTTCTTCGGTCTTGAACGTCGTGACCGACACCACCGGTCCGAAGATCTCTTCCTGGAAGATGCGCATCTTGTTGTGACCGCGGAAGACGGTCGGCTTCACGTAGTAGCCTTTGCTCAATTCACCGTCGAGCGCGTTGCGTTCGCCGCCGATCAGGCATTCGGCGCCTTCCTGTTTGCCGAGGTCGATATAAGAGAGGATTTTTTCCAGCTGTTCCTGCGAGGCCTGCGCGCCGATCATTGTCTTGGTGTCGAGCGGATGCCCTTGCGTGATCGCCGCGACGCGCTTCAGCGCACGTTCCATGAAGCGGTCGTAAATCTTTTCATCGATCAACACGCGCGACGGACACGTGCACACTTCGCCCTGATTCAGCGCGAACATCGTGAAGCCTTCGAGCGCCTTGTCGAAATAGCTGTCGTCGGCGTTCATCACGTCGTCGAAGAAAATATTCGGGCTCTTGCCACCGAGTTCGAGCGTCACCGGAATGATGTTCTGGCTTGCGTACTGCATGATCAGACGGCCGGTGGTGGTCTCGCCGGTAAACGCGATCTTGGCGATGCGCTTGCTGGAAGCAAGCGGCTTGCCGGCTTCGAGGCCGAAGCCGTTTACCACGTTCAGCACGCCTGCGGGCAACAGGTCCTGAATGAGTTCGACCAGGACGAGAATCGAAGCGGGTGTTTGCTCGGCCGGCTTGAGCACGACGCAGTTGCCGGCAGCGAGTGCGGGCGCGAGCTTCCATACGGCCATCAGGATCGGGAAATTCCACGGAATGATCTGACCGACCACGCCGAGCGGTTCATGAAAGTGATACGCGACGGTGTCGTGATCGATCTCGGAGATCGAGCCTTCCTGCGCGCGCACGGCGCCGGCGAAATAGCGGAAGTGATCGATGGCGAGCGGAATGTCGGCGGCCATGGTTTCGCGTAGCGGCTTGCCGTTGTCGATCGTCTCGGCCACGGCGAGACGTTGCAGGTTCGCTTCCATCCGGTCGGCAATGCGCATCAGAATGTTCGACCGATCGCCGGCGGAGGTTTTTCCCCACGCTGCTTTCGCACGATGCGCCGCATCGAGCGCGAGTTCGACGTCGGCTTCGCGCGAGCGTGGGATCGAAGTGAAAGCTTCACCGGTGATCGGCGACACGTTGTCGAAGTACTCACCGCCCGCAGGCTTCACCCATTCGCCGCCGATGAAATTCGCATACTGCTTCTTGTACGGGAATTCGGTGGTCAGAAATTGCATCTCTGCGTGATTCATCTGTGTGCTCCTCACATGTTTGAATGGGCTATATTCGGCTCGATATATCGCTTGGCCGCGAAAGGCTACAGCCAGAAGTGTGCCAATGCACCGCACCGGTGATCCTTGCACGCGTAGCAGGCACTCGCGCACGGCATGGGGCGTCACGCTGTTCAACCGGCGCAAGGTGAGCGTTTCGTTTCTGAGCAGTGTGTGCAGCGCTGTTCATCAATTGAACATTGGCTTTGATGCCTGTCGGTACAAAGGCGTGAGCAGGCATCGAATTCGTTCGGCATGGGAATTGCCTGCTCCTTGCCCTCGATCCTCCTCGATATTCCGTTTAGGCAGATCCGATATGACGATTGACGCTCTCAGCGACACCCTGTCCAGTCCGACGCTCACGCCGCAGCCGAGCTTCCGCGTGCACACCTGCGTCGCGCACGACGCCGACGAACAGGCGCGCAATCTCCATGGCTGGAGCCAGACCTACGACCAGTTGACGGCGGGATGTTTTGTCGGCGGCCTGACGGAGTTGTGCCTCGATCACATGCAGGTGTTCGTCGAAACGACCAGCCACACGCTGCGGCAAACCTGCGAAGTACAGAAGGACGCGTACTGGTTCGGCATCCCGACTTGCCCTGCGGGTTCGGGGCGCATCGACGCCCAGGTGATTGCCGGCGACGCGCTCGCGTTTCGTCCGGGCGGCATCGAATTCGAACTGCTGACTTCGGCGGGTTACGAGATTTTCGGCGTGGTGGTCAAAGGCGAAGTGCTGCGCCGTTACGCGGCGGAAGTGGAGCGCGTCGGGCTGGCCGATCATGTGCCGAACACGCAAGTCGTGCCGATCGGCATGGCTCGCAAGCAGCAGTTGTGTGCCACGCTGCGTCAATTGCTCGACGATGGCGCGGCGCACGGTACGCCGCTCTCTTCGGTCGCGCACAACAATCTGCAGGCGTCGGTGCTGGCTTCGCTCTTCGACGTCGGCGCGTTGCCGGCGTCGGAGCCGGTTGCGATGCCGGCGCGGTCGCGCCGTCAGTCGATCGTGTCGGAAGCGCGCGACTATGTACTGGTCAATCGCGAGCGGGCAGTGAGCGTGCCGGAGTTGTGCGAGCAATTGCATGTGAGCCGGCGCACGCTGCAATACTGCTTTCAGGACGTGCTCGGCATGGCGCCCGCCACGTATCTGCGCGCGATCCGCCTGAATGGCGCGCGGCGCGATCTGTCGAATGCGTCGCGCGAATCACGCTCGGTGCAGGACGTGGCGGCGGCGTGGGGCTTCTGGCACTTGAGCCAGTTCGCAATGGATTACCGGAAACTCTTCGGCATGCGGCCTTCGGATACGATGAAGGCGGCAATCGGCACGCATCACAGTCAGATCGCGGCTGAGCGCTCGTTCGCTCACTAGCTTCAGCAGGCATCGCGCTTGTCTCGGCCTGCCGCAGCGCACTCACTTGCGCAACAGCCGCAACCCGTTCGCGACCACTAGCAGACTCGCGCCGACATCGGCGAACACGGCCATCCACATCGTGCCCAGGCCGGTCACGGCCAGCACGAGGAAGACACTCTTGATGCCGAGCGCGAGCGTGATGTTCTGCACCAGCACCGAATGCGTCGCCTTCGACAGGCGAATGAACGACGGAATCTTGCGCAGGTCGTCGTCCATTAGCGCGACGTCGGCGGTTTCGATTGCCGTGTCCGTGCCCATCGCGCCCATCGCGAAGCCGATGTCGGCGCGTGCCAGCGCGGGCGCGTCGTTGATGCCGTCGCCGACCATGCCGACCGTTGCGCCGTCGCTAGACCAATTCGCGACTGCGTTCAGCTTGTCTTCCGGCAGCTGATTGCCGCGCGCTTCGTCGATACCGACCTGCTGCGCGATCGCGGCGGCGGTGTGCGGGTTGTCGCCGGTGAGCATGGCCGTGCTCACGCCAAGCCGCTGCAATTCGGCGATGGCGGCGCGGCTCGTCTCCTTCACCGTATCGGCGACCGCGAATAGCGCGAGCACGCGTTCGGCGTCCACCAGCATCACGACGGTTTTGCCCTGACTTTCGAGCGCGTCCAGCCGCGCTTCGAGCGACGCAGAGCAGCGTCCGAGTTCTTCGATCAGCCGATGATTGCCGAGCCAGTACGGCACGCCGTCGATCTCGCCACGCACGCCGCGTCCCGCGAGTGCCTCGAATGCATCGACTGTGATGTGCGTCAGGCCATAGGCCTTGGCTGCGGTCGCAATCGCCATCGATACGGGATGATCGGAGCGCCCCGCGAGACTCGCCGCCAGTGTGCGGCAACGCAGGGCGTCGACCTCGGCAAGTATGTCGAACTCGGTCTGCACGGGCTTGCCGTGAGTGAGCGTGCCGGTTTTGTCGAGCGCGAGGCGGGTCAGCTTGCGGCCTTGCTCGAGATAGGCGCCACCTTTGATCAGGATGCCTTTGCGGGCCGCCGCGGCAAGACCGCTGACGATGGTCACCGGCGTCGAGATCACGAGCGCGCACGGGCACGCGATCACCAGCATCACCAGCGCCTTGTAGACCCACGCCTGCCACGATCCGTCGAACAGTAGCGGCGGCACGACGGCCACGGCGAGCGCGACGGCGAACACGATCGGCGTATACACGCGGGCGAACTGATCGACGAAACGCTGCGTCGGCGCCTTGGTGCCTTGCGCTTCCTCGACGGCATGGATGATGCGCGCGAGCGTCGTGTTGCTGGCCGCGGCGGTGACGCGATAGTCGAACGAGCCGGTCTGGTTGATCGTGCCGGCGAACACCGCGTCGCCCACGGCTTTGTCGACCGGCAGGCTTTCGCCGGTGATCGGCGCCTGATCCACGCTTGAGCGGCCCGTGACGATTTCGCCGTCGAGCGCGATCCGCTCGCCCGGTTTGACGCGAGCCACGGCGCCGAGCGCGATGGCCTTGAGGTCCATTGACCGCCAGCTGCCGTCGAGTTGCTGCACGCTCGCCTGTTCGGGCGTGAGTTGCATCAAACCCTGGATCGCATTGCGGGCGCGGTCGAGCGATTTCGCCTCGATCAGTTCGGCGATGGTGAAGAGCACCATCACCATCGCGGCTTCCGGCCATTGGCGCAGGATCAGCGCGCCGGTCACCGCAATGCTCATCAGCGCGTTGATGTTCAGGTTGCCGTTGCGGATGGCGAGCCAGCCCTTCTTATACGTCGTGAGGCCGCAGGAGAGGATGGCGAGGATCGCCAGACCCGCAGGCAGCCAGGCCGGCGCGCCGAGCCAGCCAGCGGCCTCTGAGCCCGCCGCGACCACACCGGCGAGCGCCAGCGGCCACCACGGCTTGGGCGAGGCGTGCGGCGCGGCCGTGGGTGCGGCGTCCGCACCGGCGTCAGCGAGTTCGGGCGTGAAGTCGAGCGAACGCAGCGCGGCCAGGATCGAATCGAGCGCCTCGGGCGCGTGGACGACCGTCAATACCCGCTGCATCAGGTTGAATTCCATGCTGCGCACGTGCGGCATGCGGCTGAATTTCTTGCGGATCAGCGCTTCTTCGGTCGGGCAATCCATCTGCATGATGCGGATGGCGGTGCGCACGTTGCTGCCGATGGCTTCCGATGGCGGCAGCGGGGCGGGCGCCGACACGGCTGCGGCTGTTGCTGCCCCTGCTCCGCAGCATGCCGCATCGGCATGACGGCGGGCGTGCGCGTGGCGGTGGCCGTCGTGAGCATGATCGTGTTCATGGCCGTGATCATGCGCATCGTGGCGATGACCGCAGTTCGCGTCGTCGTGGGCATGCGCGTCCCGTTCGTGCCCGTCCGCACGGGCTTTCGCCTGTTCGAGGCGGTCGGCGTCGGCGTGGTCGGCTTGAGGCATGGTGGCTTCCTGGTTCGATTTGTGGTCTAGTAAACACCCTGAAGCCACTACAAGGTCAAGGCCGCCATCCGGAGGGTCCATGAAAATCGGCGAATTGGCGAAAATCGCCCATTGCACGACCGAAACCATCCGTTTCTACGAGAAAGAGGGCTTGTTGCCCGAAGCGGAGCGCACCGAGGCCAATTACCGCAGTTACACGGCGAAGCACGTCGAACGGCTGCGTTTCATCCGTAATTGCCGCGCGCTCGACATGACTCACGACGAAATCCGTGCGCTGCTGCGTCTGACCGACGCACCGGCGGACGGCTGCGGCGGCATCAATGCCTTGATCGACGAGCACATTGCGCACGTCGACATGCGCATCGACGAACTGAAGCAGCTGAAAGTGCAATTGACCACCTTGCGCGAGCAGTGCCACGGCGAACAGGCCGTGGAAGACTGCGGCATCGTGCAGAGCCTCACCGAGATGGATGTGAGCGCGCCGCGTGTGCGGCATACGCATCTGGGTTGACGTGCTTTAGCCGTCGCCACCTTGGCAGCAACCGTCCCATTTACGGCCGGGCCGTTCGTACGGCTCGCCGGACAAGCAATCGAATCCAGTTGGAGAATCAACGTGTTTAACTGTAGAAACCAGTCCTGCCAGGCGCATTGGGAGCAATCGGACGTCGTCATCAAAAACGAAGGACAGGGCCTCCTGTTCCGTTGCCCGATGTGCGGCGCGCGCAATTACGTCGAGCGTTTCGACGGGGACGACGGCTCGGTGCTGTACGAGCAGATCGAAGGCCGTCCCGACACCGGCCCCCTGGCCGAATAGTCTTGCCCCTAGCCGCCTTATCCGATTTGCGAGTCATCACCCTATGAACAGTCCCACCACCGCCGGCGCGCCGTTTAGCCAGCTATCGCTGCCGCCCGCGACGCTCGCCAACCTGACGCAGCTCGGCTACGTCGAGATGACGCCCATTCAGGCCGCGAGCTTGCCGATCGCGCTCGCCGGCCACGATCTGATCGCCCAGGCGAAAACCGGCAGCGGCAAGACCGCGGCGTTTTCGCTGGCGCTGCTGGCGCGCCTCGACACGCGCAACTTCGCCGTTCAGGCGATGGTGCTGTGCCCCACGCGCGAACTCGCCGATCAGGTCACGCAGGAAATCCGCCGCCTCGCGCGCGCCGAAGAAAACATCAAGGTGCTGACGTTGTGCGGCGGCACGCCGATGCGTCCGCAAACGGCGAGTCTCGAACACGGCGCGCACATCGTGGTCGGCACGCCGGGCCGCATCATGGATCACCTCGAGCGCGGCAGCCTGCCGCTGCAGGCGCTCAACACGCTGGTGCTCGACGAAGCGGACCGCATGCTCGACATGGGTTTCTTCGACGACATCGCCACCGTCGTGAAGCAATGCCCGAAAGAACGCCAAACGCTGCTGTTTTCGGCGACGTATCCCGAAGGCATCGTCAAACTGAGCCAGCAATTCCTGCGCAATCCGAAGGAAGTCAAGCTCGCCGAGCGGCACGACAACACCAAGATCCGTCAGCGCTTCTATGAAGTGACCGAAGACGGACGGCTGCACGCCGTCGGTCTGCTGCTGAACCACTATCGCCCGGTGAGCACGCTGGCGTTCTGCAACACCAAGCAGCAATGCCGTGATCTGCTCGACGTGCTGCGCGCGCAGGGTTTTCATGCGCTCGCGCTGCACGGCGAACTCGACCAGCGTGAACGTGATCAGGTGCTGATCCAGTTCTCCAACCGCAGTTGCTCGGTGCTGGTGGCCACCGACGTCGCCGCGCGCGGTCTCGACATCGCGCAGCTCGAAGCCGTGATCAACGTCGACGTGACGCCGGATCCGGAAGTGCACGTGCACCGCATCGGCCGCACGGGCCGCGCCGATCAGGACGGCTGGGCGCTGAGTCTGGCGAGCATGAACGAGATGGGCCGCGTCGGCAGTCTCGAACAGGCGCAAAAGCGCGAGGTCGAATGGCACAAGCTGTCCGAACTCACCGCAGCGAGCAATGAGCGACTGTTGCCGCCCATGGAAACGCTGCAGATTCTCGGCGGCCGCAAAGAGAAGATCCGCCCCGGCGACGTGCTCGGCGCGCTGACCGGCGAGGCGGGCTTCGCCGGCTCGCAGATCGGCAAGATCAACGTGACGGAAATGTCCACCTACGTGGCGGTGGAGCGTAGTGTTGCGCGTGAAGCGTTGCGCAAGCTCAGCGCCGGCAAGGTAAAGGGCAAGAAAGTCAAAGTCCGCATGATGGACGACGCCTGATAGACGGCGAGGCCGGTCACGAGCGCCCGCTCGAGACCGGCCGCATCACATTACGTCATACCTCAGTCGATTTCCGCGTGCTTCGCGCAGCCTCGTTTCTTCCCCGAAAGTACCGATCTGACCGGCTTTGGCCGTGGCGGCGCGCCTTCGCGCGAGCCATGACGTAAACGCATGCTGCGCATGACAAAGTTTCGATTGTGACGCTTCTTTGGCTGATGCCTAATCACCAAACCGGGAGGGACCGCCGCGCAGCTGGCTGTTCCGTGAATCCGCTGCCGGATGGAGAAAGGGAGAAAGCCTTATGCAGAGCGCCACGCAAGCCCGCTCGAAGTTGCCTGACGTAGGCACGACGATTTTTACCGTGATCGGCCAACTGGCCGCTCAGCACGACGCGCTGAATCTGTCGCAAGGCGCGCCGAATTTCGCGCCGGACGCCAAACTGATCGACGGCGTTGCTCAAGCCATGCGCGCCGGTCACAACCAGTACGCGCCGATGGCCGGCATCGCCGCCTTGCGCGAAGCGCTCGCCGACAAGGTCGCCACGCTGTACGGCGTGCGCTACGACCCGGCCAGCGAAGTAACCGTGATCGCCAGCGCAAGCGAAGGTCTGTATTCGACGATCAGCGCATTGGTGCATCCGGGCGACGAAGTGATTTACTTCGAACCGTCGTTCGACAGCTATGGCCCGATCGTGCGGCTGCAAGGCGCCACGCCCGTTCCAATCAAGCTGTCGTTAAGCGACTTCCGCGTGAACTGGGACGAAGTCGCCGCCGCGATCACGCCGA
The DNA here is from genome assembly GCF_012689525.1 of Paraburkholderia aromaticivorans. Classification (NCBI taxonomy): domain Bacteria; kingdom Pseudomonadati; phylum Pseudomonadota; class Betaproteobacteria; order Burkholderiales; family Burkholderiaceae; genus Paraburkholderia; species Paraburkholderia aromaticivorans. The sequence goes on from NZ_CP051516.1 coordinate 27,574, forward strand.
AGACTCGCATGATCATCACCAACACGCCGCACAATCCGACGGCGACCGTGTTCAGTGAGGCCGACGTCGAGCGCCTGAAGGCCGTTACGCGCAACACCGATATCGTGATTCTCGCCGACGAGGTGTACGAGCACGTGGTGTTCGACGGCGCGAAACATCAGAGCATGGCTTGCCATTCCGAACTCGCGGAGCGAAGCGTGATCGTCTCGTCGTTCGGCAAGTCGTATCACGTGACCGGCTGGCGCGTCGGCTACTGCCTCGCGCCCGCTGCCTTGATGGACGAGATTCGCAAAGTCCATCAGTTCATGGTGTTTTCTGCCGATACACCGATGCAGTACGCGTTTGTCGATGCATTGGCCAATCGCGAAAGTTACCTCGGCTTGTCCGCGTTCTATCAGAAGAAGCGCGATCTGCTCACGGAAGCACTGCGCAATTCGCGCTTCGAGTTGTTGCCGAGCGAAGGCAGCTTCTTCATGCTCGCGCGTTTTCGGGGCTTCTCCGAGGAAAGCGATAGCGATTTCGTGCTGCGCCTGATTCGCGATGCGCGTGTCGCGACCATTCCGCTGTCGGCGTTTTATACCGATGGTACGGACTCCGGCTTGATCCGCCTGAGCTTCTCGAAGGACGATGCGACTTTGATCGAAGGCGCGCGCCGTCTGTGCGAGATCTGAACGGATAGGTAACGGCTACACGCGACGGCTGCATTTTTGAACGCAGTATGATCGTCGCGCGAGCATGCTTCAGCGCGCCGCAAGGCGGCGTGACAACAAAATCGAAAAGGAAAAGGGACCTGCTATGAAATTGCTCAAGCCTCTTTTGGCGCTGGCCTGTGCATTCGCGTCGCTCGCCGCGTCGTCGGCCGCGAGCGCTGCCGATACCTCGACGCTGCGTTTCGGCCTCGAAGCGCAGTATCCGCCGTTCGAATCGAAAGGCCCGAACGGCGAGTTGCAGGGTCTGGATATCGATGTCGGCAATGCGGTGTGCGTCGCCGCGCATATGACGTGCAAATGGGTCGAGACCTCGTTCGATGGGCTGATTCCCGCGCTGCAGGGCCGCAAGTTCGACGCGATCAATTCGGCGATGAACGCGACCGAACAACGCCGTCAGGCGATCGATTTCACCACCGTCGTGTATCGCGTGCCGACGCAGTTGATCGCCAAACACGACAGCGGTCTGCTGCCGACGCCGGCCTCGCTGAAGGGCAAGCGCGTGGGCGTGTTACAGGCGTCGATTCAGGAAACCTTCGCGAAGACGCATTGGGAATCGGCGGGCGTGACCGTCGTGCCGTATCAGGACCAGAACCAGGTTTATGCCGATCTCGTGGCTGGGCGTCTGGACGCGACGCTCGTGCTGGCGCCGGCCGGTCAGACAGGGTTTCTGTCGAAGCCGAGCGGTGAAGGTTACGCCTTCGTCGGCGAGCCGGTGCGCGACGACAAGATCCTCGGCAGCGGCATTGCATACGGGATCCGCAAGGGCGATACGGCACTGCGTGACCGCTTGAATGCGGCGATCGCGAAGGTGCAGGCCGACGGCACGGTGAAGACGCTGGCCGCGAAATATCTCGGCAACATCGACGTGGCGGCGAAGTAACCTTTCGCGTATCTGCGTGCGCTGCGCTGTTCGGGGTGTTCGTGAGTCTGCTTGTTGACGGTGCGTTTGGCGGCTACGATACGTAGGCCTCGCTGCAGCGAGGCCTACGCAAACATCGGAGAGCGCGCAGATGGGCGAGATCACGGAGGCGGCACTTCAAGCGAAAAGCGCGTCTGCGCCGCGGTTCTGGCGCGATGATGCGTTGCCGTTCATCGAGGTGCGTTCCATTGAAGACGGTCGCGACGTCTGCTACGCGAAACACTCGCACGAAACCTTCTCGATTGGCGCCGTCACCGGCGGACGCAGCGAGTATCTGAATCGCCACGCGCGTGAATGGATCGGCGCGGGCGCAGTCGTCATGATGAATCCGGATGACGTGCATGCGTGCAATCCGGTAGCCGACGAACGCTGGTCGTATCGCATGATGCATGTCGATGTGGCATGGCTCACCGGCCTGCAACATGAGCTGGGTTTCAGCGAGAACCACGCGTTTCGCGCGTTCTCACAGACCATGACGACGGACGCAGGATTGTTCGACGGCTTGAACCGGCTGCATGCGATTCTTGTCGACCGCGACGCCGACATGCTGCGCAAGCAAAGCGCGGCCATCACCTTTTTCTCCGAAGTACAAAACACGCTGAATCCGGCGGTCTTGCCGGATCACGACGCGAGCCGCCAGCTCACGCGCGCGGCGGAATTCATTGCGGAAAACTGCACGCGGTCGCTGAAGCTGGAGGACATTTGCGAGGCGGCCGGTTTGTCCGCGTCGCATCTGATTCGCGCGTTCAAGCAACGCTATGGCATGACGCCGCACGCTTATCTGATCAACCGGCGTATTCAGTACAGCCGCGCACAACTCAAGCGCGGGCGCGTGATCGCCGATGTCGCACTCGACGCCGGTTTCGCGGACCAGGCGCATTTGCAGAGAACCTTCAAGCGATTGGTCGCAGCGACGCCGGGGCAGTATCGCAGTTGAATCCGTGTGCCGCGCGGCGTCTTCACGCTACAAGCAGATAAAGCGCACTCGCCGCGAGCAATGCTGCCATCACGCGATTGAAAAACCTCACACGCTGCGGTTGCTGCAAGTGTTTGCGCAGGAACGTGCCGGCGTACGCCCAACTGGCAATCGAGACATAACAGATCACGAAGTACACGACGCTGAATTGCCAGACGAGCCTGCCATCGCCGTCCGCCGCGTAGGCGCCCATGCCGGCCAGCGACGCGAGCCAGGCTTTCGGATTGAGCCATTGCATCGCCGCGCCATACGCGAAGGATGGTCCGCGAGCCGGTTTGTCAGCGCCGAGTTGGCCGTCGTCGACGGCGAGTTTGTAGGCCATGTAGAACAGGAAACCCACGCCGGCCCATTTGACGACGGTGATCAGGTTGGGGAAATGCGCGAGCAGTTCTTGCAGTCCCAAGCCGATCAGCAGAAGCAGCACGGTGAAGCCGACGGTCGCGCCGGTGACATGCCGCATGCTCGCGGCAAGCCCGTGCTGGGCGCCGGCGCTGAGCGCGACGATATTCACCGGACCCGGAGAAATTGAGCTGGCCAGCGCGAAAGCGGCCATGGAGAGTAAAGCGGTCATCGGATGCCTCGATACGGGTGCGCGCAGGATTTTGCGACGGCCAACGGTATCGGGCGAAGGGGCGGGGTGTATTGAAGGAAATTGCTGTGGACCGGACATACTCAACGTGTGAGGGCAGCCCGAAACGCAAAAAGCCCGGCCGCAAGGACCGGGCTTTTTGCTTTGAATCTTTGGTGGGGCGTGAGTGACTCGAACACTCGACCTACGGATTAAGAGTCCGCTGCTCTACCAACTGAGCTAACGCCCCCAACAGAAGCGAAATTATGCAGTAACTTTTCGGGCTTGCCAAGTCCCCTTCGCAGATTTCTTAAAAATATTTGCATCGCCGGCCCCGTGGCATTCCGCGACGGACGCGCTGTCGTGAAAAAGGCGCTGCCTGCATCGTCCCGGTATCATGTCGCGGACACCTTGCCGCACGAAGCCTCGCGCGGCTTTCGACCGGGGATTGCCATGGATGACAAAGAGATTATCGAATTGCTCGACCGCATCCTCGCGCCGTGGGTCCGTGCGCTCACCCTGACGCCGGTCAAGGTCGATGAGGAAGCCGCCACGCTTCGGCTGCCCTTTTCGGGCGGGCTGCGCCATGCAGGCGGCGTGATCTGCGGCCAGGTGTTCATGGCCGCGGCGGACACGGCGATGATCGTTGCCATTGCAGCCGCGCTCGGCGGTTTCAAGCCGATGACGACCGTCTCGCTCAACATCAATTTCATGCGCGCGGTGCGTAAGGGCGACGTGTTGATCACCGCCCGAGTGCTGCGCATGGGCCGCAATCTGGTGTTCGGCGAAGTCGAGTTATTCGACGAATCCGGCAACATGGCCGTGCACGCCACCACCACCTACGCACTGCTCGACTAAAACGGGCCAGAGAGCCGCATTAGAGGAAAAACCAGGATGTTCGATCAGGTCGTATTCGCCGGCGGCGGCAATCGTTGCTGGTGGCAGGCGGGTTTCTGGGATGTGACCCAGCCGGAGCTGCGGATCCGGCCGCGTGTCATCACCGGCATTTCGGCCGGCGCCGCCACTGCGTGCATGCTCTACACGCGCGATTCCGACTGGGTCATGCGCTATTACGAAGACGCGCTGCGCCACAACACCCGCAACGCCTACTGGGGCAATCTGCTGCGCGGCGAGTCGGTGTTTCCGCACTATCGCATCTACCGCCAGGCGCTACTCGACATCTACGGCGAGAAGTTTTCGACGCTCGCCGATGCGCCGGAAATCCGCATCGGCGTATCGCATCTGCCGCGCTGGCTCGGCGCGCGCAGCGCGGTCGCGGCGGGCCTGATCGCGTACAACATCGAAAAATACGTGCGCAAGACGCTACATCCGACGCTCGGTCAGACGCTCGGCTTTCATCCGGAATTCGTGCGTGCACAGGATTGCGCGAGCGTCGAGGATCTGGCGGATCTGATTTTGCAGTCGTCCAGTACGCCGCCTTTCACGCCCGTTTTGCGGCGCAATGGCCGGCCCGTGCTGGACGGCGGGATGGTCGACAACGTGCCGGTCGGCGCGCTGGACGCCGAGGCGCCGGGCCACGTGCTGGTGATGGTCACCCGCCTCTATCCGCGGCCGCAGATGTTCGTCGTGCCGCACGGCGTACAGCAACGGCTCTATGTGCAGCCGTCGCGCAAGGTGCCGATTTCCAGCTGGGATTACACGAGTCCTTCGCAGATGGTGCACGCGTACAACCTCGGCCGCGCCGACGGCGAGACCTTCCTCGAACGCATGCCCGATCTGCTGGAAGCCGGCGCGCACGAAGCGGCGCGGTGAATTTGAATTGAGCGTGGCGGCGGCGCGGATCCAGGCGGCGACAACCGAGCCGCTCGAGTCCGCTCGGCGCTCGCCGTGAAGCCCGGCGTTCTTAACGCCGACGGCCGCCCTGCAAGGCTTCCGGATTCGCCACGCTGACCGTATCGCCTGCGTCGAAAGCCAGAATGTTCTTGAATGCCGCCGTGAAATACTGCTCGTAGCTTTCGCGTTCCACATAGCCGATGTGCGGCGTGCAGATCACGTTTTCCATGCGCAGCAGGCTGTAGCCCTGCAGAATCGGCTCGCTTTCGTAGACGTCGATCGCGACCATGCCCGGACGGTTGTGCGACAGCGCATTCACCAGCGCGTTTTCGTCGAGCAGTTCGGCCCGGCTCGTGTTCACGAGCAGCGCAGTCGGCTTCATCCGCATCAGGTCTTCCTGTTTGACGATGCCGCGCGTGTCGTCGTGCATGCGCAAGTGCAGCGACAGTACGTCGCTCTGCTCGAACAGCACCTCGCGGCTCTCCGCCACGCCGTAACCGTCGGCGCGCGCGGCTTCGCGCGAATGCTCGCGGCCCCAGATCAGCACGTTCATGCCGAATGCCTTGCCATAACCGGCCACCAGCCGGCCGATCTTGCCGTAACCCCAGATTCCCAGGGTCTGGCCACGCAATACCTGGCCCAAACCGAAGTTCGGCGGCAGCGCCGATGTCTTCAGGCCGGACTGCTGCCAGGCTCCTTGCTTAAGGTTTGCTACGTATTGCGGAATCCGCCGTTGGGCCGCCATGATGAGAGCCCACGTCAACTCGGCAGGCGCGAACGGTGAGCCGGTGCCTTCGAGAACGGCAATGCCGCGCTCGGTACACGCGTTCAGATCGATGTGGCTCGAAACCTTGCCGGTCTGGCTGATCATGCGCAAACGCGGCAATTTATCGAGGAGTTGCGAGCTGATGCGGGTGCGTTCGCGAATCAGGACAAGGGCGTCGACTTCGGAAAGACGGCTTGCCAGCTGGCCGAGACCGCGGACGGTGTTGTTGAAAACCTTGACCTCATGGTCGGCCAGCAATTGAAAGCAGTCGAGCTTGCGAACGGCGTCCTGATAATCGTCGAGGATGGCAATCTTCATGGTATGTGTCTTGCGACGCACCTTGGTGGTGCGGAACGGAGTGTTATGCTGACTGTCCCACCATGTGACCTAGGTCACATGCCGGTCTGGCTGAATGCCTTACCGTAGTAGCTACCGCACAGAATGGCAGCGCCACGGCAAGGCCGATTGACATCGTTTTTAACAGTTTGTTGCGTGTTGAGGCAAGCCGCTTTACAGACGGTTGCAGAAGCCCGTCGGCTGGCGCCTCCGCTCAACAGGCTGTGTGGCCCGGAACGACCTGCACAATTGCGCGTCGGGTGGCAGGCACCCGGCGTGAAGAATTGAATGCCTCTCGCATGCAGCGTCTCTGGGCTTGTACCGTTTTTCTATTGCTTTTCAAAACGGAGACAAGTCGATGAACCACCCCTCATTCGAAGGACAGCCCACTATCGAGGCGCCCGCGTGGGTCAAACACCGAAAGCTGCTCGGCTGGGTCCAGCGCGTTGCCGCGAAGACCAAGCCCGACAGGATCGTCTGGTGCGACGGTTCGCAGGAGGAATACGACCGGCTTTGTGCGCAGATGGTCGAAGCCGGCACACTCAAGAAGCTCAATCCCGCGAAACGCCCCAATTCCTATCTGGCCTGGTCCGACCCGTCCGACGTGGCGCGCGTCGAAGATCGCACTTTCATCTGCTCGCAGCGCCGCGAAGACGCGGGTCCCACCAATAACTGGATCGCACCGGCCGAGATGCGCTCGACGCTCGACGGCCTGTTCGAAGGCGCCATGCGCGGCCGCACCATGTACGTGGTGCCGTTTTCGATGGGCCCGCTCGGTTCGCCGATCGCGCACATCGGCGTCGAACTGAGCGACAGCCCGTACGTGGTCACCAACATGCGCATCATGACGCGCATGGGCCGCAAGGTTTACGACGTGCTCGGCGAAGACGGCGAGTTCGTGCCGTGCGTCCATTCGGTCGGCGCGCCGCTCACGGCCGGCGCGAAAGACGTGTCGTGGCCGTGCAACGAAACCAAATACATCGTCCACTTTCCTGAATCGCGCGAAATCTGGAGCTATGGCTCGGGCTACGGCGGCAATGCGCTGCTGGGCAAGAAGTGCTTCGCGCTGCGCATCGCCTCGACCATGGGCCGCGACGAAGGCTGGCTCGCCGAGCACATGCTGATTCTCGGCGTGACCTCGCCGGAAGGACGCAAGCATCATGTCGCGGCGGCGTTTCCGTCGGCGTGCGGCAAGACCAACTTTGCGATGCTGATCCCGCCGGAAGGCTTGAACGGCTGGAAAATCTCCACGATCGGCGACGATATCGCCTGGATCAAACCGGGCAAGGACGGTCGCCTGTACGCGATCAATCCGGAAGCCGGCTACTTCGGCGTGGCGCCGGGCACGAGCGAAAAGACGAACTTCAACGCCATGGCCACGTTGAAGGAAAACGTGATCTTCACAAACGTCGCGCTCACCGACGACGGCGACGTCTGGTGGGAAGGCATGACCGACGAAACGCCCGCGCACCTGATCGACTGGCAAGGCAAGGACTGGACGCCGGCCAGCGCGAAGGAAAGCGGCCGCAAGGCGGCGCACCCGAACGCACGCTTTACGGCGCCGGCCTCGCAATGTCCGTCCATTGATCCCGACTGGGAAAATCCGGCGGGCGTCGCCATTGACGCGTTCATTTTCGGCGGGCGCCGCTCCACCACGGTGCCGCTCGTCACCGAAGCGCGCAACTGGGTGGAAGGCGTCTACATGGCCGCGACCATGGGCTCCGAAACGACTGCCGCCGCGGCCGGTCAGCAGGGCGTGGTGCGCCGCGACCCGTTCGCGATGCTGCCGTTCTGCGGCTACAACATGAGCGACTATTTCGATCACTGGCTGAAAACCGGCGAGCGTTTGGAGCAATTGAACGCGAAGCTGCCGAGAATCTTCTGCGTCAACTGGTTCCGCAAGGGCGCGGACGGCAAATTCGTGTGGCCGGGCTTTGGCGAAAACATGCGGGTGTTGAGCTGGATGGTCGGCCGGGTCGAAGGCTCGGCTCAAGGTGAGGAACATGCTTTCGGCGTGTCGCCACACTACGAGGACATCGACTGGAGCGGGCTGAATTTTAGCCGCGAGCAATTCGAGCAGGTCATTTCCGTCGACGACGCAGCGTGGCGCGCAGAACTCGCGCTGCACGCCGAGCTGTTTGACACATTGCAGCAAGGCCTACCGCCGGCGCTGACCAAGGCCAAACTTGCGCTCGAAGGGAAGCTTGCCGCTTGATCAGGTGAGTGTTCACTTCGCACGGAAACCGCCTTCGGGCGGTTTTTTTATCGGCGGTCCATCACGCACGGCGAGTTTTTCTGATTTTGCAACGCCGGTGCAACCGTTGCGTCTGTTCGAACAAAAAAGACAGTTCAAGCTGCAGTGCAGCAAATTGTTTCATTTCGAGAAACAATCGACGATCACGCCCCACATTGGGGAGTACAGTCGCACAAATATTGACAATATTTCCGCTTTGGCGGGCAACTTCTGCATGATTTCGCGAGTCGTAGGAGAATTCTAAGTTCGCTTCACTGGTTTTCACCAATTGTCAGGAAGCTGTAACACGGCAGGAGTTGTCCCATGGATCATTTGCAGTCGATGCGAGTTTTCGTCAGAGTGGCGGATCTCGGCAGTTTTGCCCGCGCTGCGAGCGCGATGGATATTTCCAACGCAGTGGCCACCCGTCACGTTGCCGACCTCGAAGGCCGTCTAGGTACGCGGCTGCTCAATCGCACCACCCGCAGCTTGTCTCTGACCGAATCAGGTCAGGTTTATCTCGAGCGCGCGCGCCAGATTCTCGACGAACTGGAAGACGTCGAGCAGATGGTGGTCGCGCGCAATCACGAGCCCGTTGGCACGTTGCGAATCGTCGCACCGGTCGTGTTCGGGTTGCACAATCTGGCGCCCGTGCTCCAGACGTACGCGGAGCGCTATCCGAAAGTCATTCCCGATGTCACGCTGGTCGACCGTCAGGTCGATCTGGTCGAAGAAGGCTTCGACGTGGGCGTGGTGATCGCGCGGCAAATGCGCAGCGCCAGCATCGTCACGCGGCGTCTCACCACGGGTTGCATGACGGTGTGCGCCACGCCGGCCTATCTGGAGAAGCACGGCATGCCCACGCGTCCGGAGCACCTGCTCGAGCATCCGTGCCTGAGCCTGCCCTCCGAATATTGGGGCGACGAGCGCGTGTTCACTGGGCCGGAAGGCGAAGTGCGCGTGCGTCCGTCGAACGTGATCGTCGCGAACAATACGGAAATGCTGCGTCAGTTTGCGTTGCTCGGCATGGGCATCGCGATCCTGCCGAGCTATCTGATCGGCCGCGACATGACGCGCGGCAGGCTCGTGCGTCTGCTCGGCGATTACCGGCTGCCGCAGGTCGAGATCAACATTGCTTATCCGAGCCGCCGTCACTTGCCGGCAAAGGTGCGCACGTTCATCGACCATCTGGTTGAGCATTTCAGCCAGACGCCGAATAGCCTGCTTGGTGAACAGTGGATCAAGGAGGACGGCCTTGGCCGGGCCGCCACGACGACGGCGCTCGATTCCGCAGATCCCATGCCGCCGGAAGCGTTCGACGGCGCTGAGCCGCTCTCACGCCTGCTGGACAGCGAGTTATCGCCGCTGCCGAAGACGCTGGCCAAGACGACGCCTCGCACTCGGCCCACGGCTTTGTCGCCGCTGTAAGCGGTGGATCAGTCAAGCCGGCAAAGCCGCCGACTGGCGCTTTCCGGCGGGCAAACAAAAAAATGCGCGGTCACGTTATGTGATCGCGCATTTTTTCATGGCAAGTTCAAAGTGAAGCAAGCCGGAAGCGAATCCGCTTCGGGCTTCCCGCCACCGGGTCGAATTACGAGCCGGTTTTGCGCGCCGCCGCTTTCTTGGCGGGTGCTTTCTTGGCCGCAGCAGTCTTGGTCGCCGGTGCTTTCTTCGCCGCCGCCTTCTTGGCTGCCGGCGTGGCCTTCACCGCCACCGACACTTCGTCGTCGTCCGATTCCGATTCCGGGGCGGCCTTGGCAGCCGACTTCGCCGCTGCGGTCTTCGCGGCAGTCTTCGCCGACGGCTCCTTCTTCTCGAACTCGAAACCGATCTTGCCGTCGTTCTGCTTGACGAGGAACGCCTTGAAGTTACGGCCGGTACGCGACGACTTGAAGTTCGTCAGCAGATCCGTGCGGCCTTCTTCGAGCAACTTGGCCATCTGTTCGCGAGCAATTTCCTGCTGCAGGATCACCTTGCCTGAGCGGAAGTCGCAAGTCTTCGGATTGGCGACCGAGTTTTCGCAGACGTAGCTCATGCCGTGCTCGAACACACGGGCCTTGCACTTCGGGCACGCGCCGACCGGTTGCTGATCGGAGAAGTCAGGCGGTTCGCCATCTTCGCCGCCCGCATCCTGACCGAAGTCGAATTCGAGCTTGTAGTTCTTGATCTCGTCGTCGAGCGAGAGCTTCAGGATCGCCGAGAACGGGCGGCCCATCTTGCTGCGGAAACCCGACAGCGGACCGATCGTCTTGTTCTGCAGCAACTCTTCGACTTCCGGAATTTCGAACTGACGTCCACCCGGAATTTTCGAAATCGAGAACTCGCATTTCGAGCAGGCAAAGCGCCGGTAGTTTTCCTTCACCTGACCGCCGCAGTTCGGACACGGCGTCTGCAACGTCGCGTAATCGCCCGGTATCGTGTCGGAATCGTATTCTTTCGCGCGCTTGACGATGGTCTGCGTCATGCGGGCGATTTCCTGCATGAACGCGTCGCGCGGCAGGTTGCCGCGTTCCATTTGCGAGAGTTTGTATTCCCACTCGCCGGTCAATTCGGGCGCCGTCAGTTCTTTCACGCCCAGACCGCGCAATAGCGTCATGAGCTGGAAAGCCTTGGCGGTCGGAATCAGATCGCGGCCTTCGCGGATCAGATACTTTTCACCCAGCAAACCTTCGATGATCGCCGCGCGCGTGGCCGGCGTGCCGAGCCCCTTGGCCGCCATGGCTTCGCGCAGTTCGTCGTCTTCGACGAGCTTGCCCGCGCCTTCCATGGCCGACAGCAAGGTAGCTTCGTTGTAGCGTGCGGGCGGTTTCGTCACCAGTTGCTGGGCGGCGATCTTGTCGGTCTTGACCTTTTCGTCTTTCTGCACCGGCACGAGGTTCGCGTCTTCGCCGCTGATCTCGCGGCCATAGACTTGCAACCAGCCCGGTTCGACCAGCACCTTGCCTTCGGTCTTGAAGTGATGGCCGACCACTTCCGTGATCCGCGTCGTCACCTTGTACTCGGCGGCCGGGAAGAACACCGCGAGAAAGCGCTTGACCACCAGGTCGTACAGTTTCTGTTCCGGTTCGGACAGATTCTTCGGCGCTTGCGCCGTCGGGATGATTGCGAAGTGGTCGCTGATCTTCGAGTTGTCGAAGATGCGCTTGTTCGGCTTCACCCAGCCCTTGTCGAGGACCTGTTTGGCATGCGGGAGATAGTTGTTGCTCTCCTTGAGCATGCCGAGCGTTTCTTTAACCGTATCCAGATAGTCTTCCGGCAGCGCGCGCGCGTCGGTACGGGGATAGGTCAGCACTTTGTGCTTTTCGTACAGCGCCTGGGCGAGGCCCAAGGTGTTCTTCGCCGAGAAGCCGAAGCGGCCGTTGGCCTCGCGCTGCAAGCTGGTCAAGTCGAACAGTGCCGGCGAGAGTTGCGTTGACGGCTTCGATTCTTCGCTCACCGTGCCGATCTGGCCGCGGCAAGCGGCGACGATCGTTTCAGCCGCGGGCAGCGCCCACAGACGCGAATCGCGTTTTTCCGGATCAAACTCGTCGCGCTTGAATTTCGGATCGAACCAGCGGCCTTCGTAGAAACCGGCCGCGCAGACGAACTCCGCCTTCACTTCCCAATAGTCGCGCGGCACGAAGCGGCGAATCTTCTCCTCGCGCTCAACCACGATCGACAGCGTCGGCGTCTGCACCCGCCCGACCGTGGTCAGGAAGAAGCCGCCGCCCTTGCTGTTGAACGCGGTCATGGCCCGCGTGCCGTTTATGCCGACCAGCCAGTCCGCTTCCGAGCGGCAGCGCGCCGCATCGGCGAGCGGCTGCATCTCTTCGTCGCTGCGCAGACGGGCGAAGCCGTCGCGGATCGAGCCCGCCGTCATGGATTGCAGCCACAGGCGCTGCACCGGCTGCTTGGCTTTCGCGTGCTGCGCGATCAGGCGGAAAATCAGCTCGCCCTCGCGCCCCGCGTCACATGCGTTGATCAAACGGTCGACGTCTTTGCGCTTGAGCAGCTTGGTCAGCACCTTCAGGCGCGACTCGCTCTTGGCGATCGGGTTGAGATCGAAGTGCGGCGGGATGACGGGCAGATTGGCGAAACTCCACTTGCCGCGCTTGACTTCATAGTCTTCGGGCGCGGCGATTTCCAGCAGATGGCCGACTGCCGAGGAAAGGACGTAATCGTCGCTTTCGTAGTACTCGTCATGCTTGGTAAAGCCGCCTAAAGCGCGCGCGATGTCGTTCGCGACGGAAGGCTTTTCGGCGATGATCAGTGCTTTGGACATGACTCGATGTGAGGTTGGTAGATCAGGGTTGATGGCCGTGAGTGCGCTCAAATTGGCGCGACCCTCGTTTGCGACCTTTGCGACCCATTAACGACCGCTTTATAGCACACGGCGCGAGACCGGCGTGTCAAGTGCCATAAAAGCGCGAAATCAAAATTGCGTGCTCAGGCATTGGGCAAGCTGCGGCAAACGCCTTGTACGCCGCTCGCAACGCCCGGGCCGCCGGGCTCGCAAGCTGGCGCGCCTGACTCAGGCGACCGCCAGCGCGGGCCGCAGTTTGGGCGCACCGCTGACGCCGGGCACGGCCGTCAGATCAGACAACATCCGTTCCACAATCGCCGCCTGCGGCAAAACCGTGCCGAAGAATCGCGTCGTAACCGAATCTTCGATCAGGATGGTCGGAAAATTCTCCACATCCAGATCCTCGAACCGGTCCGCATGGGTCTCGATATCGATCCATGCGAAACAGATTTCCGGATGCCGGTCGGCCAGCTTGTCAAAAGCGTCCTGATACTCACGGCAGGTTCCGCACCATTCCGCGCACAGGCAGGCAACGAACAGCGTTTCGGGTTCGTTGACGCGCTCGGCAATCCGGTCTTGATCGGTGTCGAGGTTTAGCGCGGGCATGGCGGTTCCTTGCGTACTTTTGTCAGGTGCTTTGGCGCGAATGTAGCATGGCCGATCGCGAATGGTGGTCAACTCTGATCAATGCGGGGTCGGCCGTGGCTTGCCCGCATGAAGCGGCCGCCGGGCAGCAAGGTCACCTGGCCGGCGAGTTCGAGTTGCAGCAAGGCAGTTTGCAGGGCCGCGTCCTCCATCTCGGTGCGGGTAGCGAGAATTTCAAGCGTGGTGGGCGAATGGCCGAGCGCGGCGAGGAGGCGCTGTGCTTCGGGATTGGCGGGCGGGCAGGGCGGTGTGGCGGCCAATGCTGCTCCTGCGGAGTCGGCCGGAGATGCTTCTGTCGGCTGAAGCGCTGCCAGATTCGGCCGATCCGCTGCCGCGCCGCTGCCCGCTGGCGTATTTCGCGAATCGGCACCGTTCCAAAAGATGGCATGCGCCGAACTCGAAGCCGCCCGCGGGGCCGCCCGCCGCGCGAAACCCAGCTCCTCCAGCACTTCATCTGGCGTTTCCACCAGCTTCGCGCCCTGCTTGATGATTCGATGACACCCGCGCGACAGCGGTGCGTGAATCGAACCGGGCAACGCGAAGATATCGCGCCCCATCTCATTGGCGAGCCGCGCCGTGATTAGCGAACCGGAGCGCATCGCCGCTTCGACGATCACCACGCCACTGACGAGCCCGGCGATCAGACGGTTACGCTGCGGAAAATTGGCGGCGCGCGCGGGCGTGCCGAGCGGCCATTCGGAGAGAATCGCGCCCTGCACCGCGATCTGTCGCGCGAGCGCGTGATGCGCGGCCGGATACACGAGGTCCGCGCCAGTACCGATTACGGCGACGGTTCCACCGATGCCTTCCAGGCCGCCCCGATGCGCGGCGCCGTCGATACCGAGCGCGAGCCCGGAGACGACAGTGACGCCTGCCATCGACAGCTCTCGCGCGAATCGCTCCGCGTCTTCGACGCCTTGCGGCGTCGCGCTGCGGCTCCCTACAAGGGCGACCGCTCGCGTGTGCAGCAGGTTCAACCGGCCCTTTATATATAGCAGGGGCGGTGGATCGGGCATGGTCAGCAGCGCCGGCGGATAAGCGGGGTCGTCGAGTGTCACGACCTGATTGCCGGGTTGCTCGCGCCACGCGATCACCGCGTCCAGTTGGGCGTCGAAATCGGGGCCTGTCGGCGCCAGCGCCGCGCGTGCCACCGCCTCACCGGCAATCTCGGCGAGCGCCTCGGGCGCTTGATCGAATATCGCTTCCGGTAATCCAAAAGCCCTCAGCAGTAAGCGCAGTGCCCCGGGTTTCAGCCCCGGTGCGAGCGCAAGCCGCAGCCAGGCGGCGAGTTCAATATCGGTTGCAGGCAAGGTGTGCATTGCGGGTCGATCCTCCTACAGAGCCAGCGGGCAGGCGGGCGCCATGCTAAAATTTTCATCATCCGAAATAACTGCAGCGCCGCGCCCACCCGCGCGGGCTCGTCGTCTAGCGCAAGTGGCGCGTTGAATCGAACCGGTTCGACGCCATCTATCCTCTGCGCAACGCGACGGGCTCACAACCTGGCCGAAAGGCCAACGCGAGCCTTCCACCGGTCAGCGGCGCCCGAAAATCACACTCAAGATCATGGCTTTACTTAACATCCTCAATTACCCGGACAAACGGCTGCACAAGATCGCCAAGCCGGTCGAAGCGGTCAACGACCGCATCCGCCGCCTCGTCAAGGACATGGCCGAAACCATGTACGCCGCGCCGGGCGTCGGCCTTGCCGCGACCCAGGTGGACGTGCACGAGCGCGTGATCACGATCGACGTGTCGGATGACCACAACGAACTGCTCGCCTTCATCAACCCCGAAATCGTCTGGTCGAGCGACGAAAGGAAGCTGTCGGAAGAGGGCTGTCTTTCGGTGCCGGGCATTTACGACAACGTCGAGCGCGCCGAGAAAGTGCGCGTGCGCGCGCTCAACGAGAAGGGCGAAACCTTCGAGATGGACTGTGAAGGCCTGCTCGCGGTGTGCATCCAGCACGAAATGGATCACCTGATGGGCCGCGTGTTCGTCGAGTACCTGTCGTCGCTGAAGCAGACGCGCATCAAGAGCAAGATGAAGAAGCTCGCCCACGCGATGTAATGCGCGTTCACCCCGTCTACCGCCCCCGTTCATGAGTCATTCGTTGCGCGTCATCTTTGCCGGTACGCCGGAGTTCGCCGCGGCCGCGCTGGGCGCGATCCACAGCGCCGGTTTCCCGGTGCCGCTCGTATTGACCCAGCCGGACCGGCCCGCCGGGCGCGGAATGAAATTGCAGGCGAGCCCGGTCAAGCGCTATGCGCAGGAGCACGGACTGGCCGTCGCCCAGCCGCCTTCACTGCGTCGCGTCGGCAAATATCCGGCCGAAGCCGCTGGCGCGATCGATCAACTGCGCGCCACGCCGCATGACGTCATGGTCGTGGCCGCTTACGGCCTGATCCTGCCGCAGGAAGTGCTCGATATCGCGCCGCTCGGCTGCATCAACATTCACGCGTCGTTGTTGCCGCGCTGGCGCGGCGCCGCGCCGATTCATCGCGCGATCGAAGCGGGCGACGCCGAAACCGGCATCACGCTGATGCAGATGGACGTCGGCCTCGACACCGGCGCGATGATCTCCGAAGCGCGCACCGCGATTTCCGCCGACGACACCACGGCGACCTTGCACGACCGTCTCGCGCAGGACGGCGCGAAGCTGATCGTCGAGGCGCTGATCGAACTCGAGCGCACCGGCAAACTGGCGGCAACGCCGCAACCCGCGGACGGCGTGACCTACGCGGAAAAGATCGGCAAGCACGAAGCCGCGCTCGACTGGCGCCGCCCGGCGGCAGTGCTCGCGCGTCAGGTGCGCGCGTTCGATCCGTTCCCTGGCGGCGTCGGCACGCTTGAAGACGGCACGTCGATCAAACTTTGGGCCGCGGTTCCCACTGATGGGCAAGCCAACGGCGCACCGGGCACGATCACCGACGTCTCTCCCGAAGGCGTAGTCGTGGCCTGTGGCGAAGGCGCGCTGCGTCTCACGCAATTGCAGAAACCCGGCGGCAAACGCCTGCCGGTGCGCGAATTCCTGGCCGGCTCGACGCTGGCTGTGGGACAACGCTTTCAACTGCCCGAAGCAAAGTAACGCCGTTGCGCATGACTTGAACATCGTCCATTCGGCCGATGTTCAAGACCCCCGCTGGACAGGCCTGCCGCGCGTTAGAATCCTCTATGCAACAGCCTGGATTTCGAGGATTCCCATGTTCGGCATCACCCATTTCGAGTTTTTCGTCGTCGCGGTCTTTCTTCTGAACGTGACGCCCGGTCCCGATACGGCTTATATCGTTGGGCGCAGTGTCGCTCAAGGCCGAGGCGCGGGTCTCATGTCGGCGCTTGGCATTTCCGCCGGCTGCTGCGTTCACTCGCTGGCCTGCGCGTTCGGCTTGACCGCGTTGCTGGCCGCGTCGGCCACCGCATTTACGGTCATCAAGTTCGTCGGCGCTATTTATCTGATGTATCTCGGGGTGCGCTTGCTCTTCGCCAAGCCAACTGCCGATGAGGCTGCGGGCGAAGCGCGCGCGGCCGGCGCGCCCAAGTCGCTGCGCCAGCTTTTCCTGCAAGGCTTCTGGACTAACGTGCTGAACCCCAAGGTGGTGCTGTTTTTCGTGTCGTTCTTCCCGCAATTCGTGACGACCGGCAGCGACCACAAAGCGCTCGCCTTCCTCACGCTGGGCGCGGTGTTCGTCATGATGAGCATGGTCTGGAACAGTTTTGTCGCGTGGATCGCGGGTAGCGTGACGCGGCGTTTCTCTGGCCAGCCGTCGGTGAAGAAATGGTTGGATCGCGGCGTCGGCAGTGCTTTCGTCGGCTTGGGAATCAAGCTTGCCACCGCATCAAGATGATTGAATTTTCCTGACGCGCCCATATCTAACATTTCGCTTACAATCGGGCGCCGCGATCACGCGGCGCAGATATGAACCCGCGTTAGGGCAAGGAGTTGCAGACATGTTCAATTGGGTCAAAACCGCGATGTTGATGGCCGCGATCACGGCCCTTTTCATCGTGATCGGCGGGATGATCGGCGGGTCGCGCGGCATGACGATCGCGCTCGTGATCGCCCTTGGAATGAATTTCTTTTCGTACTGGTTCTCGGACAAGATGGTCCTGCGCATGTACAACGCGCAGGAAGTCGATGAAACCAGTGCGCCGCAGTTCTATCGCATGGTGCGCGAACTCTCCACACGCGCCGGCCTGCCTATGCCGCGCGTCTACCTGATCAATGAAGACGCGCCGAACGCGTTCGCCACTGGCCGCAATCCGGAACATGCGGCGGTCGCCGCTACCACGGGCATTCTGCGCGTGCTGTCCGAGCGCGAAATGCGCGGGGTCATGGCGCACGAACTCTCGCACGTGAAGCATCGCGACATTCTGATCTCCACCGTTTCGGCCACCATGGCCGGCGCCATTTCCGCGCTGGCGAACTTCGCGATGTTCTTCGGCAGTCGCGACGAAAACGGCCGTTCCACGAACCCGATCGCGGGCATCGCCGTCGCGCTGCTGGCGCCGATCGCCGGCGCGCTGATCCAGATGGCGATTTCGCGCGCACGTGAATTCGAGGCCGATCGCGGCGGCGCGCAGATTTCCGGCGACCCGCAAGCGCTCGCTTCGGCGCTCGACAAGATCCATCGTTACGCGAGCGGGATTCCGTTTCCTACAGCCGAGCAGCATCCGGCCACCGCGCAGATGATGATCATGAATCCGCTGTCGGGCGGCGGCATCGCGAATCTGTTCTCCACGCACCCGGCCACCGAGGAACGCATCGCGCGTTTGATGGAGATGGCGCGCACGGGGCGCTTCGAATAACGCCGCCTGGTGCTTGTGCGGTGCGAGGAAAGGCGAGTCTGCGGGCTCGCCTTTTTTATTCCGGCGCAATGGAGCGAGAGCGAGTGGAGGCGCTGCGGGATCACGTGAACATCAGTTTCTTCACTGGCGTGTGAGGGTCCGCACCGGATCGTTGAACCTACGTTTCAGATCCCGGCTTTCGTGGCCGCCGTGGATGTGCATTCGGTACGCTTACAGACTGCCCGTGGCCTGTGCGCCGCGCCGCGCCAGGCCAGGCCCGCACCTAATCGCTGAGCCCGCGCTTCAGTCCCACGTCTTCCCGCTCGTCGCAGATCCGCAATCGCCACGCTCAAGACCGCCCGGCGGCCCGTCCGCCGCGCCACGCTACAATGTGTGTTGATTGCGTCGCGCGCTCCGCGCGGCCCGCCTTAGCCTTATTCATGACCACAAAGCCTTCTTCGCGTACTGCTTCCTCTTCGGCGCGTCCGCGCGAATCCCGTTTGTCGATGGTCCATCTCGCGCCCGAATCGCTCGGCTTCGCGCTCGACTGCGCGGGCCAGGCGGTCGGCGCCGTGCGTCTCGGCGCAGCCTTGCCGGCCGCGCTGCATTCCGTCTTCGTGGCCGCGCCCGAGGGCAACGCCGCCGCCGCGCGCGGCGCGGTTCAGGACATCGCGTACCGCACCATGCGGCGTCTCGCGACCGCCGAGTGGCTGATTGCGAAGCTGGTGAAAAAGGCGCCGCCGCCGCACGTCGGCCACGTGCTCGCGTGCTCGCTGGCGCTTCTCGTCGACGACGAAGCGAACGCTGCCTACGCACCGTTCACGGTCGTCGATCAGGCAGTGAGCGCGATCGGCGCGCGTCGTGAATTCGCGTTTGCCAAGGGTCTCGTCAATGCAGTGCTGCGCAATTTCCTGCGCGAGCGCGAAACGCTGCTGAGCGCCGCGCAGGACGACGAAGTGGCGCGCTGGAACTACCCGGCTTGGTGGATCGACGCGGTGAAGCGCGCCTGGCCCGACGCATGGCAGTCGGTGCTGGGCGCCGGCAACACGCAAGGTCCGCTGACGCTGCGCGTGAACGCGCGTCACTCGACAGTCGACGCCTATCTGCAAGTGCTGCAAAACCATCACATTGCCGCGAGCAAGGCCGGCGATTACGCCGTCAAGCTCGCTACGCCGATGCCGGTCGACCGCATTCCGGGCTTCAACGACGGCGTCGTCTCGGTGCAGGACGCCGGCGCGCAACTCGCCGCGCAACTGCTCGGCGTGCGCGACGGCATGCGCGTGCTCGACGCCTGTGCGGCGCCCGGCGGCAAGACCGGCCATCTGCTCGAACTCGCCAAACTTCAGCTCGTCGCGCTCGAAAGCGATGCGTCGCGCGCGCGTCGTATCGACGAAAACCTGCAGCGCCTCAAACTCGAAGCGGAAGTGCGGATCGGTGACGCGGGCGCGCCGGCGAAATGGCACGACGACATCGACCAGCCGTTCGACCGGATTCTGGCCGACGTGCCGTGTTCGGCGTCGGGCATCGTGCGGCGCCATCCGGATATCCGCTGGCTGCGCCGCGCGTCCGACATTCCCGCGCTGGTCGCCGAACAGCGCCGCATTCTCGACGCCCTGTGGCCGCTCGTGAAACCAGGCGGCGAGTTGCTCTACGTTACGTGTTCGATCTTTCCCGAAGAAGGCGAATTGCAGGCGCAGTGGTTTGGAAACAAGTATCAGGATGCGGTACGATTGGACGCGCCGGGGCAACTGTTGCCTTCAGTCACTCGCGCGCCCGCCGACACATCGGCCGGTTCTCATGCCGGACAACCCGCTGAAGACAGCGCCGGCGCGAACTCAGACCACGACGGATTCTTCTACGCGCGCTTTCAGAAACGGTGACCATCAAACGCTTCTTCCCGCTTCGGCTCGCTGCCGTGCTCTGGATCGCGCTGGCCGTATGGCTGGCGGCGCCGGGCGTGGCGCACGCTGACTCGATCGCGGTGCAGCGGGCGTCGCTGCAATCCGACAACACGGGCTGGAATCTCGACGCGCGTTTCGACTTCGATCTGAACAGCAACCTCGAAGACGCGGTCAATAAAGGCATTCCGCTTTATTTCACGACCGACTTCGAACTGAGCCGGCCGCGCTGGTACTGGTTCGACGAGCAGCCGGTGAGCGTGTCGCAAAGCATTCGCCTGTCGTTCCAGCCACTCACGCGCGAGTACCGCGTGTCGAGTGTGTCGTCCGGCGGTTTGCAACTCGGCTTCACCACGCTCAAGGATGCGCTCGCGGTGATCAAGCACATCACATCGTGGCACGTGATCGAACGGAATGAAGTGCGTGTCGGCGAGACCTATAACGCGTCGGTGCGGATGCAACTCGACATCGCACT
Source organism: Paraburkholderia aromaticivorans (assembly GCF_012689525.1). NCBI lineage: Bacteria > Pseudomonadati > Pseudomonadota > Betaproteobacteria > Burkholderiales > Burkholderiaceae > Paraburkholderia > Paraburkholderia aromaticivorans. The sequence continues at coordinate 47,958 of NZ_CP051516.1, forward strand.
GATGCCCAAACCGTTTCAGATCGACGCGGTGAACAACCGCGACTGGAATCTCACTTCCGAATGGAAGCGCTTTACCTTCACGGTGACCGAACGTGCTAAATAAAGTGCGCTCCGCTACCAGTGTCAGCAGCATCGTCGTGCGCGTGCTGGTGTCGACGGTCGCCGTCACGGCCGTGCTGCTGCTCGTGCTGCTGGCCGCCGCCAGCGCGAATACCGAATTCTTCGACCGCTATTACCAGTGGCTCTACGCCGCCAACCTGGTGGTCGCGATGATCTTTTTGCTGGTGGTGGCGACGCTCGTCATCATCATCATCGCGCGGCTGAGAAAGGGTAAGTTCGGCACGCGGCTATTGGCGAAACTTGCGTTCTTCATGGCGCTGGTCGGCGTGGTGCCGGGCGGCATCATCTACGTCGTGTCGTATCAGTTCGTATCGCGCAGTATCGAGTCGTGGTTCGATGTGAATGTGGAAACAGCGCTCACGTCCGGTTTGAATCTCGGGCGCGGAATGCTCGACGCGTCGCTGTCCGATCTGCAGACCAAGGGCCGTTTGATGTCGGAACAGTTGGCGAGCGCGGACGCCGCCGGCACCACGCTCACGCTGCTGCGCTTGCGCGATCAGTTCGGCGTGCAGGATGCGACGATCGTCGAACCTACGCGCAGCATGTCGGGCGCGACGCCGGATATGCACGTGGTCGCGCAGGCTTCCGGCAACTACGCGACGCTCGTGCCGAACGATTTGCCCACGCCGCTGATGATTGAGCAGGCACGCGGCCGAGGCTACGCGGCGATCGAAGGCGAAGTGGACGGCGATTCTCACGCGCATGGCAGCAAGGGCGCGTTGCGGCTGCGCGTGGTGCAACGCATCCCCGATTCGAACGCGTCGTTACTGCAGCCCACCGAACGCTTCCTGCAACTCACGCAGGCGGTGTCGCCCACGCTCGCGCGCAATGCCGACGCGGTGCAGCGCGCCTATCGCGAGTACCAGGAGAAGGCGCTCGGCCGCACGGGTCTGCGCAAGATGTATATCGGCACGCTGACGCTCGCGCTGTTCCTCGCCACCTTTATCGCGATGATGCTGGCGCTCGCGCTCGGCAATCAGCTTGCGCGGCCGCTGTTCCTGTTGGCGCAAGGCACCAAGGAAATCACGGAAGGCGATTACACGCCGAAGCGTGAAATCAAATCGCGCGATGAACTGGGCTTTCTCACGCAGTCGTTCAACGCGATGACGCGGCAGTTGTCCGAAGCGCGCGCGGCCGTCGAGAACAACCGCATTGCGCTCGAACATTCGAAGGCGTATCTGGAAAGCATTCTCGCCAACCTGACCGCGGGCGTGTTCGTGTTCGACCGGCAGTTCAGACTGACCACCGCGAATCGCGGCGCCGAGCGCATTTTCCGTCAGCCGTTCCAGGCCGTGATGGGTTCGGCGCTGGATCAGATCGGCGTGCTGAGCGAATTCGGCGGCATGGTCCGCAAGGCGTTTGCCGATCGCGAAGCCGCGAGCGGCGACGGTCACGACGATCGCGGCCACTGGCAGCAGCAGTTCTCGGTGCAGGTGCCGGGCGAAACCGAGCCGCTCACCTTGCTCGTGCGCGGCGCGCGGCTCGTCTCCGCGACGGACCGCGACGCGGAAGACATGCAGACCTCCGGCTACGTCGTGGTGTTCGACGATATCTCGGACGTGATCTCCGCGCAGCGTTCGATCGCGTGGGGTGAAGTGGCGCGGCGGCTCGCGCACGAGATCAAGAATCCGCTCACGCCGATCCAGCTCTCCGCCGAACGTCTGCAGATGAAGCTCGCCGACAAGCTGTCGCCATCCGATGCGGATGTGTTGAAGCGCGGCGCGACCACCATCGTGAACCAGGTCGCCGCGATGAAGCAGATGGTCGACAACTTCCGCGACTACGCGCGCACACCGCCGGCGGTGCTCGCGCATCTGCAGCTGAACGATCTGGTCAGCGAAGTGCTCACGCTGTACGGTATCGAAGAGGGCAAGGGCGCCATTCAAGTGGAGCTTGCCGCGTTGCCGGCGATTCGCGGCGACGCGACGCAATTGCGTCAGGTGATTCACAACCTGCTGCAGAACGCGCAGGATGCGGTTGCAGACCTCGAGCATCCGCGTGTGTTGCTCGAGACGAGGACAGTAGAATACGGAGACCCCGACGCGGAAGGCAAAGTCCACGTCGCGGTGCGTCTCACCGTGTCGGATAACGGAGCGGGCTTTCCCGCGCGTATCCTCACACGTGCATTCGAACCTTACGTAACGACCAAGGCCAAAGGTACGGGCCTGGGTCTTGCGATGGTCAAGAAGATCGTCGACGAACACGGCGCGCGCATCGACATCCGCAATCGGTTGAAAGCGGGCGATGTCATCGAGGGCGCGCAGATTTCGATCCTCTTCCTTCAACTGGCAGACGATGGCGCGGCACCCGGAATGGGGCCGCGTTCGGCGCACGGCAGTGCGTCGCAGGGAAAGACAAAAGCAACAGTGCAGACAAGGGCAGCGTAAATGGCAACCATCCTGGTGGTAGATGATGAAATGGGCATCCGGGAATTGCTCTCGGAGATCCTGAGCGACGAAGGGCATGTCGTGGAGGCCGCGGAAAACGCGCAGGAAGCGCGCGAGTTCCGTTTGCGCCAGGCGCCCGACCTGGTGCTGCTCGACATCTGGATGCCCGACACCGACGGCGTGACCTTGCTCAAGGAGTGGGCCGCGCAAGGGCAACTGACCATGCCGGTGATCATGATGTCCGGTCACGCAACCATCGACACGGCGGTTGAAGCAACCAAGATCGGCGCACTCAATTTCCTCGAGAAGCCGATTGCGCTGCAGAAGCTGCTGAAGGCCGTCGAACAGGGTCTCGCGCGTGGCACGGCAGCGGGTGCGCCCGGCGGCGCGGCGGCCAAGCCGGTATTGCCGGTGAGTGCTTCGGCCGTGGCTTCGGCGGCGGCATTGCCGATGCTCTCGACCGACGGCATGGGCAGCGGCGCGCTGGCTGCGCAAACGGCCTCGATCTCGTTCGATATTCCGCTGCGTGACGCGCGCGACGCGTTCGAGCGCGCGTACTTCGAATATCACCTCGCGCGTGAGAACGGCAGCATGACGCGCGTGGCGGAGAAAACCGGGCTGGAGCGCACGCACTTGTACCGCAAGCTTAAACAGCTCGGCGTCGATCTCGGCAAAAACAAAGGTGAGTGAAACGCGGAAGTGAAGCCGGCGTTAAACATGCGGAGTTCGCTTCCACAGAATTTTTCGAGAAGGGGCTTGCCCTGCTGCTGACCCTTTGATATTATTTCGTTCTTCGTTGGCCCGGTAGCTCAGTTGGTAGAGCAGCGGATTGAAAATCCGCGTGTCGATGGTTCGATTCCGTCCCAGGCCACCAGGATTCAGCCCCAGGAAATCGCAAGATTCCTGGGGCTTTTCCTTTTTGTGCGCCTAATGTGATGGGGCGTGATGGGCAGCGTTGCTTCGGCTTGCGCGCACCACGCTTGCAGGGCGCACTCGGCGGTGTTCGGCGTCGCGTGATAAAATCGCGCCAGTTCAAGGACTTGCACGTGAGTGCGTCGCCTGAGTGCCGCGCGGCAACGCCGCCGTTAGCACCGAACCCTTCGCCCGACGATTAACGGTATAAGCGCCCAGCGACTCTGCATGCGGAAGGCGCGGCCTATACTGCTTTGGGCCGGCAGCAGTGCCGGCACGCGTCGCGCCGCGTTGCTTGCATGGCGCACCTCGCGCAGCGCGACGTGGCACTCTTCATTCACGGAGTTTCACGGTGATCCGCAAAGACGCTAAACGTAGCGCTCTGGTGCTGTTTTCCGGCGGCCAGGATTCCGCCACATGCCTCGCCTGGGCGCTCGAACGTTATGAAACGGTCGAGACGCTGGGCTTCGATTACGGTCAGCGGCACCGCGTCGAACTGGAATGCCGCGAGGGGTTTCGCAGTGCCGTCGCGCGCGCATTCCCCGCCTGGGCCGAACGCCTCGGCGACGATCATATGATCGATCTGTCGGTGCTCGGCGCGATCAGCGATACCGCCATGACACGCGAGATCGAGATCGAAGCCACGGCCAACGGTTTGCCGAACACGTTCGTGCCGGGCCGCAATCTGATGTTCATGACCATCGCGGCGGCGATTGCCTATCGACGTGGTTTGCAGGTGCTGGTCGGCGGCATGTGCGAGACGGATTTCTCGGGCTACCCCGATTGCCGCGACGACACGATGAAGGCGTTGCAGGTCGCGCTGAACCTCGGCATGGACACGCGCTTCCTGCTCGAAACGCCGCTGATGTGGCTCGACAAGGCCGACACGTGGCGCCTCGCACACGAGCTCGGCGGCGATGAACTGGTCGAGCTGGTGCGCGTCGAAACGCATACGTGCTATGTCGGCGAACGCGCCGAATTGCATGCATGGGGCTTCGGTTGCGGCGAATGCCCGGCGTGCCGCTTGCGCAAGCGCGGCTACGAAGCGTATCTGTCGGGTGAGAAGGTCACCGAGCCGGTCTGACGTTTCTTGCATCGGCAGTACAGGCAACTATTTTTCAGGAACACGGGGCAGAAAGCAGCATGACTTACGCGGTCAAGGAAATCTTCTACACGTTGCAGGGCGAGGGCGCGAATGCCGGGCGTCCGGCTGTCTTCTGCCGGTTCGCCGGCTGCAACCTGTGGTCGGGCCGCGAAGAAGATCGTGCCGAGGCGGTGTGCCGCTTCTGCGATACCGATTTCGTCGGCACCGACGGCGAAAACGGCGGCAAGTACCGCACGGCTGACGACCTGGTGCAGATGATCGCGTCGCAATGGCCGGAAGGCGAGGGCGAGCGTTTCGTGGTGTGCACGGGCGGCGAGCCGATGCTGCAGATCGACTCGCCGCTGGTCGACGCGCTGCATGCCGCCGGCTTCGAAATCGCTATCGAAACCAACGGCTCGCTGCCGGTGCTCGAAACGATCGATTGGATCTGCGTGAGCCCGAAGGCCGACGCGCCGCTCGTCGTGACCAAGGGCAACGAATTGAAGGTTGTGATTCCGCAGGACAACCAGCGTTTGTCCGAGTATGCGAAGCTCGACTTCGAGTATTTCCTCGTCCAGCCCATGGACGGTCCGTCGCGCGACATCAACACGAAGCTCGCGATCGACTGGTGCAAACGCCATCCGCAATGGCGCCTGTCGATGCAGACCCACAAGTATCTGAACATTCCCTGATTTGCCGTGCTGACGATTACACGAAAACTCGAATTCGACGCGGGTCACCGCATTCCCGATCACCGCAGCCAGTGCCGTAATCTGCACGGTCATCGCTATGTGCTCGAAATCACGCTGCAAGGCGATCTGGTCGACACCGAAGGCGCGCCCGATCGCGGCATGGTGATGGACTTCGCCGACGTGAAGTCGCTCGCCGTCGAGCATCTGGTCGACAAGTGGGACCATGCGTTTCTCGTCTATGAAGGCGACACGCAGGTGCGCGGTTTCCTGGAAACGATGGCTGGCCACAAGACGGTCGTGCTCGATCGCATTCCTACCGTCGAAAATCTTGCCGCCGTCGCGTTCGACATTCTCGCGAACGTCTACGACGCGCACTACGGCGTGAATCTGCGTCTGCACAAGCTGCGTCTGTACGAGACGCCGAATTGCTGGGCCGACGTGGTCCGCGACTAAACCCGGCGCCGTCTCATCCCCCGACGGAAGTCCCCATCGGGCAACGCCAACCCTCGCGTTATTGTCACGGTATGATCGCTCCGATAACCACACGGAGCGAGACATGCCGGTCACCGCATTGCGTCGCAGCAGGCAACGGGGCCGCCACGGCCCGCGCGTTCATCTGGCCCACGAGGCCAGCATGCTTTCCCGCAGTTCCAGCGAAGCGTCGCTTCATCGACAAGGAGCGCGGCGATGAGCACCTTCACCAATCCTCTCAAGTCACGCCTTAACGAAACCGATCCGCTGTTCGGACTATGGCTCTCGCTCGGCAGCGATGCCGCCGCCGAAGCGCTCGCGCACGCCGGTTACGACTGGCTGCTGATCGACATGGAGCACTCGCCCAACGATAGCGGCGACGTCGCCTCGCAATTGCGCGCGATCGCCGCCGCGCATCTGCCGAGCGAGCCGGTGGTGCGCGTGCCGTCCAGCGAGGCGTGGCTCGTCAAGCGCGTGCTGGATGCCGGCGCGCGCACGCTGATGTTCCCGAATATCGAGTCCGCGGACGAGGCGGCGCGCGCCGTGCGTCTCACGCAATATCCCACCGCCGGCGCGCTCGACGGTGAGCGCGGCGTCGCCGGCGCGGTGCGCGCCGCGGGCTACGGCATGCGGCGCGACTATGTGCAGACGGCCAACGCGCAGATCGCGACCATCGTGCAGATCGAGTCGGCGCGTGGCTTGCAGGAGGTGGAAAAGATCGCGGCGACGCCGGGCGTCGATTGCCTGTTCGTCGGGCCGGCCGATCTCGCCGCGAGCCTCGGGCATCTCGGCGATTCGAAGCATGCCGACGTGCAGGCCGCGATGGCGCGCATCGTCAGCGCCGCGGACAAGGCGGGCATTGCCGCCGGTATTTTTGCCATGGACGTCGCGAGCGCCAAGCAGCATCGCGATGCCGGTTTTCGATTCATCGCTCTGGCCGCCGACGTCATGTGGATGTTGCGCGCGACTCGCCAGGCGCTGCAGGAGGTGAGGTCATGAAGGGGATGGTGCAGTGCGTCGTGGTGCGTCTGGCAGTCACAGCGGCATTGATGGCGAATGTGGCGGCATATGCGCAAGACAGCCGGGTCGCGAAGTCGAACGATCCGGAGACGCAAACCGCGGTCGCCGACTACAACGCCGGCAATCTGGCCGCGGCGCTTGTCGAGTTCCGCAAGGCTGCCGAGCGCGGCAGCCGGCTCGCCGAGTTCAACTACGCGATGATGCTGCTCAACGGCGAAGGCACGTCGGCCAATGTCGATGAAGGCAAGAAGTGGCTGCGCAAAGCCGCCGACGCCAACATGTCGCACGCGCAATACGTGTACGGCAAGATGTACGACGATGGCGAGTTCGTCGGGCGCGACCCGGTCGAGGCGCACCGCTGGTTCCTGAAGGCGGCGCAGCAAGGTCACGTGCAGGCGGAGTTGGCGCTGGCCAATCAGTTCCTCGATGGACGCGGCACCGAGCGCGACAACAAGCAGGCGTTCGTCTGGTACAAGAAGGCGGCTGAGGGCGGCGACATGACCGCGCAATACGTGGCCGGCTCGTTCTACGAACGCGGCGGCGACGGCGTGGAGAAGAATCTCAATGTGGCGCGCGCCTATTACGCGGCTGCGGCGGCGCAGGGCGATCCGGCGGCGCGGCTCAAGTATCAGCAACTCAGTGCGCAGTTGCGGGATCAGAAGGAAGTGAAGCCGCAGTAAAACGGTCGCGTTGGATCACACCGTTGGACACAAAAAAGGGGCGCTCCGTGTGTGAAGAGCGCTCCTTTTGCTTGTCGTGTTGCCGGTGTCGTGCGCGCGGCTCCGCGCTAACTCTGCATCAACCGCTTTTGCCGCGCGACATTCATGATGAGGCCGACGGCGACGCCCAACGTGGTCAGCGCAGTACCGCCGTAACTCATGAATGGCAGCGGCACGCCGACCACCGGCAAGATGCCGCTCACCATGCCGATATTCACGAAAGCGTAGGTGAAGAACGCCATGGTTAGCGAGCCGGCCAGCAAGCGTCCGAACAGCGTCGCGCCATTGGCCGCGATATAGAGGCCGCGCGCGATCAACAGCATGTACAGCGTGAGCAATACGATACCGCCCGCCAATCCGAACTCTTCAGAGAACACCGCGAAAATGAAGTCAGTGTGTTTCTCGGGGATGAACTCCAGATGCGCCTGCGTGCCCTTCAACCAGCCTTTGCCGAGCGGACCACCCGAGCCGATCGCAATGACCGCCTGGATCGTGTGAAAGCCCTTGCCGAGCGGATCGGAAGTCGGATCGAGCAGCGTGCAGATGCGGTGCTTCTGATAGTCGTGCATCAGCGGCCATTGCACTTCGGGCTGACAGATCTTGTCCTGAAAGGCCGCGATCGAAGCGACTGCGATCACGCAAGCAATCAGCACCGGCACGATCAGCTTGAAACTCAGGCCCGCGAAGTAAATCACGAAGAGGCCGGCCGCGAACACCAGCACGGCCGTGCCGAGGTCGGGCTGCTTGGCGATCAGGCCGACCGGCACCGCGAGAATCACCAGGCCGACCAGATAGTCGTACCAGCGCATCACGCCTTCGCGTCGCTGGTAGTACCACGCGAGCATCAACGGCGTGGCGATCTTCAGAATCTCCGACGGCTGGATCACCACGCCGACGTTGATCCAGCGCTTCGCGCCCTTGCGCGTGAGACCGAATAGCGCCACCGCGACCAGCAACGCGATCCCGAATGTGTAGAGCGGGAGCGCGAAACGCATCAGCGTGGTGGGTGGCACATTGGCGAGCGCCCACATCAGCACGAACGTCAGCATGATGTTGCGCAACTGGTCTTCCACGCGGCCGGGGACATCCAGACTCGCGCTGTACAGCGTGACGATGCCGACGCACAGCAGCAGAAACACGATCAGTGCAAGCGGACGGTCGAAGCCCGCGAACATCCGCTTGATGCGGTCGAGCCAGGCGCGCTTGTCGAATTGCATGCCTTTCTCCTTACTCGTCGATGCCGCCGGAAACCGGCTGGCGTGGCGATGTGGCCTGAATGCCGTCGTCGCGCGACGGAGCGGCGGCTGTCGGCGCCGGCGCGCTGGCCGGACGGGGTTTGTGCGGGACGCCGGATTTACGCGACGCGGGATTCTTTGCGGCGGTGGACGTCGATGCTGCCACGGGCGCTGACGCAACAGCCGGCGCGGAGGCTGCCGCCGCTGCTGATGCAGCCTTCGCAGCCGCCGCAGCGGACGCCGCCGCTGCCGCCGAAGCCGCGCCGGGAATCGGCAGGGCCGTGAAGCCCGCCGCAACCTTGACCGGCTGCACCCCGTCCTGCGGCGGCGGCGGTGCGCCACCGACTTCCGGCGCGGACGCATCCTCAGTGGCTGACGCCGCTGCCTCGATGGCTGCGGCCTGCGCACCCGGCTTGTTCTTGCCGACGAGGTAGTAATCGAGCACCTTGCGCGCAATCGGGCCTGCGGATTCCGCACCCCAGCCGCCATTTTCGACGATCAACGCGATGGCGATTTTCGGCTGCTCGGCCGGGGCGAACGCGATGAAGAGCGCGTGGTCGCGCAGATGTTCGGCGACCGCGTGGCCCTTGTAGTTCGCGCCCTGCAGCGAGTAGACCTGCGCCGTCCCCGTCTTGCCGGCCGCCAGGTACTGCGCGCCGATGAACAGTTTCGACGCCGTGCCGTTGGTTACGACGCCTTCCATCGCGCGCTTGATGATGTCGATGTCCGATTGCTTCACCGCGATCTTGTCGCTCGGATCGCGTACGACCGGACGGGTGTCTTTCGTGATCGGATTTTCGATGTCGCGCACCAGGTGCGGCTTCATCACGACGCCGTTGTTCGCGAGCGTGGCCGTGGCGTGAGCGAGCTGGAGAATAGTGAACGAGTTGTAGCCTTGGCCGATGCCGAGACTGATCGTTTCGCCTTCGTACCACCGTTGCTGTTCAGGCTTGTGGTACGCCTTGCGCTTCCATTCCGTGGACGGCAGGATGCCGCGCGCCTCGCCCGAAATGTCGATGCCGGTGATCTGGCCGAAGCCCCACGGCTTCATGAAGTTGGCGATGTTGTTGACGCCGAGATCGTGCGCGAGCATGTAGAAATACGTGTCGTTCGACACCACGATCGCACGGTTCATGTCGACCCAGCCTTGACCCGAGCGCACGTCGTTGCGGAACGTGTGGCCGCCGAAGGTGTACGAGCCCGGATCCTGGAAGCCCCAGCCCGGCGTGCGCTTATGCAAAGTCAGCGCGGCGAGCGCCATGAACGGCTTGTAAGTCGAGCCCGGCGGATAGGTGCCGTGCAGCGGCCGGTTGAGCAGCGGGTGGTCGGGCGAGTTGTTGAGATCGTCCCAGGTCTGCTGGTCGATGCCGTCGACGAATGAATTCGGATCGAAGCTCGGCGCGGACACGAACGCGAGCACGTCGCCCGTCGACGGCTCGATCGCGACCAGCGCGCCGCGGCGCCCCGCGAAGGCCTGCTCGGCGACCTGCTGCAACCCGATATCCAGCGACAGCACGAGGTTGTTGCCAGGCGTTGCCTGGGTGCGCGACAACGTGCGCACCGGACGGCCGCCGGCGGTCACTTCCACTTCCTCGAAACCGGTCTGGCCGTGCAGCTCGGTCTCGTAACTTTGCTCGACGCCGATCTTGCCGATGTAGTCGGTGCCCTTGTAGTTGTTCGCGTCCAGACGCGGATCGTAGTGGTCCGGATCGCTGTCGTTCTGATCACTGGCGTCGTCGATACGATCCTGATCGCGCTGCGAAATCCGGCCGATGTAGCCGATCACGTGTGCCGCGGTCGGCCCGAGCGGATATTGGCGGAACAGGCGCGCGCGCACTTCCACGCCGGGAAAACGGAAGCGCTGCGCGGTGAAGCGCGCGACTTCGTCGTCGGTCAGGCGGGTGCGGATCGGCAGGCTCTCGAAGTTCTTCGAGTCTTCCTGCAGTTTCTTGAAGCGGCGGCGGTCGCGCGCGTCGATCGAGACAACCGTGGCCAGGTTGTCGATCACGTTTTCCAGCGAATCGTTCAGCTTCGACGGCGTAAGTTCGAGCGTGTAGGCCGAGTAGTTCTTGGCCAGCACGATGCCGTTGCGATCGGTGATGATGCCGCGGTTCGGCACGATCGGCGCGACTGAGATGCGGTTTTCGTCGGCCTGCAGCGAGTATTTGCTGTAGTGCCAGACCTGCAGGAACAGGAAGCGGAAGCCGATCAGCCCGAAGCAGACGAACACGAACAGACCCGCCGCCGCGACGCGCAGGCGGAACTTCGAGAGCTGTTGCTGAGTGTCCTTGAATTCGGTCATGCGATTCTGCAAAAGGCCGGGTGACGGCCATCATGAGTGTGCGCCTTTTCCGGCCTGAGCCGGAAGGCATGAACAGCGACGCGCGTCGAGCGGGCCGGCAAAGTGGGTTCTGGTGAGAACGGCCGGCGGGCCCGAAGCGTGATCAAATTGGCCTGGTATCGTCCGGATCGGCCGGGCGGCGCTGCGGCATCAGCAACAACACGCTGGTGACTGGCCACAACGCGGCTTCGACGAAGCCGTCGATCAGATAACCCCAACCCGGAAACGCCGCGCCCGTCAGCAGACGGATCACGAACGGCACCAGTTGCGCGACGACCAGCAATGGCATGACCGCGAAGGTCTGCACGCCGAGCGACATCCACAACACGCGGCGATGGATCGTGATCGCGCCGTACGACAACAACGTATAGGCCAGCGCGTGCTCGCCGAGCAGGCTGGCGTTATGCACATCCATCAACAAACCGAGCGAAAACGCGATGCCCATGCCGACTTTGCGCGGCTGATGCACGTTCCAGAACAGCAGCACGAGCGCCACGAAGTCCGGCACGCCGGCGAGGCGCCCCCACGGCATCAGGTTCAGCAGGAACGCTGCGGCGAGGCTGAACGAGATGAAGTAGGGATTGACCGGCTGCAGAATGTATTGCGGACGGTTCATGGCTGAGCCCCTGGCTTGGCTGGCGGCTTCGCGTTCTTCTCAGCGGCCGGTTTCTTTTCGGCGGCGGCCTTTTTCTCCGCGGCGGCCGGTTTGGCCGGCGTTTTTTCGGCGGGCTTGGCGGCTGCCGGTTTCTCGGCGACGGGTTTTTCGCCTGCTTTCGCCGGAGATTTGTCCGCCGCGGCTTTGCCGTCGGCCGGTTTAGTGCCCTTTTTCGCTTTCGCGGCCGTGGCTGCGTCGGGCTCTTCGGCGGGGCGCGGCGGCACATTGTTCACGTAATGCAGCACCAACAATTGACGTGCGCCGCGCACCGGCGCGATCGGCAAGCAGATCACGCGTGCGAACGCCGTATCGGCCTGCTTGTCGACCCGCACCACCTTGGCAACCGGCAGGCCCGGTGGATACACGCCGTCCAGGCCGCTGGTGACGAGTTCGTCGCCCGTCTGAATGTCGGCGCTGATCGGCACGAAGCGCAGATCCAGCGTGTCGCCCTTCGGCGTGCCGTAAATCACGCTGCGCAGGCCGGTGCGCACGATCTGCACGGGCACCGCCTGATCCTTGTCCGTGAGCAGCGTCACTTCGGCTTGCAGCGGGAAGACGCGCGTCACCTGGCCGATCACGCCGTCTTCATTGACGACCGGCGAACCGTTCTGGATGCCTTGCTGCGCACCCCGGCCAATCACGACCTTTTGCGTGAACGGGTCGCGCGTGTCGTACTGGATTTCGGCGGGCAGCGATTCCGTGGTGGAGCGCTGCGACAGTTGCAGCAATGCGCGCAAATGCGCGTTCTCGGCCGCCAGTTCAGCGGCCGTATTGGCTTGCTGCGAAAGCTGCAGATCTTTGTTGCGCAGTTTGTCGTTTTCGCCGCGCAGCGTGGCGCTGGTCACGGCCAGGTCGGCGGCGCCCACGAACATATCGCGCGGCACGAGAGCCGCGCGTTGCAACGGATAAAGACCCGCGCCGAGCACGCCACGCACGATTTCGAGCGTTTTGAAGCGTGCGTCGGAGATCAGCAGGGCGAGCGCCAGCACGACGAAAAACACGAGTCGTGCGAGGGCGGACGGTCCTTGCTTGAACAGGGGCGGCGGACTGTATTCCATGGTCGGCGCCGGGGGCGTGAGCGGTTGGGTGAGACGGCGGCGCGCGAGGGACGCGCGTTCAGCGCGCGGAGGCTGGTAGGCCCAGCCAACGGCAAACCGGCCCGCAAGGGGCCGTTTGCCAGATCCGCGCTACTGACATGGAGGCGGGCTCGCTTACTCGTACGAGAAGATGCTGCCCAGCTTGTCCATGCGTTCGAGCGCCATGCCCGAGCCGCGCACAACGCAGGTCAACGGGTCTTCGGCGACGAGCACCGGCAGGCCGGTTTCCTCGGCGAGCAGGCGGTCCAGATCGCGCAGCAGTGCGCCACCGCCCGTGAGCATCATGCCGCGCTCGGCGATGTCCGCGCCCAGTTCCGGCGGCGTTTGTTCGAGCGCGATCTTCACCGACGACACGATCTGGTTCAGCGGATCGGTGAGGGCTTCGAGAATTTCGTTGCTGGAGATGGTGAAGCTGCGCGGAATGCCTTCCGACAGATTGCGGCCCTTCACTTCCATTTCCTTGACTTCGGAGCCCGGGAAGGCGGAGCCGATTTCTTTCTTGATGGCTTCGGCGGTTTGCTCGCCGATCAGCATGCCGTAGTTGCGGCGGATGTAGTTGACGATGGCTTCGTCGAACTTGTCGCCGCCCACGCGCACGGAGCCCTTGTACACGATGCCGCCGAGCGAGATCACGCCGACTTCGGTCGTGCCGCCGCCGATGTCGACGACCATCGAGCCGGTGGCTTCCGACACCGGCAGGCCGGCGCCGATGGCAGCGGCCATGGGCTCTTCAATGAGGTAGACCTGCGAAGCGCCCGCACCGTGCGCGGCTTCCTTGATCGCGCGGCGTTCGACCTGAGTCGAACCGCACGGCACGCAAATGATGATGCGCGGCGACGGCGAGAACATGCGCGATTCGTGAGCAGTTTTGATGAACTGCTTGATCATCTGCTCGGTGACGGTGAAGTCGGCGATCACGCCGTCTTTCATGGGGCGGATCGCCTCGATGTTGCCCGGCACCTTGCCGAGCATCTGCTTGGCTTCCTTGCCGACTGCCTGGATGGTTTTCTTACCGTTGGGACCGCCTTCCTGGCGGATCGAGACCACCGACGGTTCATCGAGAACGATGCCCTTGCCACGCATGTAGATGAGCGTGTTGGCCGTACCGAGGTCAATGGCCAGATCGTTGGAGAAGTAGCTGCGCAAAAAACCGAACATTCAAAATCCTGTCTCGCTGGGGGCCGGGCCTCGCACCATATGCGCAGGGCGGCAGCGGAAAAAATAACAGCTTCAACCGGGCGGAGGCGGCGCCACAGGAACTTGAAGCTGCGTGGGAGTCTACCGGAGGCCGATGCAAAGCCAGGTCAGAAAAATCCGAACTATCTTTGGGAATTGTTCAGAAAGGCTCTGGTAAGTCGGTCCGGGTTTGGGTCGAACGCGTAATGATACCTTATAATTTTGGATGTTTTGAAGGAAACGGACGGCACTTTTTGCCTCCGCTGGCCCCTTTTTCGAGGTCTTCCTCCAGCGTCGTAACCCACTGTCGCAGCGCTGTTTTTTTCCGTGCTGCGGCGGTCCACCACATTTTCCGGTGACTGCATGGCTCTGACCCTGACCGATGTAAAACGCATCGCGCATCTTGCGCGGCTCGAACTGGCCGACGCCGACGCTGAGCACACGCTCGTCCAGCTCAACGATTTTTTCGGCCTTGTCGAGCAGATGCAGGCGGTCGATACCACCGGCATCGCGCCGCTTGCCCATCCGATCGAGCAGATCGAAGACGTTGCGCTGCGTCTGCGTGACGACGCGGTGACCGAAACGGTCGAACGCGAAGCTTTCCAGCGCCCGGCGCCGGCCGTGCAGGAAGGCCTGTACCTAGTGCCGAAGGTGATCGAGTAACACCCGCGCATCGAGCCCGGCGCGGCGCGCAAGTCAGCCTTCCGGCGAGTCACCACGCAGCGGCATATCGCCTCGTGACTCCAGTGCTTGCATGATCGTCGTCTCTGGCTTCCTCGGCTCGGCTTGCCGGCGGGCGGCCGAATGCCTCCACGGCAGCGTGACTACGCTGCCGCGCTCTTCAGGATAAAACGCAATGCATGAAAAAAGTTTGACCGAACTGCGCGCCGCACTGACGGCCAAGGAATGCTCCGCAGTCGAACTGGCGCAGCTCTATCTGAAGCGGATCGACGCGGCCAACAGCCTGAACGCATTCATCCAGGTCGATCCCGATCTGACGCTCGCGCAGGCGAAAGCCGCGGACGCGCTGCTCCATACCGGCCACGCCGGCCCGCTGGTCGGCCTGCCGATCGCGCACAAGGACGTGTTCGTCACCAAGGGCTGGCGCTCCACCGCCGGCTCGAAAATGCTGTCGAACTACGAGAGCCCGTTCGACGCGACCGTGGTCGCGCGTCTGCAGAAGGCCGGCATGGTGTGCGTGGGCAAGACCAATATGGACGAGTTCGCAATGGGCTCATCCAACGAGAATTCGTACTTTGGTCCCGTGCAGAATCCGTGGGATGTTAAGGCTGTGCCGGGCGGTTCGTCGGGCGGGTCGGCTGCGGCTGTGGCCGCTCGCCTCACGCCTGCCGCGACTGGTACGGATACCGGCGGCTCGATCCGTCAGCCGGCGTCGTTCTCGGGCATCACCGGCATCAAGCCGACGTACGGCCGCGTGTCGCGTTACGGCATGATCGCGTTCGCCTCGTCGCTGGATCAGGGCGGTCCGATGGCGCAAAGCGCCGCGGATTGCGCCACGCTGCTCAACGCCATGGCTGGTTTCGACGAGCGCGATTCGACCAGCCTCGTGCGCGACGACGAAGACTACACGCGTTACCTCGGCAAATCGTGGAAAGAAGACGGCGCCGACAAGCCGCTCGCTGGCCTGCGCATCGGCCTGCCGAAAGAGTATTTCGGCGCCGGCCTCGCCGATGACGTGCGCGCGTCGATCGACGCCGCGCTGAAGCAATACGAAGCGCTCGGCGCCACGCTGGTCGAAGTCTCGCTGCCGAAAACAGAGTTGTCGATTCCGGTGTATTACGTGATTGCGCCGGCGGAGGCTTCGTCGAACCTGTCGCGTTTCGACGGCGTGCGCTTTGGTCATCGCGCCGCGGAGTATCGCGATCTGCTCGACATGTACAAGAAGTCGCGCGCCGAAGGGTTCGGCCCGGAAGTGAAGCGCCGCATTCTGGTCGGCGCGTACGTGCTGTCGCACGGCTATTACGACGCGTACTACCTGCAGGCGCAGAAGATCCGCCGCATCATCGCGCAGGATTTCCAGGAAGCGTTCAAGCAGTGCGACGTGATCATGGGACCTGTCGCGCCTTCGGTGGCGTGGGACCTCGGCGCGAAGGGCGACGATCCGGTGCAGATGTATCTGGCGGACATCTATACGCTGTCGGTAAGCCTCGCCGGTTTGCCGGGCATGAGCGTGCCGTGCGGCTTCGGCGCGGGCGCGAATGCGCAGCGTCCGGTCGGTTTGCAGATCATCGGCAACTATTTCAATGAAGCCCGGATGCTCCAGGTGGCCGACGCGTTCCAGCGCGCGACCGACTGGCACCGTAAAGCACCGGCAGGAGTGTGAACACCATGGCCAAGCAATGGGAAGTCGTGATCGGTCTGGAGACCCACGCGCAACTGTCGACTCAATCGAAGATTTTTTCCGGCACCGCGACGCAATTCGGCGCGGCGCCGAACACGCAAGCCAGCCCGGTCGATCTGGCCTTGCCCGGCACCTTGCCGGTAATGAACCGCGGCGCTGTGGAACGCGCGATCCAGTTCGGCCTCGCGATCGGCGCGACGGTGGCGCCGCGCAGCATCTTCGCGCGCAAGAATTATTTTTACCCCGATCTGCCGAAGGGCTATCAGATCAGCCAGTACGAAATCCCTGTTGTGCAGGGCGGCCAGGTGACGATTCAGGTGCCGGCCAATGAAAAGGCGGGCAAGGAAGCGTACGAGAAAGTCGTTAACCTGACGCGCGCCCACCTCGAAGAAGACGCGGGCAAATCGCTGCACGAAGACTTCGCGGGCATGACCGGCATCGACCTGAATCGTGCGGGCACGCCGTTGCTCGAAATCGTCACCGAGCCGGAAATGCGCAGCGCGGCCGAAGCAGTCGCCTACGCGAAGACGCTGCACACGCTCGTCACGTGGCTCGGCATCTGCGATGGCAACATGCAGGAAGGCTCGTTCCGTTGCGACGCGAACGTGTCGGTGCGTCCGGTCGGCCAGGCCGAATTCGGCACGCGCGCCGAGATCAAGAACCTGAACTCGTTCCGCTTCCTCGAAGAAGCGATTCAGTACGAAGTACGCCGTCAGATCGAACTGATCGAAGACGGCGGCACGGTGGTGCAGGAAACGCGTCTGTACGATCCGGACAAGCGCGAAACGCGCTCCATGCGCAGCAAGGAAGACGCGCACGATTACCGCTATTTCCCCGATCCCGATCTGATGCCGCTCGTGATCGACGCGGCGTGGATCGAGCGCGTCAAGGCAGAGATGACGGAGCTGCCGGTGGCGATTCAACAGCGCTTCGTGTCGCAATACGGTTTGACGCCGTACGACGCCAACGTGCTGACGTCGAGCAAAGCCATGGCCGCGTACTACGAAGCGGTGGTGAGCAAAGTCGGCCCGGCCAACGCCAAGGCTGCGGCTAACTGGCTGATGGGCGAAGTGTCGTCGCAACTGAATCGCGAGGGTCTCGACTTTGCCGGGAGCCCGGTGTCGTCTGCGCAACTTGCGTTGCTGCTGCAGCGTATCGCCGACGGCACGATCTCCAACAAGATCGCGAAGGAAATTTTCCTCGCGATCTGGGAAGAGAAGGCTACCGACGAAGCCGCCGCCGACCGCATCATCGAGGCGAAAGGGCTGAAGCAGATTTCGGATACGGGCGCGCTGGAAGCGATCATCGACGAAGTGCTCGCCGCGAACCCCAAGTCGGTCGAGGAATTCCGCGCCGGCAAGGAAAAGGCATTCAACGCGCTGATCGGTCAGGCAATGAAAGCGACGAAGGGCAAGGCCAATCCGGCGCAGGTGAACGAACTGTTGAAGAAGAAGCTGTCCTGAGTTGACGCTGAAGTAGAGAAGCGCGGCTGAAGCGTTCGCGCTTCAGCTATCACGGGCTGTTGCCGGAAACGAAAGTGGGGCAACGGCCCGTTTCATTTTGCGGGTCCGTTAAACGAACGCAGATCACGGAGTGTGTGGATGGCCAAGCAACCCGAACTCGACGATTTCCGCGTGCCGTATTTCGACGACGGCAAGAAAAAAAGCAAATTCTCGCTGAGCGATTTCGACCCGGCCGCCAAGCCGTTTTCGACCGGTTCGAAAGATTCCGACAAGGCGCGTCTGTCGGAGATCGGCGCGAAGCTCGACACTCTGCAAGAGTGTTTGCACGCGCAGCAGACGCGCCGTGTGTTGCTGGTGCTGCAGGGCATGGACACGAGCGGCAAGGACGGTACGATCCGCGCGGTGTTTCATGAAGTCGATCCGCTCGGTTTGCGCATCGTGCCATTCAAGGCGCCGACGCCCGTCGAGCTCGCACACGATTTCCTCTGGCGCGTGCATTCGCAAGCGCCTGCCGCCGGTGAGCTGACGATCTTCAACCGCAGTCACTACGAAGATCTGCTGGTCCCCACTGTGCTCGGCACTTTGGATGAGCAAGCGTTCGTGCAACGCTGCTGCCACATTCGCCAGTTCGAACAGTTGCTGGCGTATAGCGGCACGGCCATCGTCAAGTGCATGCTGCACATTTCGAAAGACGAGCAACGTGCGCGTCTGCAGGCGCGCATCGACGATCCGAGCAAGCACTGGAAGTTCGACGTCGCCGATCTCGAAGCGCGTAAGCAGTGGGACAAGTATCAGGCGGCGTATCAGGACGGGCTGGCCGCGACATCGACGGAATACGCGCCGTGGTACGTGATTCCGGCCGACTCGAAGACGCATCGCAACGTGATGGTCGCGGAGTTGCTGTTGCGCACGTTCGAAGCGCTGAAGCTCGAATATCCCCCTGCCAAAGAGTCGCTGAAGGGCATCAAGGTCGAGTGACCGTGCCCTTTTGCTCCATAAACGAATCGAACATAAAAGGAACGACATGTTGCGTGTGATTACCGCGAACCTGAACGGCATTCGCTCAGCGGCGAAGAAGGGGTTTTTCGACTGGTTCGGAGAACAGAAGGCCGACGTGCTGTGCGTGCAGGAAATCAAATGCTCGCAGGACGACATGACGCCGGAATTCATGGCTCCGCACAACTTCACCGGCTATTTTCAACACGCCGTGAAGAAGGGTTATAGCGGTGCGGGCGTGTACACGCGTCACGAACCGGACGAAGTGGTGATCGGTTTCGGCAGTGAAGAGTTCGACCCGGAAGGGCGTTATGTCGAATTGCGTTTCGGCAAGCTGTCGGTGATTTCGGTGTACGTGCCGTCGGGTTCGAGCGGCGACGAACGTCAGCAGGCCAAATACCGTTTCATGGACGAGTTCATGCCGCATCTCGCGGAACTGTCTCAGGAGCGTGAAGTGATCGTGTGCGGCGACGTCAACATCGTCCACAAGGAAATCGATATCAAGAACTGGAAGAGCAACCAGAAAAATTCGGGTTGCCTGCCGGAAGAGCGCGCATGGCTCACCAAACTATTCGATGAAGTGGGTTACGTCGACGTGTTCCGCACGCTCGACCAGCGGCCGGAACAGTACACGTGGTGGAGCAATCGCGGCCAGGCGTACGCGAAGAACGTCGGGTGGCGGATCGATTATCACATCGCGACGGCGGGTATCGCGAGCAAGGCGAAACGCACCGACGTGTTCCGCGATATCAAGTTCAGCGACCATGCGCCGCTGACGGTGGATTACGACCACAAGGTCAAGAAGTAAGCACGGCAGGCGAGGCTGAAGTCTCGCCTTGTCAGGCCAGAGGCGCGAGCGCGCAGCAAGCGAACCGGCAGTTGGCCCTGTGGAAAGCGTTGTCGCGGAAGAAGCGGGCGCTTAAGGCCCGCGCGCCTCAGTCGCGGATCAGTTTGCGGCGCGGACGGCCCATGCCGGCGTAGTCCGGCAGCGCGTCCACCGTCTTGCCGATCGCCTTCGCATAGAGCGGCAGCATGTCCGGCAAGCGCTTGATGATGTCCTGACGGCGCGCCGGCGTGTAGGGATGCACGTAGATGAAGCCCTGATTGCGATTGCTGCGCGTGGCTTGCGCCAGCTTGTCCCAGAGCGTGACCGCCGCGCGCGGATCGAAGCCGGCGCGCGACGCGATATCGCTGCCGATCACGTCGGCTTCCGTTTCGTCGGTATTTTCGTACTTCATTTCCAGCAGGCGCGAGCCGATGCCGAGCGGTGCCGCGCCCAGATCGGCGAGCCCGAATAGCTGCGGGATCGTGCCGGACGAGTCGAGCTGGCTCGCCTGCAGTTGGCCGAGCCGCTCGCGTGCATGTTCACGCAGCGCATGCGCGATCTCATGGCCGATCAGCATGCCGAGTTCGTTGTCGTTCAGACGCGCGCGGTCGAGCAGGCCGCCGTAGACGACGATCTTGCCGCCCGGCAGACAGTACATGCGGATATCGGTCGAGCGCACCACCGCCACATCCCACTTCCAGTTCTTGGCCCGCTCGTTCCATTTCAGCGAGTACGGAATCATCTTGTCGACGATCGAACGCACGCGCGTGACATGCGCGTCGGTGTCGGCGTACAGACGGTTTGCGTGCTCGGCGCCGTAGGCGATCTGGTTGAACTCTTCGGCGGCTTGCGCTTCGAGCATCGGCGATGGGATCAGGTTGCGGAACACCAGATAGCCGCCGTAGCGCAACTGCGTGTTCGGGGTGTACGACGCGGACGCCGGGGCGGGCATCGACGGGACACTAGGCGCTTTGGCGGTCGCGGGCGGAGAAGATGTCGCAGCGGGCGTTCTGGCCGTGACCGGAGCCGGCGGCGGTTGCGTCGATTGGGGTGACGAAGGTGATGAAGGCGACGAAGGCGACGAAGGCGGCGTTGCAGCGGCAGGCGCGCTGGTGGCATTGTTCGCGCCTTGTGCCGCCGATGTCGCATTTTCAGGGCTCGCGGCCGTCGCCGCTGCGGGCTTCGCCGTCGGCGCTGACGTCGTGGCCGGCGCCGCTGCGGGTGCACTGGTAGCGGCTGCCGGCACGGCTGCCGCATAGGCGTTCAATGGCGCGGCGAACGTCAGGCTCACACAGCCAAGCGCCCATACGGCGTGCAGCGCCACGCGGCTGCCCTTGACCGCAGCACGCCGGGACGCAATCGAGCGCGCCGCACCCTTCGAAAGAAGCGACTTCACGACTGCTTCCTCCACGGCGCGATGCGCAGCAGAAGCAACATGCCGGGCAAACCCAACGCGGTACAAACGATGAAGTAATCGAACCAGCCGATCCGCGCGACCACGTAGCCGCTTGCCGCAGAAGCCAGCGTGCGCGGCACGGAAGCGAGGCTCGTGAAGAGCGCGAACTGGGTAGCGGTGTAGCGCGGATCGGTGGTACTGGCGATATAGGCGGTGAATGCCGCCATCGTCAGCCCAGTGGCAAAGGTTTCCAACCCGTAGACGAGCGCCAGCGCAACTGAACGCGGCTCGAGCTGCACAGCCCAATCGACGCCCACCAGCGCCAGCAGTTTCGTCGTGCCTTCGCTCAACCCGACGGCGATGTCGTAGATAGCCACGAGACCGGGCGAAGCCGGTCCGAGATGCGCGAGCCATGCAAAGCCGAGCGTCGACACCATCTGCAGGATGCCGAAGATCCACAACCCACGTCCGATGCCGATTTTCATCAGCCAGATTCCGCCGACGATCCCACCCGCCAGGCTCGCGCCGAAAGCAGTGGTCTTCGCGATCACACCGATCTGCGTGCGCGAAAAGCCGATGTCGAGAAAGAACGACGTAGACAGCGTGGTCGCCATCGTGTCGCCGAGCTTATACAGGAAGATGAAACCGAGCACGAACAGCGCGCCGCGCCAGCCGTCGCGTTGAATGAATTCCTTGAACGGCTGCACGATTGCTTCGCGCAGGTTCTTGGGCGGCGTGCCGTGGACTTCGGGTTCGCGCACGACCAGTGTCATGACCATGCCGGGCAGCATGAACGCGGCCGTCACGATGAAAACGGTGCTCCACGGCAAATGGTCGGACAGGATCAACGCGAGCGAACCGGGCACGAGTGCCGCGATCTTGTACGCGTTCACATGCACCGCGTTGCCGAGCCCCTGCTGCGTATCGCTCAACAACTCGCGCCGGTAGGCGTCGATCACGATGTCCTGGCTCGCGCCGAAAAACGCGACCAGCGCCGTCAAAGCCGCCACCGTCCAGATCGAGTCTTTAGGCGACACGAACCCCAAGGTGGCGATGGCGCCGGCCACCAGAATCTGCGTGACCAGCATCCAGCCGCGCCGTCTGCCCGGACGCCAGCCCGGAAAACGCGGGACGTAGCGGTCCATCAGCGGCGCCCAGATGAATTTCCAGGTGTACGGGAACTGGATCAGCGCAAAGAGGCCGATTTCCTTCAGATTGACGCCTTCGGAGCGTAACCACGCCTGCACCAGATAGACGAGCGTGAACAGCGGCAATCCCGACGTAAAGCCGAGAAAGACGCAGATCAGCATGCGCGTATTCAGGAACGCGCGCCAGCCGGGATGTTCTTCGTGAGCGGTAAGTGCAGGCGCCTCGTGCGGCGGGTTCGACATGTGTATAAGTTGCGTTAGCTTTTCTTGACGCGATAGACCGCAAGACTACCACGCCAGTTCACGCCCCAACGCACCACCTGACCGTCGTGCAGCACCACGCGGTCGAGAATCTCGATGCCGACTTCCGGCGCGAGCGCCTCGAAATCTTCGATCGTCAGTACCCGCACGTTCGGCGTGTTGTGCCACTGATAAGGCAGCGACTTCGACACCGGCATGCGGCCCTGCAACACCGACAGCCGATGCGCCCAGTAGCCGAAGTTCGGGAACGACACGATGCATTCCTTGCCGACCCGCACGGTCTCGCGCAGGATTGCCGCCGTCTGATGAATGGTTTGCAGCGTCTGCGACAGAATCGCGAAATCAAAGCTGCCGTCTTCGAACAGGCGCAGGCCGTCTTCCAGATTCTGCTGGATCACGTTGACGCCGTTTTGTGTCGACGCCAGCACGCCCGCGTCGTTGATTTCGATGCCGTAGCCCTGCACCTCCAGCTCTTCGGTCAGGAGCGAGAGCAGCGAGCCGTCGCCGCAGCCCAGATCCAGCACCGTGGCGCGCGGTTCGACCCAGCGGGCGATCGCGCGGAAGTCCGGGCGCAGCGCCAGGTAATCGAGTGCTCGCTGGTTCATGCGTTCACCTCGTTCGCAATACGTTCGTAATAGGCGCGCATCAGGTTGTGATAGCGCGCGTCGTCGAGCAGGAAGGCGTCGTGGCCGTGCGGCGCGTCGATTTCCGCGTAGGTGACGGTGCGCTTGTGGTCGAGCAGCGCCTTCACCAGTTCGCGCGAGCGGGCCGGCGCGAACCGCCAGTCGGTCGAGAAGCTGGCGATCAGATACTTCGCCGTGGTGTGCGCGACAGCGGCCGTCAGATCGCCGTCGAAGGCTTTGGCCGGATCGAAATAGTCGAGCGCGCGCGTGATCAGCAAGTAGGTGTTTGCGTCGAAGTAGTCGGCGAATTTGTCACCCTGATAACGCAGATACGACTCCACTTCGAATTCCACGTCGAAGTTGAAGTTATAGGCGTCTACCGCGCCTTCCGCGCGACGCAGCGAGCGGCCGAATTTCTCGGCCATGTCGTCGTCGGACAGATACGTGATGTGGCCGATCATGCGCGCGACGCGCAAGCCGCGCTTCGGCTTGATGTTGTGCGCGTAGTAGTTGCCGCCATGGAAGTCGGGGTCCGAGAGGATCGCCGAGCGCGCAACCTCGTTGAACGCGATGTTCTGCGCGGACAGCTTGGGCGTGGACGCGACCACGATGCAATGGCCCACGCGCTCCGGATACATCATGCTCCACGCGAGCGCCTGCATGCCGCCGAGGCTGCCGCCCATCACCGCGGCGAAGCGCGTGATGCCGAACTGGTCGGCGACGCGCGCCTGGGCGTTGACCCAGTCTTCCACCGTTACGACGGGGAACGTCGCGCCGTACGGATTGCCGGTGGCCGGATCGATGCTCATCGGTCCGGTCGAGCCGAAGCACGATCCCAGGTTGTTCACGCCGATCACGAAGAACTTGTCGGTGTCGAGCGGCTTGCCTGGGCCGACCATGTTGTCCCACCAGCCGATGTCCTTGGGATTGTCGGCGTACACGCCCGCCACGTGATGCGAGGCGTTGAGCGCATGGCACACCAGCACCGCGTTGCTACGCGCGGCGTTGAGCGTGCCGTAGGTCTCGACCATCAGGTCGTAACCGGCCAGCGAGCTGCCGTTCTGCAACTGCAGCGGCTCGGTGAAATGCATTTTTTGGGGAGCGACGATACCGATCGATTCCATTCATTCCGCCATTTATCAAAACAGGCGGCTAAACGGCGTCGGCAAAAGCACGGAGGAACGACTGTGTGCGCGGCTGACGACCTCTTTAGCCGCATTTATAGTGAACCGCGGGAAACGTTCCCGGCAGTTCGCGCGCCCGCAATCGAGTCAGCAAATCGGCGCGTAGATGGTTTTCAAGCAGGTGTTCAGGGTGTTGCGGACAGCGGTTCCGAATGAATCGGGGTGCCGCAGTCAGGCGCAAAGTATAGCGGAAATTTTTGTGCGGCAACGTCGCGGGCGCAGAGCGTGGGGCGGCGCATGCCGAGCGGACTACTGAAGAATCAGGAGCAGTTGCGCGTCGGCGTGTTCAGCGGGCGGGCGTGCGAAGCCGCTGCGCACATAGCGGTGCCAGCGGCCGATGATGTAGCTCAGCAGCAGACTCGCCCGAATCGCGGGATCGTAGCCGGCGGGCAGCGGGACGGCGTTCTCACCCGAACTCGCAGCGGTGTTCGCCTCCATTTGCGCAAGCCGCAGGCATTGCTTCAACGACGACTCGACGCGCTCCAGCATCTGATTGACGCGCTCGGTCAGCCGTTCATGCTCGCCGACCAGCGCCTCGCACGTCAGCACGCGCGTCATGCCAGGATTCTTCGCGGGGAAGTTGAGCAGCATTAGCGCGATCGAGCGCGCTTGCAGTACGCCGTTGCTCTCCTTGTCGGCGATCTGGTTGATCAGCCCGAAGATGGTCTGCTCGATAAACTCGATGAGCCCTTCGAACATTTGCGCCTTGCTGGCGAAATGACGGTACAGCGCGGCTTCCGAAACGCCAAGCCGGGCGGCGAGTGCCGCAGTGGTGATCTTTTCGTTTTTCGGCGCCTCCAGCATCGCGGCGAGCGTCTGGAGGATGTGCACGCGGCGCTCGCCCGGCTTCAGGCGCTGCGCGCGCGGGGCGGCGAGCGTGGTGTTCGGTTCGTGTTCGGTTAAGACTTCGTCAGGCTTGTCGATCGGCTGCATGGCTGTCGTCCCGTCTGCTGTCTCTTCAATCGAACCGAGCGGGTGCTCAGTCGTAATGATTTTAACGAACGAATGCTTCTGTCGACATAGTGTGGCCGGCCGGTGCCGGGCAGGCGCGTCGGCACGCCGTCCGCGTGCGGCTTGCGCGGCAGATGGCCGGTGATCCACACCGTGCGGATGCCGAGCCGCCGGTAGTTCTTCAAGTGCGAGCGCGTGTCTTCGACGAGGATCACGTCCTTCAGCGATACGTGCGCGTCGCGCATGGCCTTGCGCAGCATCGCGTGGTCGGGCTTGGCGCGCCAGCGGCGGCGATCGCGCATGTGCTCGATGGCGATCACCTGTTCGAACAGACGCTCGATACGCAGTTCGGCGAGCACGGCGCGTGCATAGGCCTCGGGCGCGTTGGTCAGCACGATCTTGCGGCCCGGCAACGCCGCGACGAGGCGCGCGACGCCGCGTTCATGGCGGATCATCGAGCCGAGATCGGGGAAGGTGTGCACGACTTTCAGGAAGTCGTTCGGATCGAGCGGATGGTGGCGCGTCAGGCCGAGCAGCGTTGCGCCATAGCGTTGCGTGTAGCCGGTGCGCAGACGGTTGGCTTCGTCGATGTCCACTTGCAGTGCGTCGATGATGTACTGCGTCATCCCCTGATTAATTGCCGGAAAGATCGCGTGCGATGCGTGATGCAGCGTGTTGTCGAGGTCGAACAGCCAGACCGGACGGCCACCTGCGATGTGCGGACGACGGCTTCGGGAGGTGGGAGTGCGCATGGTGGAGAGCGCCGTTCAGGCGCGAACAGTTGCCTCACGCGGCGAACGCGAACGGTTCACGGTGCGGGTGGCGGGAAAGGAGGGGAGAACGGGTTGGCGCGCCATGGCGGCGCGTTGTTGCGAGCCGCAGAAGGTGTAGCGCTTGCCGTACACGCTGTACGACTGGCCGGCGCAACAGCACGGCACACAGTGCACGCCATGCTGACGTGTCGCGTGTGCCGGGTTTGAGGCAGGAATCAATGCGAGCGGATCATCGTGCCGAACGGCTGTTCGGTGAGAATTTCCAGCAGCACCGAGTGCTCGATACGGCCGTCGATGATGTGCACCGACCGCACGCCGCTCTTGGCCGCGTCCAGTGCCGACGAGATTTTCGGCAGCATGCCGCCGGAGATCGTACCGTCGGCGAACAGGCCGTCGATTTCGCGCGCCGACAGATCGGTCAGCAGATTGCCTTCCTTATCCATCACGCCGGGGATGTTGGTCATCATCACGAGCTTTTCGGCGTTCAGCACCACCGCCAGCTTGCCCGCGACCAGATCCGCGTTGATGTTGTACGACAGGCCGTCTTCGCCGAAACCGATCGGCGAGATCACCGGAATGAATGCGTCGTCCTGCAATGCTTTCACGACCGCCGGGTTGATCGCCTCGACTTCGCCCACCTGGCCGATATCGACGTATTGGCCCGGATTATCGCGATCCGGCATCAGCATCTTGCGCGCGTGGATCAGGCCGCCGTCTTTGCCCGTCAGGCCGACCGCGTGGCCGCCGAAGTGGTTGATGAGCGTGACGATGTCCTGCTGCACTTCACCGCCGAGCACCCATTCGACGACTTCCATCGTCTCTTCGTCGGTGACGCGCATGCCCTGGATGAACGTGCCCTGTTTGCCGATTTTCTTCAGCGCCTGGTCGATCTGCGGACCGCCGCCGTGCACGATGACCGGATTGATGCCGACCAGCTTGAGCAGGATCACGTCGCGCGCGAAGCCTTGCTTGAGCCGCTCTTCGGTCATGGCGTTGCCGCCGTATTTGATGACCACGGTCTTACCGTGATACTGACGAATGTAGGGTAGCGCCTCGGCCAGGATTTCAGCCTTCAGGGTGGGCGCGATCTGCGAAAGGTCGGGAAGCTCGGACATGGCGGCAGGCTCAGGCACGGAACAGTTAAAACAGGGCGAATTGTACAGGACTGGCGCGCTGCAACAGGGTTTTCGATAGTTGCGCGGGCGGCGGGCGCTCCCGGCTTTGCGCGCCGCGCAATGACAGCCCGCGGACGCCAGCGGACGACGAAGCGTACCGCGCTTCGGACGTGCCGGTAAATTAGCCGAACGGACGACTCACGGAGGTTCGCCAGTCGTGGCATCATTTCCTGATCCCGGCTGAAGCGAGACTATCCGGCCCGTCATGAAACCGTCCGTTTCCCGTTCTGAAAGCAGCGCGCGCTGCCCGAGCTGCGGCAACGCGTTCGACTGCGCCATGCATGGGCAGCCGTTCGACTGCTGGTGCCGCGAGATGCCGCCGTTACCGGTGGACCGGCTCGATCCGGCCAGACGCTGCCTGTGCCCCGAATGTCTTGCCGCGGAGATTGCGCGAGCGGCTCAGGCGCGGCCGGGTGGCGTGTGATTTGCGCTGAGGGTGCTGGATGCGGCAGTGTTTGAGGACGTGCCGGCGGCCGATGGGAGCGCTGCCAGCTTACGAGTGTGCTGCTGGCGTACGAAAACGCCGCCGATTTACGAGGGTGCTACCGGCTTACAAAAACGCTGCCGACTTACGGGAGCTCCACGGCCCGATGAGAGCGCTGCCGGCTTACCAAACCGCTGCCGACTTATGCCGCCCGGCGGTGCTCGCCTGCAAGCGCACTCAGGTCACGCGCGACGGCTTCCAGCGCCGGCTCCCACTGACCGAATTGCGGCTGCCGGTACAGCGTGGCGCTCGGATACCACGGACTGTCGCGGCGGTCGAGCAACCAGACCCAGTGCGGATTGACGTCAAGCAGCACCCAGGTGCGCTGGCCGATCGCGCCGCTCAGATGCGCCGCAGACGTGCAAACCGTAATGACAAGATCAAGCGCGCCGACAAACGCGGCGGTATCGTCGAAGGTCGCGAATTCGGCGGTGTGGTCGGTCATCGGCAAGCCGGCCGCGCGTGCCGCCGCCACGTCCGCGCCGGCGCCCGGCTGCAATGAATAGAACGCCACATCCTGCACGCCGCCGAAGTGAGCCGCATAGCGTTCCCAGCCGACGCGCCGGAACGGATTGCGTTGGTGGCCGTGGCTGCCGGTCCACGTTAGCCCGACTTTGAGCCGCGATTCCCCGGCAAGCCGCTCTTGCCACGACTTGGTGGCTGTTGAGTCAGCTCGCAAATAGGGCGCCGCCGGAATCGTTTCCTCGTGCGTGTCGAATATCAGCGGCAGGCTCAGCAACGGAATCTCGTAATCGAACGCCGGTAGCGATTCGACGCCGCCGCCGGCTGAAAACTCGTCCGCATGACCGCCGAGGCTGCGCGTGAGCAGCGCTCCCATCTGCGGGAACGAATTCCAGATGAGACGGCCGCCTTCGCGATGGACGCGCTCGGCCAGCATCGGAATATAGCGGCAGAACTGCAAGAGGTCGCCCATGCCTTGCTCGCCCCACACCAGCAGCGTCTTGCCGGCGAGCGGTTCGCCGCGCCAAAGCGGCGCCGGCATCACCGGACGGTTGCCGCCCAATTCCGAAGAGCCGTCCCAGCGCGCTTCGTGCGATGCCCAGCCGTGCGCATAATCGGCACGCACGAGTTGCAGCATGGAGAGATTGGAGCGCATGCAGGCGTCGTTGGGGGCCAGCGCGCAAGCGGTTTGGGCGGCTTGCACCGCGTCGTCCCAGCGTTGCGCCTCACGCAGCGTCAGCGCATAGTTGTTGTGCGCCAGCGAGCTATGCGGTGCGCATTGCACGGCCTTTGCGCCGGCTTCGAGCGCGCGCGGCAGATCCATTTTTGTGCGACAAGCGTGCGTGAGATTGGTCCACCCGTCGCCCTCATCGGGTTCATCGCGGACGGCATTTTCCAGCAGCGCGATCTGTTCGTTCAGGTCGCCGCCCGTGAACGTCAGCGCAGCGGCGAGATTGTTGCGCAGGCGCGGCAAACGCGGATCGATTGCAAGTGCATGGCGATAGGGTGCGATGGCTTCGGCATGCCGGTTCGCCATCTGCAGCACGTAGCCGAGGCGAAAGTGTGCAAGAGCGTTGCGCGGATCGAGTTGGGCAATAATGGCGGCGAGTTCGATTGCGTCGCCGGAATGGTGTTGTTCGAGCAGCTTGGTCGTGAGCGAATCGAGCGCCGCGTGGTCGAGTGGATGGATTCGCACCGCAGCGTCGAGGCAGTCGGCTTCGGCCTGCGCCGTGCCGGTTTGCCGGGCTGCGGCGGCTTGTCGCAGAACAGTCAGGAAAGCTGAAGAGGCGTCGGCCTCGCTGTGGGAAGTCGGTAGCATGGATGGGTTGCGCAATGGAGGACACGAAGAAAAGTTCGTTCCCGTTAGGCGCTATCGCAAAAATTCCATGTTACCGACACAAGGCCGCGAGGTAAGTCGGACTAGTCCGAACAGGTAAATTAAAGTCATGCATCGAATCACCAACACTGGCCGCGTCAATCTCGGGCATCTGTTCTGGCTGCGCAGTCTCGCGATCATTGGCCAATTGATGACGATCGCGTTCGTGCAGATCTTCATCGGCGTGCACTTGCCGTTGCCCGCCATGCTGCTGGTGATCGCGCTCGAAGTGATCTTCAACGGAATCACGTGGTGGCGCGTCTCGCAGCAGCGCCCCGAATCCAACATGGAATTGTTCGGCCAGATCTGGGTCGATCTGGGCGCGTTGTCGGCACTGCTGTTTCTCTCCGGCGGCACCACCAATCCATTCGTTTCGCTCTATCTGCCATCGCTCGCCATCGCGGCGGCCGTGCTGCCGTGGCATCTGATGGCGTGGCTCGCGGCGTTCGCCGTGGCCTGCTACGCGGTCCTCGGTTTCGATTCCGTGCCGCTGAATCTCGACAATCCGGCGAACCTGTTCGACTACTACCGCGCGGGCATGTGGGTGAACTTCATGGTCAGCGTTGGCCTCATTGCATGGTTCGTCGCGCGCATGTCGCGAGCGTTGCGGCTACGTGACGCAGCACTCGGAGACGCGCAGCAGCGCTTGCTTCACGACGAACGCGCGGTCGCTCTGGGTGTCCAGGCCGCCACTGTGGCGCACGAAATCGGTACGCCGTTGTCTACAATTGCCATGTTGTCCGAAGAATTACGAGATGCAGCGCGTTCCGATAAGGGACTTGCGCCTTATAGCGCAGATCTCGAATTGCTCGAACAACAAATGACATTGTGTACGTCGGCGCTTGCGCGCTTGCGCAGCCGGGCGTCGACGACCACCAACCGGCAACTGGTCGGCGAGTGGCTCGAATCGTTTGCCGAGCAGTGGCGCTTGCGTCATCCGCATGTGAAGTTCGAGCGGGTCGGCGTGCCGCCCGCGGATGTCAGTCTTGACGATTCGGTGGCCGTGAGTCAGATTCTCACGATTTTGCTCGACAACGCCGCGCGTGCAAGCCGCGATCACGTGACGCTGTCCTGCGCGCTGGCGGCGCGCGGCGACCAGATCGTCTTCGAAGTATGTGATGCGGGCCCGGGCATTCCGGCCACGTTGCGCGGCTCGCTCGGAGCGATGCCGGTCGAGAGTACGCAAGGTGGACACGGCGTGGGCCTCTATCTGGCGTTTTCGGCGGCGGCGCGTCTGAATGGATCGATCGAACTGACCGATGTCAGTGCGATCAAGCCGCGTGGCACGCGCGCGGTCCTGAAGCTGCCGCTCGCCGGACGCAAATTTTCTGGCAAAGGCCGTCAAGGCGCTGCGCCATCCAACACGGAGAAACAGGCATGAGCGATATGAATTTTCTGGTGATCGACGACGATGAGGTGTTCTCCGGCATCCTCGCTCGTGGGCTCACCCGGCGCGGCTACACGGTGAGCGAGGCGCACAACGCGGATGAGGCCATCAAGCTGGCGAATCGGCAGAAGTTCAGCCAGATCACGGTGGATCTGCATCTCGGCAATGATTCCGGTCTCACGCTCGTCGCGCCATTGCGCGATTTGCAGCCCGACGCGCGCATGCTGGTGCTGACGGGTTATGCGAGCATCGCCACCGCGGTGCAGGCGGTGAAAGACGGTGCCGATAATTACCTGGCCAAGCCTGCCAACGTCGAGACGATTCTGTCGGCGCTGCAAAGTGAAGCGAGCGCGCTGCAAGCAGAAGAGGCGATCGAGCATCCCACGCCGTTGTCGGTGGCGCGTCTGGAGTGGGAGCATATTCAACGCGTGCTCGCCGAGCACGGCGGCAATATTTCGGCTACCGCGCGCGCGTTGAACATGCATCGGCGCACGCTGCAGCGCAAGCTGGCGAAGCGGCCGGTCAAGCAGTAAGCGAGTCGTTTTGGCTCCGCTTGCCGCAAACAAATGAAAACGGGCCGCCTGATCGAAGGCAGCCCGTTTTTCTTACGCATCACATCTGATTCGCCTCAAGCGATGAACACCACATGCGGCGGTATCTGCATCGACATCACAGCACGTAGCGCGACAGATCCTCGTCTTCCGCCACTTCGTTCAGCGCGCGATCGACATAGGTCGCGTCGATCTGCACCGTCCGGCCCGAGTGATTGCCGGCCGCGAACGAGACTTCCTCAAGCAGCTTTTCGATCACCGTGTACAGACGGCGTGCGCCAATGTTCTCGGTCTTTTCGTTGACCGAGTACGCGATCTCCGCAAGGCGGCGAATGCCGTCGTCGGCGAATTCGAGGTGCACGTCTTCGGTGGCCAGCAGTGCCTGGTATTGCTTGACGAGGCTCGCGTCCGTGGACACCAGGATCGATTCGAAGTCCTTCACCGACAGCGAATCCAGTTCGACGCGAATCGGGAAACGCCCTTGCAGTTCCGGAATCAGATCGCTCGGCTTGGCCAGGTGAAATGCACCGCTCGCGATGAACAGAATGTGGTCGGTCTTCACCATGCCGTACTTGGTGTTGATCGTGGTGCCCTCGACCAGCGGCAACAGATCGCGCTGCACGCCCTGACGCGAAACTTCGCCGCCGCCGGCTTCGTTGCGCGAGGCGATCTTGTCGATCTCGTCAAGAAACACAATGCCGTTCTGCTCGACGTTCTGCACGGCCTTGGCTTTCACCTCTTCGTCGTTCAGCATCTTGCCGGCTTCTTCGTCGGTGAGAACCTTCAGCGCTTCCTTGACCTTCAGCTTGCGGCGCGTTTTCTTGCCGCCGCCGATGTTCGCGAACATCGAACGGATCTGCTCGGTCATGTCTTCCATGCCCGGCGGCCCCATGATGTCCATGCCGACTTGCGGCTGTTCCACGGCGAGCTCGATTTCCTTGTCGTCGAGCAGGCCTTCGCGCAGACGCTTGCGGAATGTCTGGCGCGTGGTGCTGCCTTCGTCGACGGTATCCGCGGCGCTCGAACTCGCGCCGAAGCCGACCGGGCGCGCGCTTGGCAGCAGAATATCGAGGATGCGGTCTTCGGCCTGATCTTCGGCTTTGGTCCGCACTTTGCGCATTTCCGTTTCGCGCGTCTGTTTGACCGAGATTTCCATCAGGTCGCGCACGATACTGTCCACGTCGCGGCCCACATAGCCGACCTCGGTGAACTTGGTCGCTTCGATCTTGATGAACGGCGCGTCGGCCAGTTTTGCCAGACGCCGCGCGATTTCGGTCTTGCCGACGCCGGTCGGTCCGATCATCAGAATGTTCTTCGGCGTGATTTCCTGACGCAGCGGATCTTCAACCTGCTGACGGCGCCAGCGATTGCGCAGCGCCACAGCCACCGCTTTTTTCGCGCGGCCTTGGCCGATGATGTGTTTGTCGAGTTCCGAGACGATCTCGGCAGGGGTCATGGTGCTCATCGTGTGTCCTTACTCGATCGTCTCGATAACGCGGTTATGGTTCGTGTAGATGCACATGTCGCCGGCAATCTCTAGCGACTTCTCCACGATTTCACGGGGCGACAGTTCAGTGTTGTGAGCGAGCGCAGTCGCGGCGGCTTGCGCATAGGCGCCGCCGGAACCGATCGCGCAGATGCCGCCTTCCGGATCAAGCACGTCGCCATTGCCGGTGATGACGAGCGTGGTGGTGGCGTCAGCGGCGATCAGCATGGCTTCGAGACGGCGCAGCATGCGGTCGGTGCGCCAGTCTTTGGCGAGTTCGACGGCGGCGCGCGTGAGGTTGCCTTGATGTTTTTCCAGCTTCGCTTCGAAGCGGTCGAGCAGCGAGAAGGCGTCGGCCGTGCCGCCGGCGAAGCCGACCAGCACCTTGCCGTTATAGATGCGCCGGACTTTCTTCGCACCGCCTTTCATGACGATGTTGCCTAGCGTCACCTGGCCGTCGCCGCCGAGCGCGACTTTGTCGCCGCGGCGCACGGAAACGATCGTCGTGCCGTGAAATTGCTCCATATGCGTTCCTCTTTGCAAAACGGGTAGGACGCGGCAGCGCACTGCGCTACCGCATGAATCCTGAAAGCGGACGGCGCGCGACGCTAACAAACGAACCGGCCGGCGCGCGCTCGTGCAGCGCATGTCCGATTTATTTTAGGGCGTGCGCGGTCATATCAAGAGCCGGCAAATGGCATAAGACAAAAAACACGTGAATTGGTGCGGGGTGCGGGCCCGCGGCATCGGGCGGCGCGGGGCTGGGATAGCGCGAATCCCGGTCGCGAGCCGGCAAATGGCGTAGGACAAATACAGATGGATTCGGGAGCGAACGCGGCGGTTACGCCGATAGGCGGTGTCGAGGCGAGGTGGGTGACAGCCTGCATCACGGCGGACCAGAGCAGAGAGGCGGACGCGCCGAACGCGACCGGATTGCGCGCGAATTCATGCATATCGCCGCCGGTAGCCGTCTCACGGCAATGCCTCAAGCATGCGTCACACAAAACAAAAAGGCGCACGGCTCACCGTGCGCCTCTCGACGAAGCAGCTTTTCAGGGCGCGGAGCCGAAGCCGCGCCGCAAGCGTTCAGTCGCCGAACAGCTTCTGGCGCAGTTCGCGGCGCTCCTGCGCTTCGAGCGACAGGGTGGCCGTGGGCCGTGCGAGCAGACGCGGGATGCCGATCGGCTCACCGGTTTCTTCGCACCAGCCGTAGTCGCCCGAGTCGATGCGCGCGATCGACTGCTGCACCTTCTTCAGCAGCTTGCGCTCGCGGTCGCGCGTGCGCAGTTCGAGCGCATGCTCTTCCTCGATCGTTGCGCGGTCGGCCGGGTCCGGCACGATTACCGTCTCGCGCAGGTTTTCGGTCGTCTGGCCGGCATTGCGGAGAATATCCGCCTGCAGTTGTTCGAGCTTGTTCTTGAAGAAGGCGAGCTGATCCTCATTCATGTAATCCTTGTCGCTCATCTTCAGGATTTCGGCTTCGGTCAAGAGTCGTTTCGTCGTCATCTGGCTTACTTCTTCAATGTGAGGCAAAACTCTTACATAGTGCCCGCACTTTCGTATTGCCCGCAAATGCGCCTCGAGGACGCTGAGCGCCAAGGCGGGCACGGACGGTGGACTGTCGTGACGCCGAAGCGCCTGGCGCCCACACGCCGGGCGTCGCAACGCTAATGCGGGGCCGAACTCCTCTGGAAACCGATTCTCAAATGCTCCTGAGGCATTGCTTGCCGACAGCGCGCCTTTTCAGGCGCTGCCAGCCGGCATTGTCGGCGTATCGTCCGGATAAGATTTTCCGGCGCCTTTCAGGCCCGTCGCGGGATACGCGCTGACCGGGCAATTCGTTGTCATTCTCCAGTGGGCACGTATTGTAACTGAATCACAATCTAGCACCGCAAGTGGTGAAAATCCCCGTACGGCACCCGATATCCCGAAAATATAACGCGCGCACGACCAAAAAGCGATGGTCGTGCACGCTTTAATACAGCAGGGTTTTCACGCGCTTTTCATACACGCGACTTTTCAGTGAGCTTTCGGCCGCCGTTAAGGCGGATTCCGCAGATGATTTGGCCGGCGCGCGCTTTGCGCATATCTGCGTTTCAGGCACTACAGCACGGCGCATGCCGTGTCGTACCGCTTTCGGTCTGAATAAACGACAAGCCCCGGGCAAGCCGGGGCTTCACGCTTCTTAGGCGAGGCAGGCGTCCAGACCGTCGGTGATCAGGTCTTGCGGCAATTCGATGCCGATAAACACCATTTTGTTGGTCTTTTTCTCGACCGGCTGCCATTTTGCGGCCAGATCGCTGCCCATCATCTGATGGACGCCCTGGAACACCACCTTGCGGTCGACGCCCTTCATATAGAGCACGCCCTTGTAGCGCAGCAGGCGCTCGCCGTAAATCTGCAGAATGCCGCCGAGAAAGTCTTCCAGCTTGTTCGGATCGAACGGGCGGTCGTTGCGGTAGACGAACGACTTGATCTTGTCGTCATGGTGCGCATGGTGGTGATGCGCGTGATCATGGCCTTCGTGATCGCAATGATCGTGCTCGTGATCGCAGTTGGCGTGATCGTCGTGGGTGTGGCCGTGTTCGTCATGCGCGTGAGCGTGGCCGTGCGCATGCTCGTCTTCGACGAGGAAGTCCGGATCGATCTCAAGCTTCGAATTCAGGTTGAAGCCGCGCAGGTCGAAGATTTCCTTGATGTCCGCCTCGCCGAAATTGACGACCTTGATCGCCGCCCTCGGATTCATATGCAGCAGACGGTGACGCAGATCGGCCATGTGTTTTTCATCGACCAGATCCGACTTGGTGATGAACAGGCGGTCGGCGAAACCGACCTGGCGCTGCACGACTTCGTGTTCGTCCAACTGGTGGTTCGCGTGCTTGGCGTCGACCAGGGTGATGATCGCGTCCAGCAGGAATTCATTGGCGATCTGGTCGTCCATGAAGAACGTCTGAGCAACCGGACCCGGATTGGCCAAACCGGTGGTTTCGATCACGACGCGATCGAAATCCAGTTTGCCCGACTGTTTCTGCGCCGCCAGATCGCCCAGCACGCGCGACAGGTCGCCGCGAATCGTGCAGCAGATGCAGCCGTTGCTCATCTGAATGATCTGCTCGCCCGTGTCCTGGACGAGGATTTCGTTGTCGATGTTCTCTTCGCCGAACTCGTTTTCGATCACGGCGATCTTCATGCCGTGCTTTTCATTCAGGATGCGCTTGAGCAGGGTGGTTTTGCCGCTGCCGAGAAAGCCGGTCAGGATGGTGACTGGGATCATGTGGGTCGCCTGTATGGTCGTGTAACGGTGCGTAATCGAGTGCGTGGGCCAGGCGCGCAGCCGGGTGGCGCGCTGCCCTGTCCAGGCGGTTATTGAAACATATCTGTCAAGGCGACGCTGGCGGACCCTGGTTCGAGCCCGCTTTCGCCATGCCGGCGACGCCGGAAATAAACCCGAACCTATGGGCGATCAGGCGATTTGCAACAGCAGGCCCTTCAGGTATTCGCCTTCCGGGAACGCGGTGAGCAAGGGGTGATCCACACCGGCCCCAAGCCGCTTGAGAATCCGGGCGTCCACGCGCGCATCGGCGGCCGCGCCGGACACGATCTTCTGAAAAAGCTCAGCGTCGATCGCGCCGGAGCACGAATAGGTGAAGAGCAGGCCGCCCGGGCGCAGCAACTTCAGGCCGGTCAGGTTGATGTCCTTGTAAGCGCGCGACGCGCGGTCCACATGTTCACGCGACGGCGCGAATTTCGGCGGATCGAGCACGATCAGGTCGAAGCGCTCGCCCTCATCGTAGAGGCGGCGCAGCGTTTTGAAGGCGTCGGCGTCGAGCCAGGTGGCGCGCTCGGCGTCGAAGCCGTTGGCCGCCACGTTCTGCTGGGCGATCGCCAGCGCGTCGCCCGACGAATCGATCGACACCACGCGTTTGGCGCCACCTTTCAACGCTGCCAGCGAGAAGCCGCCCGTGTAGCAGAAGCAGTTCAGCACCTCGCGATCCTGCGCGAGCTGCTGCACCAGCAGGCGGTTGTCGCGCTGGTCGACGTAAAAGCCGGTCTTGTGGCCATTGCGCACGTCGACGTGATACCGCACGCCGTTTTCGCTCGCGATCAACGCTTCCGACGGCGCTTCGCCCGCCAGCACGCCGGTGATCTGTTCGAGTCCTTCCTTCTGACGAATCGACACGTCCGAGCGTTCGTAGACGTTCGGGCAGCCGGTCGCGCCCGTCAGCGCCGCGACGATCGCTTCCTTCCACGCCTCCACGCCCGCCGCCATGAACTGGCAGACTAACTGGCTGCGCTGGCCTTCGTCCTCGGCCACGTAGTGATCGACGATCAAGCCCGGCAGGCCGTCCGCCTCGCCGAAAATCAGCCGCACCGCGCCGGTGTCGTGGACCATCGTCTGACGATGCGCGAGCGCGCGCTGCACGCGGCGCTTGAAGAACGCGTGATCGATCGGCTCGCTTTCGTCGAAGCTCCACACGCGGGCGCGGATCTGCGAATGCGGGCTGTAGGCCGCGCGCGCGAGAAAACGGCCGTCGTGCGCGCGCACCAGCACGGTGGCGCCGGGCGCGGGATTGCCGTCGATCCGGTCGATCGCGTTGGCATAGACCCACGGATGGCGGCGCAGCAGCGACTTTTCTTTCGACGGTTTGAGCGTAACGGTATTCATCAGGGTGTCAGAGAGAGCAATGGGCCGCGCGGCACAGCGCACGCGGCAGGTAAAGCGAAGGCGGAGACCGCACGCCGCGAATCGAGCCGCGGAGTCAGTCGCGTTTTTTGGCGCGCGGATGCGCCTGATCGTAGACGTGCGCGAGATGCTGGAAATCGAGCGCGGTGTAGACCTGCGTCGCGGTGATGCTGGCGTGGCCGAGCAGTTCCTGCACGGCGCGCAGATCGCCGCTCGACTGCAGCACGTGCGTGGCGAAAGAATGCCGCAGCACGTGCGGATGCACGTTGGCGGGAATGCCGGCGACCAGCGCCGCGCGCTTCACACGATCGCGCACGACATTCGGCGACAGGCGATTGCCGCGCGCCGAGAGAAACAGCGGATACGGATCGTGCTTCACCATCTGGTCACGGACGGCGAGCCAGGCGCTCAAGGCTTCCAGCGCCTTGCTGCCGACCGGCACGACGCGGCGCCGATTGCCCTTGCCGAGCACTTCGACCTCGGCGGAATCGAGCTTGAGCCAGCCGGCCGAGCGGTAGCCGTCAGCATCGGCGAAACGGGCGTCGAGGCCGACGAGTTCCGCGAGTCGCAGGCCCGACGAGTAGAACAGTTCGAGGATGGCGTGATCGCGCAAACCTTCGGGCGATGCGGCTGGCGGGCTTTCCATCAGACGCGTGGCGTCGTCGACGGATAGCGCTTTGGGCAGCGGTTTGGCCTGCTTCGGCGCGCGCACGGTCGCGACCGGATTGGCCGGTAGATCGACGCGGCCGGCGAGCCAGCGGTAAAACGCGCGCCACGCCGACAGCCGGTGGCTGATCGAGCGCGCCGTCAGGCCGCCCGCGTGCGCTCGCGAAACGGCGCCGCGAATGTCGACGGCCGTCAGGCTTTCGAGCGGCCGGCCTTTGGCCAACCGCTTGAGTTCTTCCAGTTCGTGGGTGTAGCCGCGCAGCGTATGCGCCGAGAGCCGCCGCTCGTGTTCGAGATTCGACAGATAGGCGGCGATCGGGTCGGCGGCGGTCACGGTGCGTTTTTCGAGCGGCTGGCGCGGAGCGGAACGCCGCTCAGCGCGGCAGCAGACGGCTCAGCGCGGCGCTGGCCAGCGCGCTGATCTGCGTGAGGAAGTCGGTGGCCATGCCGTCGTGAAAGCGGCGCGCGTCGGCCGAACCCATCACCAGCAGGCCGAAGGTCGGCGCTTCTTCCTTGCCTTCCGGATCGCGCAGCGCGAGCAGCGCGATCGATTCGGTAGCATGCGCCGACTCAGACGCCGCGTGGCCGGCTGAACCCTCGTCGCTCACCGCGGCCACAGACGGCGCCAGCCACTGCGCCGCCTCGAAGCCGGTATTCGCGCCGCAATACGGCGTGGTCAGGCTGTTGGCGAAGATGCGCACTTCTTCGCCGACATGGCGCGCGAACTCGGCCTGAGCATACGGCTCGGCCACATCCCACACGCGCAGCGCGGCTTGCGGCACGTCGAAAATGTCGCGCAAACCGGTGGCGATCGTGCGCGGCAGCGCATACGGATCGCGCTCGGCCATCACGCGAATGGTCCAGCGGTTGAATTTCGACGCGATGCTGTCGTTCTCGTGGCCGTAGCGCAGGAGTTCGGCGAGGCGGCGTTCGAGGTGCTTGTTCTTGTCGCGCAGCATTTCCATCTGCCGTTCCTGCAGCGACACCGCGGCTTTGCCGTGTGGATTCGCGAGGCGGATCGTCGCGAGCATTTCCGCGTGTTCGGCGAAAAATTCAGGATTGGCGAGCAGATATTCGGCGACTTCGCGATCGTTCATGGTTTCGGCTAAAGGACTACGGGGCGACGCCTTGGGGCGGCGCATCGGTCAATGAGTTTAAGCGGCCTGTGAATCGGCTAGTGAGTCGGGCAGTTCAATTTCGCCTTCGAAGACGGTCGCGGCAGGGCCTGCCATCAGCAGCGGCTCGCCTTCTTGCGCGTTGTCCCACGTGATCGTCAGTTTGCCGCCATGTGTGTGCACGAGCACCGGTGTGTCCAACAGCCCGCGCCGGATGCCGGCCGCGACGGCCGCGCAGGCGCCGGTGCCGCACGCCAGCGTTTCACCCGCTCCGCGTTCGTACACTCGGAGTTTGACCTCGCTACGGCCGACGATCTGCATGAAGCCCGCGTTCACCCGCTGCGGAAAACGAGCATGACGTTCGATCACTGGACCTTCGACCAGCACCGGGAACGCTTCGACGTCGTCGACCACTTGCACGGCGTGCGGATTGCCCATCGACACCGCCGAAATCCAGCGCGTCGTGCCGTTCACGTCGAGCGGCCAGAGCGTGTCCGCGCCTTCGCGGCGGCCTTCCAGGCCTTTGGTGGCGAACGGCACGCGGTCCGGGTCGAACACCGGCGTGCCCATGTCGACCAGCACTTCGCCGTTTTCTTGCATGGTCAGTGTGATGGTGCCCTTTTGCACCTGCACGCGCACGCTGCGTTGGTCGGTGAGGCCGCTGTCGCGCACGAACTTGACGA
This sequence comes from Paraburkholderia aromaticivorans, assembly GCF_012689525.1. Lineage (NCBI taxonomy): Bacteria > Pseudomonadati > Pseudomonadota > Betaproteobacteria > Burkholderiales > Burkholderiaceae > Paraburkholderia > Paraburkholderia aromaticivorans. The sequence goes on from NZ_CP051516.1 coordinate 87,918, forward strand.
AGCAGCGCGCGCCGTTGCCGCAATGCTCGACTTCGCCGCCGTCGCAATTGAAGATGCGATACCTGAAATCGACGCCCGCCACCGTGGGCTTCTCGACCAGCAGCAACTGGTCGGCGCCGACGCCGAAATGCCGGTCCGCGAGCGCGCGCACCTGCGCCGGCGTCAGGTTGACCGGTTGGGTGTAGCCGTCGAGCACGACGAAGTCGTTGCCCGCGCCCTGCATTTTGGTGAATTTCAGTTTCATCACGCTATTGTAAGTGACGCGCCCACGGGTGCGCCGAACGCCGCGTTATTTCCGCGCTCGGGCGTTTTTTTGGGCGACGGCGCGCCAGCGGCCGTTCAATACACGCTCGGTTCGCCCGGCGGCCGGGTCTTGAAGCGCTTGTGTACCCAGTAGTACTGCTCGGGCATCAACGGAATCTGTTCTTCGAGGAAGGCATTCATGCGACGGGCGTCCGCGTCGTCGTCGCCGGTCGGGTAGTTTTGCCACGGCTTGAACACTTTCAGCCGGTAGCCCTTGTAGTTCGGCAGTACTTCGCCGATGAACGGCACGATCTGCGCGTGGCCCACCGCGGCCAGACGCCCGACCGCGGTCAGCGTGCAGGTCGGCACGCCGAAGAACGGCACGAAGGTGGAATTGCGCGCGCCGTAGTCCATGTCGGCGCCGAGCATCACGGGCTTGCGGTCGCGGAGCCAGCGCAGGACGATGCGCGCGCTGTCGGCGCGGCTCGCCATGTCCGCGCCGAAGCGGCCGCGCGCGGCTTTCGCCACGTCGTCGAGCACCTTGTTGGACATCGGCTGATAGAGCGCGCCGCACTGCCGGCGCAGCGCGTGATTGATGAACACGGAGCCTGCCTCGATACCGACGAAATGCGCGCCAAGCAACAGGGTGGGCGGCATGTCGGGATCCAGCAGGTCGATCTCGCTATCCACCTGCACGAGCTTTTCGAGCTTCTTCGCCGAGGCGAACCACTGCACGCTGCGCTCGACATAACTGCGGATCGCGTGGCGGAAGTGTTTCTGCGCGATCTCCTCGCGGTGCTCGGCGCTCCACTCCGGGAAGCACAAGCTCAGATTGATGTGGACGATGCGCTTACGGTTGCTGGGGATCTGATAGAGCAGCCAGCCCAGCCCGTCGCCCAGTCGCGCAACGAAACCGTACGGCAGCAACGCCAGAAATTTCAGCAGTCCGATGGCCAGGTGGGCACCAAGACGATTTAGCATGCCACCCCTCCGTGTAGGGCGTCGAGCGACGCTTTGCTCAAGAAACCTGAAGACGGGTCGAAATACAGCACGGGTGATCACTCTGTGACAATCAAAGGAAGTCGCTATAATAAGGGCTTCGCCGAGTTAATAGACAACTTGCGGGGCGAAGCCGGTGGCTGCAAACCATGTGTTTGCGCCTGTCGGTAAGGTAATCCGCTAAAGCGTCGCCGCTTCAAGGCTCCCGAAGCTGGCTACGTGAAACTCAACCGTAACCACACAACAGGAGTCTGCAACGTGGCAAACGACTATCTCTTCACTTCCGAATCCGTCTCCGAAGGCCATCCCGACAAAGTCGCGGATCAGATTTCGGACGCCATTCTCGACGCCATTCTGGCTCAAGACAAATACTCGCGTGTCGCCGCGGAAACGCTGTGCAACACGGGTCTCGTCGTGCTGGCAGGTGAAATCACCACCACCGCGAACGTCGATTACATCCAGGTCGCGCGCAACACGATCAAGCGCATCGGCTACGACAACACCGACTACGGTATCGACTACCGCGGCTGCGCGGTGCTCGTCGCATACGACAAGCAATCGCCGGACATCGCCCAGGGCGTGGACCGCGCGCACGACAACAACCTCGATCAAGGTGCCGGCGACCAGGGCCTGATGTTCGGTTACGCGTGCGAAGAAACGCCGGAACTGATGCCGCTGCCGATCCACCTGTCGCACCGTCTGGTGGAGCGTCAGGCGAATCTGCGCCGTGACGGCCGTCTGCCGTGGCTGCGTCCGGACGCGAAGTCGCAAGTCACCGTGCGTTATGTCGACGGCAAGCCGCATGCGATCGACACCGTGGTGCTGTCCACGCAGCATTCGCCGGATATCGATCTGGACACGCTGCGCGAAGCCGTGATCGAAGAAGTCATCAAGCCGACGCTGCCGGCCGAGCTCATCAAGGGCGACATCAAGTTTCTCGTGAACCCGACGGGTCGTTTCGTGATCGGCGGTCCGCAAGGCGATTGCGGTTTGACCGGCCGCAAGATCATCGTCGATACGTACGGCGGTGCCGCACCGCACGGCGGCGGCGCGTTCTCGGGCAAGGATCCGTCCAAGGTCGACCGTTCGGCGGCTTACGCCGGCCGTTATGTCGCGAAGAACATCGTGGCCGCGGGCCTGGCTTCGCGCTGCCTGATTCAGGTGTCGTACGCTATCGGCGTCGCCCAGCCGACGTCGGTGATGGTGAACACGTTCGGCACGGGCCGCGTGTCGGATGCGACCATCACGCGTCTGGTGCAGGAGCATTTCGACCTGCGTCCGAAGGGCATCATCCAGATGCTCGACCTGCTGCGCCCGATCTACGAGAAGAGCGCGGCCTACGGTCACTTCGGCCGCGAAGAGCCGGAATTCACGTGGGAATCCACGGACAAGGCATTGACACTCGCCGAAGCCGCCGGCACGGAACCGGTTGCCGCGCTGGCCGACTAAGCGCAAGCCGTTCGTTTCAGCAAAAAACCCCGCCGGCGTGAGCCAGGCGGGGTTTTTTCATTTGCGACGGTTGCTTTACTGCGCAGTTGCTCGGCGGCTTCAACGGTCGCGATGTGTTCTCGCATCAACGCGGCCGTTGAGGCTGCGCCGGTCCAGAAGCGTGCTGCGTTCTGTAATCGCCTTAACGGCTCGCAAACGCAAACGCGAACCAGCCGGTGCTGCCATTCGTCGACATGCGACGCGGGCGGCGGCTCGTGTTCTGCGGCACGGCGACCGGGGCACGTTGCGCGGTGAGGCGCAGCGGCGTCGGTTTGCGCAGCAGCGTGCGCAGCGAAAAACGGCGCGAACTGCCTTGCAGACGCAAGGCGGAGAAGAACGTGTTGAACCAGGTACGAATGCCGTCGACGGCTTTGGTCTCGCGCCATTGTTCGCCCAACGCGCGGGTGCGGGTAGCGTGATGGCGCAGCGCGCGCACGACATGGCGGCGCGCGGGACGCGCGGCTTTCAGTGCTGCACGGGTAAGACGGGTGCTCAGGAGAGTATGCATGGCTTCACAAGTAGGTAACGCGCCGCGCGACGGAATGTGCGCCATGAAGAGCACCAAATGTGCCAATGGCGGTGTCGCGATGGACGGCGCGAAAGCCTGGAATTCGACGGAAAAGTGCACGGTGTACGGCGGAGTCGGCCTCGGCGGCCTGTACGCGGCGCGAAAGTGCGGGAGCGGCGATCAACATGCAGCGCAGGTTACACGCGATTCGTGACGTCATAAAGTCGGTTTTTACCCTGCGAATACGGGTTTTTACGGGGTAGTTCGCGATTTGCGGCGAGCGTGGTCGCGCCCTTTGCGGTCGATTTTCGTGCGCGTTTGCCCAGTGAAAGTGCCGCGAAATTGAGCGCCGCGCATGAAAGTAGTGCTAAGGCTGTGGTTTCCAGCGGCTGAAACAGCACACTTTGCGATCGCGCCCGTTTTACAATCGTGCATCAGCTTGTCGACAGTAACGGAACACCATGTCACTTCATTCCAAGAAAGAGCAGATTCAGACGTTGCGGGAGCAGGGTTTTGTCGTGGTGCCCGGATTGGTGTCGCCCGAGCGTTGCGACGAATTGAAAGAGATTGCGCAGCGTCAGTTGCAGGAAGCGGCCGCGCCGATCGAGTTCGAGGCGGATCTGCAGTATCCCGGCGCGCCGACCTCCAAACAGGCGCCCGGCGGCCATACAGTGCGGCGGCTGCTGGATGCGTATGGACGCCATCCGAGTTTCGCGCAATGGGCGACCGCGCCGGAAATTCGCGGCTGGATGGAACTGTATTTCGGTGAGGAGCCGCATCTGTCACGCGCGCACCACAACTGCATGATGACCAAGCATCCGGCGCATGGCAGCTTGACCGGCTGGCATCGCGACGTGCGGTATTGGTCGTTCGAGCGGGACGATCTGGTGTCGGTGTGGCTTGCGGTCGGCGCGGAGACGGTGGATAACGGCGCGCTGTGGCTGGTGCCGAAGTCGCACAGCGCCGCGTTCACGTCCGACCGGTTCGATCAGGCCAAATTTTTCCGCTCCGATCTGGAAGAGAATCAGGAGTGGATCCGCACCGCGGTGTCACCTGAACTCAAGCCCGGCGACGTGGTGTTCTTTCACTGCAATACGCTGCATTCGGCTGGCAAGAACATCACCGATCAGGTGAAGTTTTCGCTGGTGTACACCTATCACGGTGCGAGCAACGTGCCGTTGCCGGGGACCCGTTCGGCTGCGAAGCCCGAGGTCGCGTTCTAGGTTTTTTGATCTCTCGCGGCGGCGCTTCGGGTCCACGTACGAAGAATCCGAAGCGCCGCGTAGTCGCGCTGGCCGTTAGCGCTTGCGTCCCGACAAAGCCATTCCCGTCAGGCCGGCGATCGTGGCCACGACGCCGCCCACGATCAGCATGATCGCCTTGTTGGTCGGCGAACCGGTAAAGACGCGCGCGACGTCGCTGCTCACCGAATTGAACGCCTGCCCGCCGAAATACAGCAGCACGATACCGCCGACAATCAACGCGATGGAAATCGCCTTCGTCATCTATCTCTCCCCTGAGCTTGAGTCGGGCAAAGTGTAGGGGAGCCGCAAGCGATCGTCCATCCCGCATACTGGGTGTCTGCATGCATCACGTCGATTCGCTACCATAGCGGTCTGGCCGCATCCCCCACCTCCAAAAATAAAGCGGCACGTCTCCCGCAGCATGCAATTGCCCATGCCCGCACTGGTCGGGCGCCTTCACCATCAAGGACACTAGCAATGGCTTACGAAGCAGCTTCAGAACGCTATTCGGATATGCACTACCGCGTCTGCGGCAAGTCGGGTCTCAAACTGCCGGCGCTGTCGCTCGGTCTGTGGCACAACTTCGGCGACACCACGCCGATCTCCACGCAGCGCGACATCCTGCGCACGGCCTTCGACCTGGGTATTACGCACTTCGACCTCGCCAACAACTACGGGCCGCCGTACGGCAGCGCCGAAACCAATTTCGGCCGGCTCTTCAAGGACGACTTCAAGCCGTATCGCGATGAGCTGCTGATCTCGTCGAAGGCCGGTTGGGACATGTGGCCGGGTCCGTACGGTCAAGGCGGCGGCTCGCGCAAATATGTGCTCGCGAGTCTCGATCAGAGCCTGCAGCGCATGGGCCTCGACTACGTCGATATTTTCTATTCGCATCGTTTCGATGCGGATACGCCGCTCGAAGAAACCGCGGGCGCATTGGCCAGCGCCGTGCAGCAGGGCAAGGCGCTGTACATCGGGATTTCGTCGTACTCGGCAAGCAAGACACTCGAGATGACGAAGCTGCTCGCCGAGTACAAGGTGCCTCTGCTGATTCATCAGCCCGCGTACAACATGCTCAATCGCTGGATCGAACACGAACTGCTGGATACGCTGGAGAAGGTCGGCGCGGGCGCCATCGCGTTCACGCCGCTGGCTCAGGGTCTGCTCACCGGCAAATATCTGAACGGTGTGCCGGACGATGCGCGCGTCAACAAGCCGGGCGGCGGTTCGTTGAAGCAGGAGCATTTGAGCGCGCAGAACATCGAGCACGTGCGCAAGCTCAACGACATCGCGCAACGTCGCGGACAGAGCCTGGCGCAGATGGCGCTCGCCTGGGCGCTGCGCGATCCGCGCGTGACGTCCGTGCTGATCGGCGCGAGCCGTGCGGAGCAGGTGCGCGAGAACGTCGGCGCGCTGAAGAATCTCGCGTTCTCGAAGGACGAACTGGCCGAGATCGATCGCTACGCAACCGAAGGTGGCATCAACCTGTGGGAAAAGCCGTCGACGGATCAGGCAATCTGATCCCCGCGACTTGACCATTCACACGGTAGCAATAGAAAAGCCGCCCACGAGGCGGCTTTTTTCTTCTAGACGAGCGCCGGCAAACCTTCCACCAGCACGACGGCGAACACCACGCCGATCAGCGCGCCAAGCACGCGCAACGCGTTGTGCCGGAATTCCGTCTTACAGGGCAGCGCACCGACAAACAAGGCCCCGGCCAACGCCATCGGAATGACCAGGATGAAATCGCCGATCGTGAAGTAGGTCGTCATTCTCGTCTCCTTATATATCCCTGCGAAGGCGGCGGCTCGATTTATAGAGTCATGCGCCGCCCACGCTCGATTTGAGTATAGGAGACAAGTCAGGTCGATATAGCGACGCTTTGCGGCGCTGCAGCGGCTATTCGCAAGCCGCTGAACCCGGCGCGGCAAGGGCCGCCGCGATTGCCGCGACGCAGCAATTACGATGAAAAACTTTAAGCATTCGCTTACGTTGTCCTTACTTTTAAGCGTCATTCAATGCGCACTGGGTCGAAGCGCGAGCATCAAATGCGAGGTTGCTCACACTCGCGCAAGCGCATCGCTGCAACGAGTCCGATGACGAGCAACACGCCCACCAGTCCCGCAACACCGTTCCATCCGAAACTGGCCCACACGTGACCGCCGTACGAGCCGACCACGCTCGAGCCGATGTAATACGCGAGCAGATACAGGGCGGCGGCCTGACCTTTGGCATCCTTGGCGAGGCGTCCGACCCAACTGCTCGCCACCGAATGTCCGGCGAAGAAGCCAAACGTCACGCACGCGATGCCGGCCGCGATCGCCGCCAGCGGATGCAACAGGGTGAGCGCGAGACCGAGCACCATCAACAGCAAGCTGGCGATGAGCACGCGCGCGCGGCCGAACGTATCGGCCATGCGTCCCGACCACGGCGAGGCGACCACGCCAGTCAGATACACGACGAAGATCGCGCCGATCTCCGTCTGACTCAACTGATAAGGTGGCGCGAGCAACCGGTAGCCGATGTAGTTGTACAGCGTGACGAAGCTGCCCATCAGCACGAAGCCGAGCAGAAACAGCAGAGACAGTCCGGGTCGTGTGAATTGCTTGAGCAGGGCGGTGCGGTGATGCGTGAAGCCGAGTCCGCGCCGCGGCACGAAATGACGCGACGGCGGCAGCAGCGCGCGAAACGCGAGCATCGACAGAATGCCGAGCACGCCGATCGTGCCGATCGCGACGCGCCACGAAAACACATCCGCGACAACGCCGGTGATCACGCGTCCAGCCATCCCGCCGATCGCCGTGCCGCCGACATAGAGTCCCATTGCGAGGCCGAGGCCATCGGGGTGCACTTCTTCCGCGAGATAGGCCATGGCGACGGCGGGCACGCCACCGAGTGCGAGACCTTCGAGCGTGCGCAGCACGAGCAGTTGATGCCACTGCGGCGCGATCGATACGCCAACGGTCAGCAACGCGGAAACGGTGAGCGACAGCGTCATCAGCTTGTGACGGCTCCAGCCTTCCGAAACGAAGCCGGCGACGAACACGGCAAGCGCGAGCGCGGCCGTGGTCAGCGAGAGCGACAGGCTGCTTTGTGCCGGCGTCACGTTGAACGCCGTCGAAAACGATGGCAGCAAGGGCTGCACGCAATAGAGAAGCGAGAACGTCGCGTAGCCGGCGAACAGCAGCGCGATGCTGGCGCGCCAGTAGGCGCGTGTGCCTCGTTCGAGGTAAGGGATGTCGGGCACGGCGGAAGCGTTGGAAGAAGCGGGCGAGGAATCGATCGAAGACGCAGGAGCAGCCGAAGCAGCAGTCCGGTGGGCGTCCGGCGGCGGGGTCACGAAAAAATCTCCTCAGGGATGCAAAGGACAAAGGAGTTAAGGATACGCTGAAAAGGGCGCGCGAGTCGGCGCGGCGTTTAGCGGGCCGCCGCTGCGACGCGACCAGACGGCGTACCCGACGGCCTTTCGCGGCATCGAAGGACCGTGGCTACCCGCGCGCGGCTGCATCACTCGCGGGTGCGGACGGATGCACGATCTGTTCGTCCGTCGGCAGCGCGGATGCGTCCCAACCGCCGCCCAGTGCCTTGATCAACGCGACGCTCGCGGCCATCCGCCGACGCGCGATCGACACGGCGTCGCGCTCGTTGGTGAGCGCGGTGGTTTGCGAGACCACCACGTCGAGATAGGTGATTGCGCCGTTCTTATAGCGATTCGATACGACCGCCAGCGCTCGTTGCGCGGCGGCCACCGCATCGTCTTGCGCGGTCGCTTCCTGTTCGAGCACGCGCAGCGCAGCGAGATTGTCTTCAACCTGGCCGAAGGCGCTCAGCACCGTCTGCCGGTATTGCGCGACGCTTTCGTCGTAATGCGCGCGGGCCTGTTCCTTCACGGAGGCGCGTCCGCCGAAGTCGAGCAGCGTGCCCGCCAACGTCGGCCCCAACGACCACAGCCGGCTCGGCGCGAGCAACCATTGACTGTAGTTGGTGGCTTCGAGGCCGCCCGTCACCGACAAAATGAGGTTCGGAAAAAACGCCGCCGTCGCCACGCCGATTTGCGCGTTCATATCGGCGACGTGCCGTTCCGCCGCCGCGATGTCCGGGCGGCGTTCGAGCAGCGCGGACGGCACGCCCGCCGCCGCCACGACCGGCACCGCGGCGAGCGGCGCGACCGGCAGCGAAAACGTGGAAGGCGGCTGGCCGATCAGGATCGCGATCGCGTGTTCGAGCTGCGCGCGCTGCACGCCGAGGTCGAGTGCCTGCGCCTGGGTGGTCTTCAGTTGCGTCTGCGCCTGCGCGACATCGGCATCCGTGGCGATGCCGCCGGTGTAGCGGTGCTGCGTCAGATCGAGGGCTTGCTTGTAGGCCTCGATCGTGTCGTCGAGCAGTTGACGCTCCTGATCGAGTCCGCGTAGCTCGAAATAGTCGGTGGCGAGTTCGGCCTGCATCGACAGGAGCGCGGCTTGCGCATCGGCGGCGCTGGCCTGCGCTTCGGCTTTTGCGCCTTCGACGCTGCGCGACACGCGGCCCCACAGGTCGGGTTCCCACGACGCGTCGGCTTGCACGAGGTAATCGTTCAGCGTGAGGCCGGCGGTCGATTTGTGCAGCACGTTCTCCGACGAACGCGCGCGCGAATAGGCGCCATTCGCGGTGACGACCGGGAAGAAGCTCGACCGATATTGCGCCACCGTTGCGCGGGCGGCGCGAAAGCGCGCTTCGGCGGCCTGCACGTTCTGGTTCGCGCTCGCGACCTGTTGTTCGAGTACGTCGAGCGACGGGTCTGCGTAGACGCTCCACCACGCGCCGCGCGTGAGTGTGTCGGCGGGTTGGGCGGGTTTCCAGCCTGTGCCGTCGAGTTCCTTGTAGGTTGCGGAGGCGGTGACGGTTGGCTTCACGTAGTCTGGGCCGACGGTGCAAGCGGTGAGTGCGCACGCGCCAGCCAACGCCATTACCAAAGCGGACGCGCGTAGCGAGACATGTCGCAGCGGCGGCGCGACGAAACGGCGACAGGATGTCGGCGCGGTCATGACGACGCACCCGTCGCCGCACCCGCTTTCGCCGCCACAATCCGCACCGGCGCGCCATCGACGATCGAGTCTTGCGGATTCAGGATCACCTGCTCATCGCCTTGCAAACCGGACACGATCGCCACACGCGTGCCGAAGTCCGTTCCCAACGACACCGGCAATAGCTTCACCTTGTGTTGCGCGTCGACAGTCGCGACTTTCACGCCATCCGGGCGGAACAGCAGCGCGTTGCCGGGCAGCGTAAACGGTGCCGCGCCCGTGCCCAACGCGAAGTGCACTTGCGCATACGCGCCCGGCAGCAAGTCGCCATTGCGATTGTCGACATCGACCTCCACCAGCATCGTGCGTTGTTGCGGATCGACGGCGCCCGCGGTGCGTGCCACGGTGCCCGGATAATGTTTCGACGGCGTTTCGGTCAGCGTCAGAAACGCGTTCTGCTGCGGGCGAACCTGCTGCGCGTAAGCCTGCGGCACATTCACATAAACGCGCAACCGATCCGCCTGCGCGACATGAAACAGTTCCTTCGCCGGGCCACCGGAACTACCCGCGTCGATCAGCGCGCCGACATCGACATTGCGCGCCGTCACGATGCCGTCGAACGGCGCATACACCTTCTGGAACGACTGCGTCTTCTCGAGCCGCGCCACGTTGAAACGCGCGGCGTCGAGCGTGGCTTTCTTCGCGAGCATGTCGCCGACCTTCTCGTCGGTTTCCTGCTTCGAGACCGATTTGCTTTTCAGCATGTCGGTCCAGCGGTCGGCGGTGCTTTTCGCGAGCGCATAGTTGGCGTTGGCGTTCGCGAGATCGGCGCGGGCTGCGCGCAGTTGATCGTCCACTTCCGGCGTGTCGATCTCCGCCAGCAACTGGCCGTTTTTGACGTGCGCGCCGATGTCGGCGTACCACTTCTTCAGATAGCCGTTGGTGCGCGCGTAAATTGGCGTGTCGAGAAAGGCCTGCACGTTGCCGGGTAGCACGAGATCGAGCCCGGCCGTCGACTTCTGCGGCCGCACGACTTCGACGCTCGTCTGACTCGTGTGCTCGGCATCGCGTTCGAGCGCCGCGTGCGCATCGTGGCGCGACCAGATACCTTGGGCCGCCAGCGCGATGACCGCCACGGCAACCGCAATGCCGATCCAGCGTGCGCGTTTCACCTTTTGCGGATCGTGCGCGGCGCTGGAGCTGTCTGGACGTTTTCCTTCCATCAAACTTCCCCTGTCGACCGGAGTTGGCGCTTTAGCTGTCGATCAGAGTTGGCGCTTAAGCGCTTACTCTGGTCCCATGCAAAGCACGTACTCTTGTCCCATGCAATAGTTGCGGTGAAGATGCGTGGGCAGTCGACGCTGCCTCTTGTGTTGCCTGCAATTGCTGACACGATCGCGACGGCGCTCTGCATCACGGCTTCCCCACCACGTGCTCAGCCGCGCGCAAGCGACGTGCCGCGAGTCGCCGGTAGATCATCGAAAACACCACCGGCACGAAAATCAACGTGGCCAATGTGCCGATCGTCAGGCCGCCGATCACCGCGCGCCCGAGCGGCGCGTTCTGCTCACCGCCTTCGCCGAGACCGATCGCCATCGGCACCATGCCGATCACCATCGCGAGCGCCGTCATCAGCACCGGACGAAAACGCGTGAAGCCCGCTTCGATCGCCGCGCGCGTGGCGTCGCCGTGTTCGAGCAACTGCTCGCGCGCGAAGCTGATCACGAGAATCGAGTTAGCGGTGGCGATGCCGATACACATGATCGCGCCGGTGAGCGCGGGAATCGACAGCGTGGTGTGCGTGAGAAAAAGCATCCACACGATGCCCGCGAGCGCGCCCGGCAGCGCGGTGATGATGATGAACGGATCGAGCCACGACTGGAAATTCACCACGATCAGCAGATATACCAGCAGAATCGCGAACACCAGACCCGCGAACAGGCCCGAGAACGAATCGTTCATGGTCTGCACCTGGCCGCGTACTTCGATGGTCGAGGTTTTGGGCAGATCGGCCTTGGCGTCGTCGATGATCTTGCGGATGTCGTCGGACACGCCGCCCAGATCGCGGCCGTCGGCGGTGCCGAAAATATCGATGGTGGTCTGCGCGTTGTAGTGCGTGAGCGTCGCGTTACCCGCTTCGCGCCTCATGGTGGCGAGCGAGCCGAGAATGTTGCTGCGGCCGTTCGCGTTCAGTGGAATGTTCGCGAGCGATTGCAGCGAATCGATCGTGTATTGCGGCGCTTCCGTGATCACGTTGTAGCTCACGCCGTTGCGCGGATTGAGCCAGAACGTCGGCGTGGTTTGCTGGCTGCCCGACAGTGTAATCAGCAGATTGCTCGCGATGTCGCGTTGCGAGAAGCCGGCTTGCTGCGCACGCGTGCGGTCCACATCGATAAAGATGCGCGGCAAGTCGGCGGGCTGCTGGATGCGCGCATCGACGAGACCGGGCACCGTGCGCAGCCGATTCAGCAAATTCGCGGCGAACACGCGATTGCCGGCCACGTCACGGCCGACAATCTGAATATCGATCGGCGACGGCATGCCGAAGTTGAGCGTTTGACTGACGATGTCCGCTGGCAGGAAGGCGAACTGCACGCCGGGGAATTCGTCGGCGAGCGTGCGCCGCAGTGTGCGCACATAGTCGGCGCTCGGATGATGATCGGGATTGAGCGTGATCAGCACGTCCGCATCCGAGGTGCCGATCGTGCCGGTGTTGCTGTACGAGAGGTTGATGCCCGAGACCGGCAAGCCGATGTTGTCGATGATCGAATGCAGCTCGCCCGGCGGTATCAACTGACGGATTCGCGTATCCACACGATCGGTCACCACCGCGGTTTCCTCGACCCGCATGCCGGTTTTCGCGCGCAGATGCAGCGCGATCGTGCCGGCATCGACCGCCGGGAAAAAGTCGCGGCCCAGAAACGGCATCAGCAAAATCGACGCGCCACAGCAGACCAGAAACAGCGTCACGAACAGACCCGGCCGCGCGACGCGCGCTTCGAGAAACACGCGATAGCGGTCGCGCAAACGCGAGAAGCCGCCTTCGAATGCGTAGTGCACGCGCATGAACGGATTACGCGTTTGCGCCGGCGCGTGATGCAGATCAGCCGGCTTATGGTGATGACGCAGCAGATATTTCGCGAGCGTCGGCACGAGCGTTCGTGAGAAGAAGTAGGACGCCAGCATCGCGAACACTACCGCCTCGGCGAGCGGAATGAACAGATAGTGCGCGACGCCCGTCAGCAGAAACATCGGCACGAAGACGATGCAGATGGACAAGGTCGACACCAGCGTCGGAATGGCAATCTGATGCGCGCCGTCGAGAATCGCCTGCTCGAGTGTCTTGCCCTGTTCGAGTTGATGGCTGATGTTTTCGATCGCCACGGTCGCGTCGTCCACCAGAATGCCGACCGCGAGCGCGAGCCCGCCGAGTGTCATGATGTTGATGGTTTCGCCGAGCAGGGAGAGCGCGATGATCGACGTGATCATCGACAGCGGAATCGACACGGCGATGATCAACGTGGCGCGCCAATTGCCGAGGAACAGCAGAATCATCAGACCGGTCAGGCATGCCGCGATCAGCGCTTCGCGCAGCACACCTTGCACCGAAGCACGCACGAACAGCGACTGGTCGGCAACCGGGTCGATATTCAGCGAAGCGGGCACGAGATTGCGCAGCGTCGGCATCATGGTCTTGATGCGGTCGACGATTTCGAGCGTGGACGTGTTGCCGCTCTTGTTGATGGTGAGGAGCGCCGCGCGCTGGCCGTTCACGCGCACGGTATTGGTCTGTGGCTGGAAACCGTCGCGCACATGAGCGACGTCGCGGATATAGACGGTGCCGTTGGCGGTGGATTTGATCGGGATATTGTTCAGGCCTGCCAGCGAATCCGGGCTGCCGTTCATTTCTACCGAGTATTCGGTCGAGCCGATTTTCGCGGTGCCCGAGGGCAGGATCAGATTTTGTGCGGTGACGGCGTTGACCACGTCCATCGGCGACAGATTGCGCTCCTGCAGTTTGCGCGAATCGATATCGACCATGATCTGGCGCTGCTTGCCGCCATACGGCAGCGGCGCGGAAGCGCCCGGCACGGTGGCGAGCTGCGTCTTCAGGAAGTTGTTGCCGAAGTCGAATAGCTCCTGCTCGGTAAGCGACGCGGACGACAGCGCGAGCCGCAGGATCGGCACCGTCGAGGCGTTGTAGCGCAGGATATTCGGCGGCGTGATGCCGGGCGGCAGCGAGCGCAATTGCGTTTGCGACAGCGCGGTGACCTCGGCGAGCGCCTCATCGATATTCGCATGCGGCTGGAAAAAGATCTTGACCACCGCGATGCCGTTCAGCGAGGTCGACTCGGTGTGCTCGATGTCGTTGACCGCCGTCGACAGCCCGCGCTCGTAGTTGAGCACGATGCGCTTTTCCATCTCGTCGGCGGGCAGGCCGTTATACGACCAGATCACCGAGAGCACCGGAATGTCGATATTGGGGAAGATGTCAGTGGGCGTGCGCAGGATCGTCAAAGGTCCGACGATCAGCAATAGCAGGGCCAGGACGACGAACGTGTAGGGGCGCCGCAGCGCGAGACGAACGATCCACATGACTAGTTGAGCCGCTCAAACCCGCGCAAGGCGGCGCCATCCACATGGCGGACGAGGCGAGCGTGACGCGCACCGCGGCGATGCGGGCAGGCCGGCGCGGCGGTCGGATTGAGCAAATGGTCTAGTTGGTGCACGTTTTTGATATCTCACCCCAGCAGGGTTTATGATGATCTCGTTGCGACGCGTTACGCTCCGAATCATCGGTCCAGCGCGCTGTAATGGGAATAGGGCGAAACAAGGGGTAAAGAGCCTTAAGTTCGCGCTTTCCTTGGCCCCGCAAAACGGGAACAATGACTCGAACCTCTCACGCGTATCACGCGCAGCAGATTGGGTGCGTACGCAACGTTATCGGCGGAGCGACGCTTTTATCATCACATTGACCGGCGCGAAATTATAAAGCCGGCTATGGGAGAAACGGGGAAACATCATGCAAATCGGTTCGATTGTCCGATCGGTGCATATCGCGGTGCCGCAAGGCGCGCGCGGGATCGTCATGCGCATTCTCGGCGACATGGCCATGGTGGCGTGGTATGCCGGCGAGCCCGGCGCTTCGCCGCACCTGAATACTGAACCCTTTTTCCTTGAAGACCTGATCGATACGGGCGAGCAAGTCCGACCGTCGAGCGCGCAGATGCATTGAAGGCCGTTTGAGTGCGAGCCGTGTGCAAGTTGTAAGCCGCGGGTCGTTCCGCTTGTGAGCCGTCGCCCTCGTCTTTGACGGCGGCGCGGCGCACAATGCGGGCATGAACGACGACATCCTCGATCCACAGGACAGCGCGAACAGCGCCGTGCCTTTCGCCCGGCTCAAGCCGGAAATCGTGCTCGACGCGCTCGACAGCGTGCTCAGCACAGTCGGTGTCCGCACCGACGGCCGCATGCTCCCGCTCAACAGCTACGAGAACCGCGTGTACCAGGTGGGCGTGGAAGACGGCCCGCCCGTGGTCGCAAAGTTCTACCGCCCCGAGCGCTGGAGCGACGCCGCCATTCTCGAAGAACATGCTTTCGTTGCCGGTCTCACCGCGCTTGAGATTCCGGCGGTTCCCGCGCTCGCGCTCGAAGGCCGCACGCTGCATAGCTTCGACGGCTTCCGCTTTTCCATCTTCGAGCGTCGCGGCGGCCGCGCGCCGGACCTTGACCGGCGCGACACGCTCGAGTGGCTTGGGCGTTTCATCGGCCGCATTCATGCCGTCGGCCAGACGCAGAATTACGCCGAACGTCCCACGCTCGACATCCACACCTTCGGCTACGAGCCGCGCGACTTTCTGCTCGCGCACCGTTTCGTGCCGGACGATGTGCGCACCGCGTGGGAAACCGTGGTGAACCTCGCGCTCGAAGGCGTGGAGCGTGCGTTCGAACGGGCCGGCGACATCCGCATGTTGCGAATGCATGGCGATTGCCATCCGAGCAATGTGTTGTGGACCGACGCGGGGCCGCACTTCGTCGATTTCGACGACAGCCGCATGGGACCGGCGGTGCAGGATTTGTGGCTGTTGCTGCCGGGCGAGCGTGTTGAAGCGTCGCGCGCGCTGGCGGATCTGCTCGCCGGTTACGAAGACTTCTGCGACTTCGAGCCGCGCGAACTCTATCTGGTCGAAGCGCTACGCACGCTGCGGCTGATTCACTATCAGGCGTGGCTCGCGCGTCGCTGGGACGATCCGGCTTTCCCCGCGGCGTTTCCGTGGTTCAACACGCAACGTTACTGGGAAGACCGCATCCTCGAGTTGCGCGAGCAACTCGGCGCGATGCAGGAAGGGCCGCTCTGGCCCGTTTGAGTGAGTGCGCTCTGACGCAGGCGCTCACGGCGCCTGCGAAGCAACGCTCGACGACTCCACCAGCGTCGATCTGACGATCACTTCCGCACGCACGTCGCGTCCGATCGCTTCGATCGCGGGACGCATCTGCGCGAAGTCGTCGGGCGTGCAGACGTCGCTATCGAAATGCGTGGCGCCGTCGCGCGTCATCGTGACGACGTTGCTGAGCGGATCGAACGTGTACTGCGACTGGAAATCGACGAAGCGGTCCTGGGTTTGTTTCGCCTCCGGCATGTCGAGCACGCGGAAATTGGCGGGCAACTCGATGCGCGCGCGTTCATGCAACGCCAGGTTGTGGCAGACGAACGGCTGCGTGCGCTGACGCTCGCCGAGCCAGTAACGCGTATCTGCTTCGAAGCCGCCGGCCAGACTCGTCAACGCCGGAATCGATGCAGCCGCGCCCGGCACCACGAGACTTTCCAGCGTGCCTTTCATCGTGATCACGAGCGGGCCGTCGGCAACACTGAGGTCATTGGTGGCGAGCGTGGCAGTACCGCGCAGATTGGCGCTGCGCAATTCGGCCTGAATCGACTCCTCGCGTTGTGCGGGTGTCTGCGTGCGCAACATCGCGCGCGCCTGTTCAGCCGAGGCGCCGGCTGCTTCCAGCCGATACGTGAAGCTCGCCGAGCCATCCGGTTCGACTTTGATCGACAGATCGGTGCTGCGCGTCATGAACGCGGTGGCCGGCGTGCGCGAGAGCACACCCTCGCCGACGAGGACGGTCGGCCGATTCATATCGGACGACGGCAGAAACCCGAATTCGACATTCGAGGCGGTCGAGTCAACGTATTGTTGCAAATCCGGCAGCCACGTAATGATGTGATTGATGACACCGTAGCCCGGCACACTCGGCAGCGTGTAGATCGTGCCGCTGCTGATCAAGGCCGGTTCGTTGCGCACGCCGGCCGCGTCGAGCAGCGCGCCATACAGCGCCACGTGATCCTTGCAATCGCCGTAGCGATTCGCGAGCACCGCGCTCGCGCTGTGCGGCACAACGGCGCCGCGTCCGACGTTGATCGCCACGTAGCGCACGTTGCGGCGCACCCAGTCGTACAGCGTCTTGGCCTTGTCGCGCGGCGTGCGGTCGTGCGCGGTGAGCTGTTGCGCGAGACGCATGACGGCCGTGTCGTGCGCGCTCGGGTCCGCTGCGGATTCGCGGTAGGTCGCGGCGAACGCGGCGTAGTCAGGGAAGGTCGAGACCATCAGCCGGTCGCCATACGACACGTAGGCAACGGAGCCGCGTTCCAGCCGGCTAAAGTGCGCCTTGTCGTAGCGATATTCGTAACGCGTGCGGCCGTCGCGCGTCACGGGTTGCACAACGGTGAAACCGCGCGCGTCGGCATAAAGCGGCTTGTCGGCGGGCAGATCGTAGATCAGGCGGAAGTTGTGCGTCGGCGCGAGATCGGGCGGCGTGAAGTCGCTGAATTCGCCCGGCACGATCGGCTGCTTCTGCGTCTTGCGATAGGTGAGATGCACGCGCGCGCCCGGCTCGACGGCGGGAAACACGATCACCTTTTCCTGGATGTCCTGGAACATCGGCGCGTCGAACGAACGGGCTTCCTGGACATCGCGGATCTGCTCGGGCTGCACGTCGTGACGCACGCCGTCGGCGGTGGTCGTGTAGGCCTCGAGGATCTGCACGTCCGCCATATTGCGGTTGAACCAGACGTATTGCTGCGCGACCCGCGCGACGCCCGCTTCGTTATTCACGTGCAGCGTCATCGAATCGAGCTTCGAGAAGGAGCCGTCGGCGCTGACGGTGAAGGTCTGCGTCTCGCCTTCGTTGGTGTAGGGATCATCCAGTCTGGTCGGGACGCTCGCGCCCGCACCGTGGATGCCGGCAAGCCAGCCGAGAGAGGCAAGACAGACCAGGAAAGAGAGGCGCATGGCAGGCTGGTATCCGAACGTGACGTTGACGGGATCGCCTGTTAGAGTCGGTTTGCGCCGCGCAGATGTCAAGCGGATGCCGCGCGTTACGATTGAGCAAACCGTTTAATTATGTAATGTGCAGGCAGTGTTCGCGTCAAACTCAAACGCTACAAGCCGTCCCGCCGGAAGCCGCGATTTCGCGCGCTGCCTTGGCGCCTTCGACCTGAAGCAAGGTCGGCAGCGAAACGCCGTTCTTGGCCGCCGTCACTTCGGCGAGAATCGACACCGCGATTTCAGGCGGCGTGCGGCTGCCAATGTAAATCCCGACCGGTCCATGCAAGCGGGCCAACTCTGCATCGTTCAGATCGAACTCCTTGAGACGTTCGCGCCGCGCCTGATTATTCCTTCGCGAACCCAACGCGCCGACATAAAACGCCGGCGTTTTCAACGCTTCCATTAGCGCGAGATCGTCGAGCTTCGGGTCGTGCGTCAGCGCGATTACGGCGCAGCGTTCGTCGAGCTTCATCTCGATCACGGTGTCGTCGGGCATGGTGCGCACGATCCTCGTGCCGGGGATGTTCCACTCTTCGGTGTACTCCTCACGCGGATCGCACACCGTGACCTGATAATCGAGGCCCACCGCGATGTGGCACAGATAGCGCGACAACTGTCCCGCGCCGATCACCAGCATGCGGTAACGCGGGCCGTGAATCGTCAGCAGACGCTCGCCGTCGAAGTGCACGCCGTCGGTTGCCTGCGCGTTTTCGAGTTGCGTGGCGCCCGTCGTCATATTCACTTCGCGGGCCACGAGGCGTCCGTTCTCCACCGCGTTGCACAGGTCTGCGATGCCGCTTTGCAGCGTCAACGGTTCAAGCACCAACTGGATCGTGCCACCGCAAGGCAAGCCGAAGCGATGCGCTTCTTCCGCCGTGATGCCGTACTTGACCGCCTCCGGCCGCGTCTGTTCGATACCGCGTTGCCGCACGCGGTCGATCAGATCGTCTTCGATGCAGCCGCCCGATACCGAGCCCACCACGAGTCCATCGTCGCGCACCGCGAGCATCGCGCCCTCGGGACGCGGCGACGAGCCCCACGTCTTCACCACCGTCACCAGTAGCGCGCGATGCCCCTCTTCCAGCCAACGTGCGCTGGACTTCAGGACTTCGAGATCCACGCTGTCCATGATTTCTTCCTTTTCGTTGCGTCGCCGCCGGACTCGCCGTCCGCGGCTTCATTCGATGCTGTATTGTGCGGCACCGTTTCATCGGCTGCATTCTCGCCGCCGTCCGGGGCCGCTGCGCCCTCACTGTCGCCGCTGACCTGGGCGCCGAAGCGTTTGAAGAATTCGCCTGCGATTTTACGCGCCGCGCCGTCGACGAGCCGCGAGCCGATCTGCGCGAGCTTGCCGCCGACCTGCGCGCTCGCCGTGTAACTGAGCTTCGTGGCGGCCTCGCCGTCGGCTTCGAGCGAGACATGCGCGTTGCCCTTGGCGAAGCCCGCGGCGCCGCCCTGGCCTTCGAACACGATGCTGTACGAGGTCGGCGCTTCGATGTCGGTGAGTTGCATGCGTCCCTTGAAGCGCGCCTTGACCGGGCCGACTGAGGCGCTCAGCGCCACCACATAGGCATTTTCGCCGTCCGGGTCGATGCTTTCGCAGCCCGGAATGCAGGCGCGCAGAACCTCGGTATCGTTCAGCGCGTCCCATGTGCGCTGCTGCGAAACGGGCAGCGTATGGGTTTCGGTCAATTCCATGATGTCGCTCCTGCGGTACCCGTGACGCCGGCACTGCGACGCGGCGCGCGCGTGAGTTGCGCGAGGTCGCGGCCGAACGCCGTCAGGCTGTCTAGATTATGAACCGGACGATGCGCGTCGACATACGGCAGGATCGCCTGCACGCCGCGCGCTTTCGGAGAAAAGCCGCTGAAACGGAGCAGCGGATTGAGCCACACGATACGGTGTGCGAAGCGGTGCAGGCGGGCCATTTCGGCGTCGAGCACGTGGATCGCTTCGTGATCGAGGCCGTCGGTGACGAGCAGCACCGTGGCCCGCCCGGTCAGCACGCGCCGCGCCCAGCGGCGGTTGAATTCGGCGAGCGCCGCGCCGATCCGCGTGCCGCCCGACCAATCGACTACCTGCTCGGTGAGCGTCGCGATCGCCACGTCGGGATCGCGCTCGCGCAGCGCACGAGTCGCGTTGGTGAGCCGCGTGCCGAACAGAAACACTTGCAAGCGTTCGCGCGACTGCAACAGCGCGTGGCAGAAATACAGCACCGCGCGCGAATAGCTGCTCATCGAACCGGAGATGTCGAGCAGCAGCACCAGCGGCGGTTTGCGTTCGACCACCGCGCGATACTTCCACACCGTCCAATCGCCGCCCGCGCGCACCGCGTGCCGGGCGCTCGCGCGCAAGTCCGCATGCGTGCCGTGCGAAGCGGCTTTCAGACGACGCGTCGGCTCGGTGGCGAGCGGCAGACGCTGGCCGCGAATCAGATGACGCAAGGTGCGCCATTCATCGGCGGAAAGCGTGTCGAAATCGCGATGACGCAGCCGCTCTTCTGCGCTGAAGGTGACGTGCGCATGCAGTTCGTGTTGCTCGGTTTCCTGCTGCGCTTTGCTATGCGGCGACTTTGGCGCGCGCACGGCCAGCGCGTCGGCGAGACGGTTGTTGCGTTCGGGCGGCGGCAGGCCGTCGCGGACTTTCGGCAGAAGCAGCGCGCGCAGCTTGCCTTCCCAATCGGGATCGCGCCAGAACAGATCGAACGCGGCGTTGAACAGATCGCGCTCGTCGGGCGCCGACACCAGCGACGCGGCGAGGGCGGCGCGCACATCGTCGCGGCGGCCCAGATCGATCCAGTGCAAAGCGGCGAGCGCATCGACGGATTGCGCGGGCGACATCGGTAAACCGGCGCCGCGCAGCACGCGCACGAAATGGACGACGTTGCGGGCGAGCGTAGGCGTGTCGTCGAGCGGTGAAGTTGGCTCACCAGAAGTGGCGGACGGCACCCCTTGTTTAGCGGCTAAGCCCGCGCGGGAGCTTAGGCGTGACGCGTCGCGGTTGCTTGCGTCGAATCTCGAGCTTTCGCCCGGAGCGTCGTCGTTGCCCGCGTCCAGTGAGTTCGTCATGCTGGCTATCCAGGCGCGGCGAGACACTGCGCGATTTGCGCGGCATCGACGCGCGCCAGATCATCCTGATACTTGAGCAGCACGCCGAGCGTGTTGTGCACGGATTGCGGATCGAGCTCCGTCACCGACAACGCCTCCAACGCGCGGCACCAGTCGATTGTTTCGGCGATGCCGGGCGCCTTGAACAGATCCATGCCGCGCAGCCGATGCACGAAATCGACCGCCCGCCGCTGCAATTCCGCCGACGTTTGCGGCGCGCGAGCGGCGACAATCTCCAGTTCGCGATCGCGCTCGGGATAACCGATCCATTGATACAGGCAACGACGCTTCAAGGCATCGTGCACTTCGCGCGTCCGGTTCGAGGTCATCACGACGAGCGGGGGTTGCTCCGCGCGGACCGTGCCGTATTCAGGAATCGATACCTGGAAGTCGGAAAGCAGTTCCAGCAGAAAGGCTTCGAACGGTTCGTCGGCGCGGTCGATCTCGTCGATCAGCAACACGCGCCGCGCGCCCGGATGATTTTCATCCGGCATCAGCGCTTGCAGCAACGGACGCTTCAGCAGGAATTCGCCGCGATACAAGGTGTCGTTGTCGGGACGTTCGCCGGCGGCTTCGGCGAGACGCAGCGCCATGATCTGCCGCGGGTAGTCCCATTCGTAGAGCGCGCTGGCCGTATCGAGACCTTCATAACATTGCAGGCGCAACATCGAGGTGCCGAGCATGCCCGCCGCGGCCTTGGCGAGCTCCGTCTTGCCGACGCCCGGCTCGCCTTCGACGAACAACGGCCGCTCCATGCGCAGCGCGAGATACAGCGAAGTGGCCAGCTCGCGGCTGGCGAAATAGCTCTGGGCGGCGAGTTGAGCGAGGGTGTCGTCGATTGAAGCGGGCTGCATGGTGTTCCTGAATCTGCGCAATGAAGCGACGCCAACGAAACGAAGCCGCAGTCACGCACGTGAGCGAATGCGGCTGATATGACCTGCGCGAGCACAGATCACATCAGCCGCGAACAGCGAGAAAAAGCTAAGCGTTCGCCTTCGTCACCGCGCGCGCGGCCAGCACTGGAATCAGATGCGCGCGATAGTCGGCGCTCGCATGCATGTCGGTGTTCAGATCGGCGGCCGACACCGTCACTGCGCGGGCGGCTTCCGGCGTGAAGTTCGCCGATAGCGCACTTTCCAGTTCCGGCACACGAAACACCGACGACGCCGCGCCCGTCACCGCAACGCGCACACCGCTCGCAAACTTCGCGACGAACACGCCGACCAGCGCAAAGTGCGATGCGGGGTTGCGGAATTTCTCGTACGCCGCGCGCTCGGGCACCGGAAACTCCACGGCGATGATCAGTTCGTCGGGCGCCAACGCCGTTTCATACATGCCGACGAAGAAGTCGCTCGATGCAATGCGCCGTCGATCCGTGACGATGGTCGCGTCCAATCCCACAGCCGCCGCCGGATAACAGGCGGCCGGGTCGTTGTTGGCGAGCGAGCCGCCTATCGTGCCGAGCGCGCGCACCTGGCGATCGCCGATGTGCGCGGCGAGATCCGCGAGGCCCGGCGATACACGTCGAAGTTCCGCGTGATCCGCCACATCGGCGTGACACACGGCGGCGCCGATCGTCACCGTGTTCGCGTCGACGGTAATCGACTTGAGCGCGGGAATGCGCGTCACGTCGATCAGTTGCGACGGCTGGGCGAGACGCAGCCGCATGGTGGGCAGCAGGCTTTGACCACCGGCCAGAAACTTGGCGTCGCTGTCGGCGGTGAGGCTGGCGGCGGCCGCTTTGGGATCCGTCGCGCGTTGATACTCGAATGAATACATGTCGAATGCTCCGCTCAGGATCTCAATGGGGTTGCTTGGCCGCGTGAATCGCGGACCACACACGATGCGGCGTCGCCGGCATTTGCAGGTCGGTCACGCCGAGCGGCGCGAGCGCGTCGAGGATCGCGTTGATCACCGCCGGCGGCGAGCCGATCGCGCCCGCTTCGCCGCAGCCTTTCACGCCGAGCGGATTGTGCGTGCACGGCGTGCCTTTGACGGTTTCGACGGTGAAGTTCGGCAGATCGGACGCATGCGGCATCGCGTAGTCCATGTACGAGCCCGACAGCAACTGGCCGGTCTCGTTGTCGTACACGCAGCGCTCCAGCATCGCCTGGCCGATGCCCTGAGCGAGACCGCCATGCACCTGTCCTTCGACGATCATCGGATTGATCACGTTGCCGAAATCATCGACCGCGGTGAACTGCTGGATCCGGCACACGCCCGTCTCCGGATCGACTTCGATTTCGCAGATGTACGCGCCGGATGGATAAGTGAAGTTGGTCGGATCGTAGAACGCGCTTTCTTCGAGGCCCGGTTCGAGCACGTCGAGCGGATAGTTGTGCGGCACGTAGGCGGCGAGCGAGATGTCGGCGAACGCCTTGGTGCGATCGGTGCCCGCGACGCGGAATACGCCGTCCTTGAACTCGATGTCTTCCGCCGCGGCTTCGAGCAGGTGCGCGGCGATCTTCTTCGCCTTGGTTTCGATCTTGTCGAGCGCCTTCATGATCGCCGAGCCGCCGACCGCGATCGAGCGCGAGCCGTACGTGCCCATGCCGAACGGAATGCGCCCGGTGTCGCCGTGGACGATCTCGACGCTGTCCAGCGCAATGCCGAGCCGGTCGGCCACCACTTGCGCGAAGGTCGTCTCGTGTCCCTGGCCGTGACTATGCGAGCCCGTGAACACGGTGACAGAGCCGGTGGGATGCACGCGAATCTGGCCGACTTCGAACAGGCCGGCCCGCGCGCCTAACGCGCCCGCTATATTCGACGGCGCGAGACCGCACGCCTCGATGTAGCACGAGTAGCCGAGGCCTCGGAGTTTGCCGTTCTTTTCGGATTCCTGTTTGCGCGCCTCGAAGCCTTTGACGTCCGCGAGTTCGAGCGAACGGGCGAGGATGGTCTCGTAGTCGCCGGTGTCGTAGGTGAGGCCGACCGGCGTCGCGTACGGAAACTCGCGGATGAAGTTGCGGCGGCGAATCTCCGCCGGATCGAGCTTCATTTCGCGCGCGGCGGTTTCCACCAGCCGCTCCACCACGTACGTCGCTTCGGGGCGGCCCGCGCCGCGATAGGCATCGACGGGAACGGTGTGGGTGAAGACCGCTTTCACTTCCGCGTAGATCGCGGGCGTGGTGTACTGGCCGGCGAGCAGCGTGGCATACAGAATGGTCGGCACGCTCGACGCGAACGTGGACAGATACGCGCCCATGTTGGCGGTCGTGTGGATGCGCATGCCGAGGAATTTGCCGTCCGCGTCCATGGCCAGTTCGGCCTTGGTCACGTGATCGCGGCCGTGCGCGTCCGAGACGAACGCTTCCGAGCGCTCGGCGGTCCACTTCACTGGACGGCGGATTTTCTTCGACGCCCAGGTCAGCGCGACGTCTTCCGCGTACAGGAAAATCTTCGATCCGAAGCCGCCGCCCACGTCTGGCGCGATCACGCGCAGTTTCGATTCCGGCAACGACAGCACGAATGCGGCCATCAGCAGGCGCTCTACGTGCGGATTCTGATTCGCGACGTAGAGCGTGTAGCTCTCGTCCTGCATCGAATAGCTCGCATTGACCGCGCGCGGTTCGATCGCGTTCGGGATCAGGCGGTTATTGACGATGTCGAGCGTGGTGACGTGCGCGGCTTTGGCGAAGGCGGCGTCGGTGGCGGCTTTGTCGCCGTGGCCCCAGTTGTAGCAGATGTTGTCCGGCACTTCGTCGTGCACGGCGGGTTGGCCGGCGTCGGCTGCATGCGCGGTGTCGACGACGGCTGGCAGCACGTCGTAGTCGACTTCGATCAATTCGGCGGCGTCTTTAGCGGCCTTGATCGAATCGGCGATCACGAGCGCGACCTGATCGCCGACGTGACGCACTTTCGTATGCGCGATGATCGGATGCGGCGGCTCGTTCATCGGCTTGCCGTCGGTGCTGTGAATCAGCCAGCCGCACGGCAGGCCGCCGACGTTGTCAGCCGCCATGTCCGCGCCGGTGAAGATCGCGACCACGCCGGGCGACTGTTTGGCCGCGGCGGTGTCGATGCTGTTGATCTTCGCGTGCGCGTGAGGCGAGCGCAGGAATACCGCGTAGGTTTGCTGGGGCAGGACGATGTCGTCCGTGTACTGGCCGTTGCCGGTCAGGAACCGATAGTCTTCCTTACGTTCGACGGAAGCGCCAATCAGGTGAGTGTCGGGTGCGTTCATCGTCGGCTCCTCAGGCGGTGGCCGGTGCGTTGGCTTGCGCGTCGGCCTGTGCGTTGGCATTCCCGGCCGAATTGGCCGAGCCGGAGGACTTCATGCCTTCGGCGCCTTCGAGCACGGCTTTGACGATGTTGTGATAGCCCGTACAGCGGCACAGATTGCCGTCGAGTTGGGCGCGCACGTCGTCGCCGGTGAGATCCGGTTGATGCTGGACGAGCGAGACCGCGCTCATCACCATGCCGGGCGTGCAGAAGCCGCACTGCAGGCCGTGGCAGTGTTTGAAGGCCGTCTGCATGGGGTGAAGTGCGCCGTCTTTGGCGAGCCCTTCGATGGTGGTGATTTCCGCGCCTTCCGCCTGCACCGCGAGGATGTTGCAGGATTTGATCGCGCGTCCGTTCAGGTGGACTGTGCATGCGCCGCATTGGGCCGTGTCGCAGCCGATGTGCGTGCCGGTGAGACGGAGCTGATCGCGAAGGAACTGGACTAGCAGGGTGCCAGGGTCGATTGACGCGCTGATGGGCGCGCCGTTCACCGTCAGACTGATGCTGATCGCCATGAAGTTGTCTCCTTATGGGGTGAGACCGGACCTTTTGCTTTTTTCTTTCGTTGCCTGTTCGCGGGTCCGATTGGGGTGCTTCGGTTTTTTATAAGGCTGCCGAAAAGTAAAGCACAAATTGGGCTGGGGCGCTATGAGGGGTTTTTTGCGCGGGGCGCTGGCAGGGTGTTGGCTTTGCCTCGAATTCTTATCGGTCTTTTCCTGTTGCCCTTGTGCTGGGCAATGTTCTTAATTTAAGGCGCGAGGCTTTCAGCAAGGCGCGCCGCGAGTTGTCGGCCGAGCTCTTTTACTGGCCCGCATGCATCTCATGTCGCTGGCCCAACCCCATATCGATTCGATGCTATGGAACGGCCTGAGGCTGAGCGCGGCTGATGGGCGTAACTGGCAGTGCGTCACCACGACGATAAAGGCGCCAGTCGCCCTACCGGTGTGTACGTACTGGAAGCGCTCAAGCCCGTTCTCGGCGCGCGCCTTCCTCGTATCCGGCGCTGTCTGGAGAATCTCACGCAGTTCCTTGCGGTGATCTGCCAGAACCGATGTCGCATGCATCTCTTATGCTGCGTATCGCAGACCACCCAGAAAAGCAAAGCCCCACTTTTTATCCTGCGTACAACCTTGCTTGAGGGATTCAGTTCGAACCGATATTAATTAGAAATCAAATGGCTATTTATCTAATTTTGCAATGTTTATAAATCTGGATAGTCGCCCAATTTTCAGTGGTGCCATTTGAATAAGCCTGATTGCCTCATCTCTGAAGCCTCGGCGATGAAGTTTGCATCGGATAGGATTTATTAAAATTCAGAATGCAATGTTGCGTTCGTACATTCAAGAGTCCATAACCCGTTCCAAGCGCAAAGCCGAGTTGTGCGATATTAATCCTGGACCCAAACCCAAACCCAAACCCAAACCCAAACGCGAAGACAGAAGACATTGCGTCAACCCGCTAACGAAACCTAAACATCCAACGCTGCCAGTCAAGAATCAACCTTGGACGGACGAAGTAAGCATCGTGGGATGCCGGGCCAAGCACGACGCGTGATGGCCGGTCGGGTGATTAGTTTCGACGCGCGCGTCTTCTCGACGCTCGTGCCGACCTGTAAGTGGCCTTGACTATTTGGGGAGTTTTTCCGAGACGACCCACACAACCGGATCAGACATCGAGCACTCTACCGAACTGGCCGCGCTCGATGTGATGACCTCGATCGTGCGTCCGCTGTGCTCGCGAAACGTGATGTCATAGACATCGCGCCAAAGATCTTTGCCGATCTTCTCCGAGGTAAGACGAACCGCCCGGGTTTTCGATTCGTCCAGCCTGGTCGGATCGGTTATCCCCGCGTTTTTCAAATAGACGATTGCGATACTCGTTGGCCAACTCTTGCACCCAAGGGGTGAGCCTGCGAAGCACAGGGCAGGGGCCACCAGCGCGAGGGCGGCAACGCGCGTGACGGCGTTCATTGCGTCACGATAAGCGTGTGGTCGCCGCTCGCCCATATGTGTTGGCGGTTGTGCATGCCGGTAATGATGCAGCCATTTGAAGCCTGACCCGGATGGGCGCTACTATCGCCGTGAATCAGAAAACCCGAGCGGCCGAAGGTGACTGTACTCGGTTGCGGGGAGAGTCGCAGTGTGCAAGGTCCGGCGTGCGGGTGCGTGAACGGATGGCCAATTGTCCATGTGCCACGAGGAATCGGACCGGTACCCTCCTGCATTTGCGCAGAGGGGTTATTTTTACCTGGCCCGATCCCTGAATATGCGGCGGGCGTTAACGAATTTCCGTCATGAGATATAACGCCAGTCGCTTGGCTGTACTTCCACGGCATTTTTCAACCTCATTTCAAAGAGAAACGATGATGCTACTGGCACTGGTGTCTTAAAAATAGAATTAATCAGGAATTTTTAATAATCAGCATGCGCACTAGTATTTGAGATATGCCGTTTGATTGAATTGCGAGTCGAACGATGCGTCAACAGCTTACTGCATCAACTGATACCGCGTATTCACGCCTGCCCCAATATCGCATTAACCCGAGCCGACGAAACTGGCACGGTGCGAACCCATGCTCTTAACTTAAGCCTTCCTCAAGCGAGGTTGTACGTAAGATGAAAAGTGCGGCTTTGCTTTTCTGATCGGTGTGGGATACGAGTGTGAGGGCTGTATGCGACATCGGTTCTGGCTGAACACCGCAAGTTAACTGCGTGAGATTTTCCATGCAGCACTGGATCCGCGGAAGGCACGCGCCGAGAACGGGCTTGAGCGCTCCCAGTACGTACACACGGATAGGACGACCGGCGCATTCATCGTCGTGGTGACGCACTTCCAGTCATGCGCATCGACGCGCATGCAGAACGGAATCTCGCGTTGAGCGACTGCGGCTACCGTGGTGTTGCAGATATGGCCGCGGTCAAGCAGTAGTAGAACGGGGCGCGGTTGCAGCACGCCCAGCGCTTCGAACAGCATCGGCCGCGTGGCGCCATCAGCCGGATGAAACGGGGCATGCAAGCTTAGGAAGAGGCCAAAAAATCACATGCTCAACTTGGAATGCCGCCGAGAATACCCAAAATAAATAACCATCCCAACAAGCAACCAAACCACAAACGCGACCCAGGTAACCACCTGAAGATTGACCATCAAAAACAGACAGGCGGCCACCGCCAAAACCGGCACAACCGGCACGCCAGGACACCGAAACGCCCTCGGCAAATCCGGATGCGTCTTCCGCAAAACCAGCACCGCTATCGACACCATCGAGAACGCGGCCAACGTACCGATATTGATCAGCTCAGCCAACACATTCAACGGCACGAGCGCGCCAATCAACCCAAAGAAAATCCCAACAAGCCAAGTAGTAAAAAACGGCGTAGCAAACCGCGGATGCAGCCGCGAAAGCCTCGCCGGCAACAACCCATCCCGCGACATCGCGAAAATCACGCGCGTCTGGCCATAAGCCATCACCAGAATCACCGTCAGCATGCCCAGCACGGCGCCAAGGTCGATAAAACCCGCCACCCACTTTTCCCCCGCCACCTGCAACGCATACGACACGGGGTGCGAAATATTCGCGAACTGCGCCGACGGCACGATGCCGGTCACCACGGCCGCCACCGCCACGTACAACACCGCGCAAACGCCCAGCGATGCAATGATCCCGATCGGCAGATCGCGCTTCGGATCCTTCACCTCTTCCGCCGCGGATGACACCGAATCGAATCCGATGAACGCGAAGAACATTACCGCCGCCGCGCCGAACACGCCGTTCCAGCCGTTCGGCATGAACGGATGCCAGTTGGCCGGCGTCACGTGAAACACGCCCACGCCGATCACCAGCAACACCACGACGACCTTGATTGCGACCATGACGTTGTTGATCCGCGCCGACTCGCGCACCCCGACCGACAACAGCGCGGTGATCGCCATCATCACGAGAAAGGCGGGCAAGTTGAAGAGCGTGTCATGGCCGGGCAACGCGCCCGGCGCCGCGGTCAGCGCCACCGGCAAGGATACGCCGAAGCCCGACAGCAAGGATTGCAGATAACCCGACCAGCCCACCGACACCGCGGAGGTGGCAAGCCCATACTCGAGCATCAAGTCCCAGCCGATGATCCACGCGGTCAGTTCGCCGAGCGTCGCATACGAATAGGTGTAGATCGACCCGGCCACCGGAATCGTCGAGGCGAATTCAGCATAGGCGAGCGCGGCAAAGCCGCAGGCGATCGCCGCGATCAGGAACGAGATCATCAGCGCCGGGCCGGCCTGCACGGCGCCCGTGCCGGTCAGCACGAAAATGCCGGTGCCGATAATGGCGCCGACACCGAGAAAGGTCAGATCGAGCGCACCGAGCGCTTTCTTGAGGCCGGCGTTCTGAGCACTCGCGGCGATCATGTGCTCGACGCTCTTTTTGCGAAAAAGGGACATTGGCGGGGCCTCCAGTAGTGCACGCGTGTTGCGCGCCGAATGTCGGAAAACCCGCAATTTTAACGGATGCATGCCCTTGCACTATTTTGGGACATGCTTTTTAACGCTGATACGTAGTGCCGAAAATCCCCGGCTGACGTGATTCGGGCGGCGCCTTCGTCCGCCGGACAAGCAATGGCCGCAAAGCCTTCGCTCGATGCGCGGCCAACCAGGCGGGAATCGCTCTCTTGCAAATGAGCCTCGGCAAGGGCGAGTTGTTCAGCGACACAGCGACGTAGCGCCGCGCCGGGCGTCGAGGGACGTCAGCCCGCCATCGCCGGATTCAGGTCGATGAGCCGGTTGCTCATCACGTAGAACGTCAGTTCGGCGTTATTGCGCAGCTTCATTTTCTCAAGCAGCCGGGTGCGGTACACGCTGACCGTTTTCACCGACAGCGAGAGCGCGACGGCAATATCCGTCAGCCGCTTGCCCGACGCGAGCATGCACAGCGTCTGATATTCGCGGTCGGAGAGCTTTTCGTGCGGCAATTGTTCGCCGTCGAAGGAAACGTAGTCGGCGAGCGCCTCGGCCATCGCCGGGCTCACGTATTTGCGGCCCGCCGCGACCTGCTTGATCGCGCCGATCATCTGCGCGGCGTCGACGGTTTTCGACAGGTAGCCGGCGGCGCCCGCCTTCAGGGCGCGCACGGCATATTGGTCCTCGCGGTACATCGAGAACATCAGCACGGCCGCGCGCGGCGCCTTGCGCTTCAGACGTTTAAGCACTTCGACGCCGTTCATGTCGGGCAACGAAATGTCCAGCAGCACCACGTCGTAGGCGTACCGGGCAGCGGCGTCGAGCGCTTCGGCGCCGCTTTGCGCTTCGGTGACTTCGCGCGCCACGCCGCGGTCGAGCAGCAACTGGCGGACGCCCTGGCGAACCACCGCGTGGTCGTCGGCGAGCAGAATGCGCAGACTCATGATGGCGTACTCACGATTGCAGCGCGTGCCGGGCCGCACGCGGCGCGTGCGCCAGCATCGCGTCCCAGGCAAAGCGCGCGCGAACGAGGGTGCCGCGCGACGCCTTGCCGTTCTCGTTGTTCTCGCCGCGCTCCGAACCGGCGCGCCGGGCGCTCACGCGCAGCGTGCCGTCGAAAGCCGCGCAACGCGCCTGCATGCCGCTCAGGCCGAAATGGCCAAGGCGGCTGCGGGCATTTCGCGTGACGCCGACACCGTCGTCGCTGATGATCAGCGTGAGGTGACGGCGGCTGGTTTCGATCCGCACGTCGGCGGATTCGGCGCGCGCGTGCTTGGCAATATTGTTCAGGGCTTCCTGCGCGACGCGGAACACGGCCAGTGCGGCGTCGGCGGGCAGGCGCGTGAGACGCACGTCGGCGGCACACACGAAGCTCGTGCGCAGTTGCGTGCGCGCGGCGAAGTCGCCGGTCCAATGCGCCAGCGCGCCGACAATGCCGGCCTCGAGCGACGGCGCATGCAGTTCCGCGACAGCCTGACGGCTGGCCTCACACACGGCGTCGAGCGACCGGTTCGCCACGGCGAGCGCGGCGGCGCACTGCGGCGGCGCGTCGGCGGGCAGCCAGGTTTCGACGCCGGCGAGCGCGAAACGCGTCGCCGTCAACTCGGCGCCCACGCCATCGTGCAACTCACGCGCCACATGGCGGCAAGCGGCTTCCTGCGCCTGAACCAGCTCGGCCGAGAGTTCGCGCACCCGGGCGCGCAGCCTCGCGAGTTCCCGTTCGGCCGGCGAAGTCAGCGCAACGGGCTCGGCCGCGGTGGACGCGTCGAATCCGTCACGTGCCGGTGACGAAGTAAGAGGGGCGGTGAACGGGACGACAGTCGACGTATCCATGACTGTCCCTATCAGGAAGCGCTGTGGACAGCGACGCGGGTGCGCAACGGCGGCGCGAAGACGAAAGAACGCATGTGGGTCTCTAGCCTCCAGGTGCAGGCCGTCGCGCTTAGGGCGCAACGGACGAATCGCTACAGTATGACGTAACGAAATTTACATTCAGTAACATGGCGGATAGGCCACGACAGGCGTGTCGATTCGACTGATGATGCGCCGCGATGATATCTCATTAAAAGAAAAAATGCAGTCACACCAAGGGTTAGCGCCTACATTTCACGCAATGGTTGATGAATTGCAACACCGGGTTTGTAGGAAGAATACCGACGCCGAATGTCAGTCCAAGGACGCCAAATTGTAACTGGGCAAAAAAAAGGAGCCCGAAGGCTCCTTTTGCTGATTTCGCGACTGCGGGCCGGAAGATCGGAACGTGACTCAGCCGACGAAGGCCTTTTCGACCACGTAGTGACCCGGCGAGTTGTTGCTGCCTTCCTGGAAACCTGCGTCGTCGAGCAGCTTGCGCGTGTCGCGCAGCATGTGCGGGCTGCCGCAGAGCATGACGCGGTCGTTTTCAAGCGAGAAGCCCGGCACGCCGAGGTCGGCGAACAGCTTTTCGGTTTCGATCAGCTCGGTGATACGGCCGCGGTTCTGGAACGCTTCGCGCGTAACAGTCGGGTAGTACAGCAGCTTTTCCTGAACCAGCTCGCCCAGATGCTCGTGCGCCGGCAAGTGATCCGTGATGTATTCCTTGTACGCCAGCTCGTCGACGAAACGGCAGGTGTGCGTGAGCACGACGCGCTCGTAGCGCTCGTAAATGTCCGGATCCTTGATGATCGACATGAACGGCGCGAGGCCCGTGCCGGTGGACAACAGCCACAGGGTCTTGCCCGGCAGCAGGTTGTCGGCCATCAGCGTGCCGACCGGCTTCTTGCCGATCAGGACTTCGTCGCCGACCTTCAGATGCTGCAAACGCGACGTGAGCGGGCCGTCCTGCACCTTGATGCTCAGGAATTCGAGGTGCTCTTCGTAGTTCGCGCTCGCGAGGCTGTAGGCGCGGATCAGCGGCTTGCCGTCGACTTCGAGGCCCACCATCGTGAACTGGCCGTTTTCGAAACGGAACGACGGATCGCGCGTGCAGGTGAAGCTGAAAAGCGTATCGGTCCAGTGATGGACGCTCAGGACGGTTTGTGAATTCAGGTTGCTCATGGCTTCTTGGATAGTGCGAAAACAAGGGCGGCCAGTCGTTTTGAGCCGGCCGGCACGGCAAGGGCGATGCTGCGCTAACCCATACGGGAATCACGCGCAATCCGCTATTTTACCGCGCCCGCTGCCTGAGGGCTGCGGCGCGGCGGTTGAGCGTGGTGAAGCGGGTTACCGGACCTGGAAGCGTCGGCGCCGGCTGTCTTTGCGATCGGCGCCGCGGAATACGTTGGCGTGGTGCGGCTACGCGCTTCAGCAGGGGTGCGGCGATGGGCGAATGCCGCGCAAGGCGGCTGCCATCGGTTGTCTGGGATGCGCCGGGTAGGCGCGCCGCGCGGGCAACATTTTCAGGATGATACCGAAACCCGCCGTGCGCTGCAGCATTGACCCTGCTGATAAAACTGGCAAAAGCGTAACGAACGGTGAGGAAACGGCGCGCGGCGTGCGCATGGCGTGGGTTCTGTCTAGTCTGCCCTGACCGTGCCGGGGTTGGTACACAATGGCGGATAAGCGGTTGATAAAAACGCCAGAATCCCAATTGTGGTAAGGACTCAGGCATTTTCAGTTTTGATTACTCCGAAGGTCGCGAAAGTGAGCCTGCAATCGCAGCGAACTCACTCTGTATCGATCAGCCACGCCCCGTGAATCAGCCGCTCAAGCCGCAGCCACAACCCGCTTTTTCTCGCGCTGCTTCAGCACACGAGCCTGCAACACGATCACCAGCAGCAGGAAAACGCCCCGAATCACCGACTGCCAGTACGCCGACAAGCTGATAAACCCCAGCCCGTTCTCGAAGTTCAGCAGGTTAAATACCAGACCGAGCAGCAACACGCCGGCAATCGTCATCGCGATCGAGCCTTCGCCGCCTGTGAGCAACGTGCCGCCGAGCACGACCGCCGAGATCGCGAACAGCTCCCAGCCGACGCCTTCATTGGGTTGTCCCGCGCCGAACTGCGCGGCGAGGATCACGCCCGCCATGCCGGCGAGCAGGCCGCTCACCGCATACGCCATCACGAGCGTGCGGTCGACGTTCAGGCCCATCAGCCGCGCGGCTTCCTCGCTGCCGCCGATCGCCAGCGAATGCCGGCCGAAGCGCGTGCTACGCAATGCGAGCCAGCCGGCC
This sequence comes from Paraburkholderia aromaticivorans, assembly GCF_012689525.1. NCBI lineage: Bacteria > Pseudomonadati > Pseudomonadota > Betaproteobacteria > Burkholderiales > Burkholderiaceae > Paraburkholderia > Paraburkholderia aromaticivorans. The sequence continues at coordinate 121,657 of NZ_CP051516.1, forward strand.
AGCGCCGCCGCCGCCGCGACGATGCCCGGAATCGGCAGTCCGAACAGATCGCCTTGGCCGAAGTTGCCGAAGTTCGACTCAGCGGCAATCGACACCGCATCGTTCTTGCCGAGCAGCAGCGCGACGCCGTGCGCGCCGAGGCTCGTCGCGAGCGTGACGATAAACGGCAGGATTTTCAGCCGCGTGATGATCAGTCCGTTCAGCACGCCCACCGCGAGCCCTGCGGCGCATCCCGCCAGCACGGCGACCCAGCCGCCGTACACGCTGGTCAGCGCAGCAACGACACTCGCGAGCGCGGCCACCGTACCCACTGACAGGTCGATGCCGCCCGTAATGATCACGAACGCCATGCCGACCGAAATGAGCGCGAACATCGAGTTGTAGCGCCAGAACGACGTGATGTTGTACGCCGAGCCGAAATGCTCGTAGCGCACGAGGCCGAATACGACGAGCGCGGCCAGTGCGAGCAGGATAGGAAGATTCTTTTTCATCGCTTCGAGTCCGGAATTTTCTCTGAGGCGCGTGAGTTACCGCGAGCGCCGCTGCACATACACCGCCGCGACGATGATGCCGGCTTTCACTACCAGCGCCGCCGCGTCCGGAATGCCGTGCGCGAGCAGCGTGTAGCGCAGCAACTGGATGATCAGCGCGCCGATCAGCGTGCCGCCGATATACGCTTTGCCGCCCGTCAGCGCCGTGCCGCCGACGGCGACCGCCGCGATCGCATCGAGCTCGACGCCGAGTCCGACCACGTTCGCATCCGAGGACGAATTCACGGAGATCGAGATCAACCCGGCCAGTCCTGCGAGCGCCGCACAGAGCGTGTAGGCGATCAACTTCACGGTGGCCGTGGGCACGCCGCACAGATAGGCGGCCTTTTCGTTGCCGCCGGTGATCAGCAGATACTGGCCGAACAGCGTCTTGCGCACGACCCACACGAACACGGCGACCAGCGCCAGCATCAGTAGCACCTGGAAGGGCACGCCCGCGACCTTGCCGAGCGCAATCCACTGGAAGGCGGGCGTATTGAACGCCTGCAAGCTGCCGTCGGTGACCACTTGCGCGATGCCGCGTCCGGCGATGAACAGCACCAGCGTTGCGACAATCGGCTGAACGGATAACCTCGTCACCAGAAAACCGTTGAAGACGCCGCACAGTGCGGCGGCCAGCACCGGCAGCACGAACGCGAGCGCGATGCCGCCGGGGCCGGCAATGTTCAGGAACAGCATCGGCGCGAGCGCACCGGAGATCGCCATCGACGCGCCCACCGACAGATCGATGCCGCCTGTCGCCACCACCAGCGTCATGCCGATACCGACGATCACGATCGTCACCACCTGCGTCATGTTGACGTTGAAGGTTTGCAGCGACCAGAAGTGCGGCGTGAAGATCAGATTGAAGAGCACCATCGCGAGCAGAACAATGACTTCCCGCTGCATGGCGAGGTGGCGCCATTTACGCACCGTCGTTGCCGGGGTGGCGGGCGGCGCGGCCGTCATCTGCTGGGCGGTTTCGCCGAGCCGCGGCTCGGTATGCAACGATTCGGTGTGCAACTTAAGCGCCATGACGGTCGCCCTCCAACGCGTCTTCGATGTGTGCTGCGCTTGCCGTTTGCGCGGCTTCGGCCAGTTGCGAATGGCCGTCGCTGCCGTAGGCGATGGCGTCCATGATCGCGCTCTCGCTCATGTCGGCGCCGTTCAGTTCGGCGACTGTGCGGCCGTCGCGGATCACCACCGCGCGATCGGCCACGGCGGTCAGTTCTTCCAGTTCGGAAGCGGACAGCAGCACGGCGAGGCCCGCGTCGCGCAACTCGCGCACGATCTTCGCCACATCCGCTTTGGCGCCGACGTCGATACCGCGCGTCGGTTCGTCGAGTAGAAGCAGAGAAGGCTCGGCCGCAAGCCAGCGCGCCAGCAGAACCTTTTGCTGATTGCCGCCCGACAGTTCGCGGATCGGCTGATCGGCGGAGCGCAGCTTGATGCCGAGCGACGCAATGAAGCGATCGACGATCGCCTGCTGCTTCTTCACGTCGACCACGCCGTTCTTCGCCAGCGTGCGCAGACAGACGAGCGTGAGGTTGTCGCGCACTGAGAGCTCGGGGACGATGCCCTCGGCCTTGCGGTCTTCGGTGAGATAGGCGAGACCGCGCGCGATGGCATCCTGTGGCGACTTCAGCGCCACATTCTCGCCGCCGATCGAGAGCGTGCCTTGCTCCAATGGATCGGCGCCGAACATCAGGCGCATGGTTTCCGTGCGGCCCGAGCCGAGCAGGCCCGCGAGGCCGACTGCTTCGCCGCTGTGGACTTCCAGCGAGACGTCGCTCACCTTGGGATGCGCGCTCACATGCGTGACCGCAATCGCCTGCTTGCCGCGCCGCGCGAGGTTCGCTTCGCGCGCCTCGGCGTCGTCCTGCACGACGGCGGCCAGCGTGCGGCCGAGCATCGTCGTGACCAGTTGCAGTTTGTCCATGTCGGCCATCGTGCTTTGCGCGACCGTCTGGCCGTCGCGCATCACGGTGACGCGGTCGCACAGCGCGTACAGTTCGTCGAGCCGGTGCGACACGAAAATCACCGCGCGGCCGTCGTCACGCAGCTTGCGCACCACGGTGAACAGCAGTTCCACTTCGCGTTCGTCGAGCGATGACGTGGACTCGTCCATGATGACCATCTTCGCATCCGACGACACCGCCCGCGCGAGCGCCACCATCTGCTGGATCGCGGTCGAATAGCGGCCGACGGGTTTCTTCACATCGATCTGCAAACCGAACGATTCGAGCAGCGCGGCGGCGCGTTGCTGCACCGCGCGCCAGTCGATCAGTCCGAAGCGGCGCGGCTCGCGGCCGAGAAAAATGTTCTCCGCCACCGAGCGGAACGGCACCAGGTTGATCTCCTGATAGATCGTGCTGATGCCGGCTTCGCGTGCCTGCTTGGGCGTGCGGAAATCGACTTCGCGTCCTTCGAAACGCACACTGCCCGAGCTGCGCCGGTACGCGCCGGTCAGGATCTTGATCATGGTCGATTTGCCCGCGCCGTTCTGGCCGATCAGCGCATGCACTTCGCCGGCGGCGACGCTCAGATTGGCGCTGCGCAACGCGGGTACGCCGCCGAAGCTGATGCCGATGTCCTGCATCTCGAGCAGCGGCGAATGGGTAAGGGGAGAGTGTGGCGTCTGCGTGCCGGATTCCGTCACGGGTGTCCTCCTGATGCGTGTGCTGCTTTATTTGCCGCGTGCGCGCTAGGCATTGCACGTGCGAGCCGGTGCGGCCCTTCGTTCGGGCTCTGATGGTGGCGGTGTCGTCGAATCATGTTACGCCGCATAAAAGCGAAGCGACGGCTCGTGCTGCCACGAACGCGTCGCTCCGAACCCTTCCCGTCACCCGCCCCCCGAGGAGACAGATTCGGGGCGGGGACGTCCTGCGAGGCAATCCCCCGATTCCGATGCCTTAAACAGGGACCTGCTTCGGGGCGGGGGACTTCCTTCGGAGCGCCGCCGGAGCGCGTGGACGCTCCGCTAAGGCACGGCGCTCAAACTTCAAAACCGCGCATACAGCAATGCGTCCAGTTCAATAGCCGTACTGCATGCTCTGCTGCACGTTGCTCTTGTCGTAGAAACGGTCGGAGACCTTGACCCACGTCGGGATCTTTTCACCCTTCGCGTAACGCTGTGCGACGTCGCAGGCGAGCGGGCCGAAGAACGGGCTCGACTGCACGCTCGCGCCGAGTTCGCCGGCCGCGATCGCGTCCATGCCGCCCTTGGTGCCGTCGATCGTGACGATCTGGATGTCCTTGCCTGGCTGCTTGCCGGCGGCCTTGATCGCGGCGATCGCGCCGAGCGCCATTTCGTCGTTATGCGCGTAGACCGCGGTCACGTCCGGATGCGCCTGCAACAGCGTTTCCATGACCTGGCGGCCCTTGTCGCGCGCGAAATCGCCGCTTTGCGACGCGATGATCGTCATGCCCGGATTCTTCGCGATGATTTCGTCGAAGCCCTTCTTGCGATCGTTCGCGGCGGACGCGCCGGTGGTGCCTTCGAGTTCGATGACCTTCGCCTTGCCGCCCGTCGCCTTGACGAGCCAGTCAGCCGCGCGATGGCCCTGATCGATGAAGTCCGAGCCGATGAACGTAATGTAGTCGCGGCCCGCTTTGGCGACCGATTGATCGACATCGCGGTCGACCAGGATCACCGGAATGCCGGCCTTCTTGGCTTGCAGCACGACCGGCGCAAGCGGCTTTTCTTCGCGCGGCGGGAACACCAGCAGATCCACGTGCTGCGCGATCATGTTCTGGATGTCCGATACCTGCTTGGAGTTCGAACTGTTGGCGTCGGTCATGACCAACTGCCAGCCGCATTTCGCGGCGATGTCCTTGAAGCTCTTGGTTTCCGCCAGACGCCACGGATTGTTGCTTTCGGTCTGCGCGAAGCCGACCTTCAGCGGGGTCTTGCTGGGCAACTTCGGCAGCGCGTCGTCGGCGTGCGCGGTGGCGACGCCGAAACCGATTGCCAGAGCCAGCAGCGAACCCGCCAGCGGACGAATCTGCTGCTTGCGCACGTGTCTGCGCGACTGCGTGTTGAGCGACGCCATGTCTTCCTCCAGTACCTGGTGAGGTAGGTGTATTTGCTTTTAATTTCTCCTGCCGGCCGGCGTTGATCTGCCCTACCGGACGTGCCGATTATTCCATCCAGAATTATTATCGGTCAATCACTAATAATATTAATTATTGGCTTTTTTGCCTCGGTAATTACCCTGACCGAGCCGCGTTCGACGAGCGGACCGTCGAGCTTGACCATGCGATGCCGAACCGGCGCGCCGGCGGCGCGGTTGTGTTCTTCCTGCAGCAAGGTTTCGACGGCCCAGCGTCCCAGTTCGTAGTTCGGCAGCACGACCGTCGAGAGCGGCGGATGCGTGTGGCGGGCGATTTCCTGGTCGTCGTAGCCGAGCACCGAGACGTCTTCGGGTACGCGCAGGCCGAGTTGCTTCAGGGCTTCGATCGCGCCGATCGCGGTGAGGTCGTTGGCGCAGAAAATCGCGGTCGGCGGATTGGGCTCGCGCATCAACGAGAGCGTCAGTTCGAAGCCGAGGCCCGAGCTCCAGTCGCCGTCGCGCACCATTTCCGGCGCGTAGGGCAGGTCGGCGGTCGCGAGCGCGGTGCGGTAGCCTTTCAGACGGTCCTTCGAGGCATCCTGCCAGGGTTCGCCGTTGATATAACCGATCCGCCGATGTCCGGCTTGCAGCAGATAGTCGGTCGCCAGATGGCCGCCGGCTACTTCGGCGGGCACCACCGACGAAAACCCGCCTTCGCCCGTATAGCAGTTGAGCAACACCGTCGGCACCTGCGACAGCGCCGCCGGCGGCGTCACCTTGCGCGTATAGACGGTCGCGTAGATCACGCCGAACACATGCGGATTCGACAGCGTGGTATCCAGCACCTGCTTCTCGATGTCGGCGTTGCCGTGCGTCGAATAGACCGCCAGCATCTTGCCGCTGGCGTAGGCCGCATCGCGCGCGCCGTCGATGTTTACGACCGGATGCGGACTGGTGGAAATCTCGTCGGCGAGATAGACGATCAGATTGCGTTCATCGGCCGAGGCCGACACCGGCTCGCGCAGCGACAGCCGGTAGCCGAGGTCGTGCGCGGCCTTCAGCACCTTGTTGCGGGTAGTCTCCGAGAACTTCGCGCCGGTCGCGTTGTTCAGCACCAGCGAGACAGTCGATTGCGACACGCCAGTGAGCTTGGCGATATCGGTCATGGTCGGACGGCGTTGAGTCGATTTTTTCATTGTGCGGGCCGCGCTGCAGCGGCGCTAAAGCTGGGGCATGCCGTGGGCATCTTGGTGCTTGACGGTACCACTAATAATATGCGCACGGCAACGCGCGGTAACCCGTCATTTGGGAGGCTTGATTCGCCTCCTGCATCATGCCCTGTCCGACAAATTTATTACTAATAATATTGACGGTTGGGCTCTGGCGTGCGATTCTCGGTCGCGCGGATTCTGACAGTTCGCCGGCCGCGCGCTGTGCGCGGCACGTCATAGGAGACACCGATGCGTGTTCATGCCGCCATCCGCCCGAGGCACCGCCTTTTCTGACCATGCGCGACGTTTCCTTGAATTCGATCCGGCCGCTCGCGACCGGACTCATGTGGCTCGACGATCCCGCGGTCGTGGCCACGGTCGTCACGCTCTCGGCTGGCGCGCTGCGTGCCGTGATCGCGCCCGAAGTAGGCGGCGCGCTGGCAGCCTTCTATGAAACGACGCCCGACGGTCCGTTGCACTGGCTGCGGCCGGCCTCGGCGGCGGCGTTCGCTGAACGCGATCCGCTGCGCATGGCGAGCTTTCCGCTCTTTCCCTACTGCAACCGGATTCGCGACGCGCGTTTCGACTTCGACGGCCGCACGATCGATCTCGCCGGCAACGACACGCGTTTCGCCCACGCGCTGCATGGGAATGCGTGGCGGCATCCCTGGCAAGTCGGGGCGCGTACCGAAAGCTCGGTGGAACTGCACTTCGAACATGAGCCGGATGCGCGCATACCCGGCGACTGGCCATTTCGCTATCGCGCGCGGCAGCGTATCGAGTTGAGCGGCGGTGCATTGCGTATCACGCTGTCAGCGCAAAACCTGGCCGGGCAGCCGATGCCGTTCGGCATGGGGCATCACCCGTACTATCCGCGCACTGCGCAGACTCGCGTGTACGCCGACGTGGAAGCCATGTGGCACGCCGACGCCGACGTATTGCCGACGCATCTCGGTCCGCATCCCGCTGTGAACGCGTTGCGCGAAGGTATGTCGCCGGACGCTTTCGATCTCGACAACAACTTCGCGAACTGGTCGCGCGAGGCGACCATTGCGTGGCCCGACGAACACCGTCGACTGACGATGACGGCCGACGCGCCGTTCGATCACATGGTGGTGTTCGCGCCTGCCAACGACGCGCAACTGTGCGTGGAACCGGTGACGAACACCACGGATTGCTTCAACGCGGTCGGCCTGCGTGAGCATGTGGGCGGCTGCGTGTTGCAGCCGGGCGAGGAGATTGCCGCGACGTTGAAATGGACGCCGCACAAGGACTAACGTGCGGCGCGTGCGCTCGGGTTAGCGTCTATTCGACTCGCAAGCGCGCCATATACGGCAAGTGATCCGAGAGCCACGCGGTTTCCTGCGTCGGCTGGATCCATTCGATCGGCTTCATGCCACGCACGAACATCTTGTCGAGCGCGAGTGCGGGCGAGAAAGCCGGAAAGGTACGACCCGACTCGCCGAGCAGCGTGGCCACTTCCTGCAAACCATGTTCGCCGAAGAGCGGCACGGAATCGTTGCGCCAGTCGTTGAAGTCGCCGGCCAACACAAGTGGACCTTCGGGCGCTTCCTTCGCGATCCAGTGCGCGATCCAGTTCATCTGACGCAAGCGGGCCGAGCGTGTAAGCGCAAGATGCGCGCACAGCAGCGTGACGGAATGACCACCGAAAGTCGCGCGCGCCACCAGCAAACCGCGCTTTTCGAAGCGATGCGCCGAGATGTCCCAGCGTCCGCCGAGATCCAGCGGATGCGGCGACAAAATCGCATTGCCATGCCGCCACGACGGTTTGAAAACGTTCGGTCCGAGCGCGATTTCGAGTTCGAGCGCCCGCGCGATTTCAGTGGCCTGACAATGCCATACATCGCTCAACGGATCGGCGAGCGGTGAGCCGAAACTGCTCGCCAGCACCGGCGACGGCATGCGTCGCGCCATCGCTTCCTGTAAAAAATAGGCGTCCGCGTGGGTCGATTGCACCCAGCGTTGCATGGCCTGCCAGGCCTGAAAGCCGAGCGGTGTGCGGCCTTTATGCAGGTTCCAGCTCACCGCAACGAAATCCTTGGGCGCTACGCTCTCGCGGATCAATTCTTCGGGGTTTCGCATGCCGCGTTGTCCACGTGTTCTGGTTGGGGGCGTTGGTTAGTCGCGTGCCGTTTGCGTGTTCTGATGCGTGTTGTTTGCATCAGTTCGATCAGTTTGCCGTGTTTGCGCTGTCCGCGAGACTCGCACGCACGCGGTAGACCAGGTTCGGGTCTTTGTCGACGATGGTCCAACTGGCCCATTGCCCCGTCGCCACCTTCAGACCTGGATGGCTCGCGCTCACCTGGCGCGGTTGCGGCGGCAGCTTGCAGCCGGTATCGGTTTGACGCGCGGCGTTTTCCTCAAACGTTTCCTGCGCGTCGATCGACAAGGTGACCCCGCTCGCATCCGCCTGCAGCGGCGAGACGGTCAGCGTGCGCGCCAGATCGATACTGCCGGCGGGCTGATCCTTGCAGCCGACGCTATGCTGCACCATCTGATGATGCGTGTCCGTACGCGCCTGGCCGACGGTGGTGGTGCCGTCGAACGCGTCGATTTGCTGGCCGTCGCGCATGACCTGCAACTGCCATTGCACGACCTGCTGCGCTGGGCGTTGTGGTGCGCTTTGCTGTGCGCCTTGTTGTGCATTCGCAAGCAACGAAGTGCCGAGCAACACGGCCACGATACTGGTTTTCCACATAGAAGAATTCTCCGGTCACGAGATCCGGCCGCGTAGTCAGAAGGCCATCTTACCCCCGATGGGCGCAACGCCTTTCTGACACGTCAAACGGGGCCGGGTTCAGCAACAATCCATTTCAGATAAGGCTGGGAATCACCAAAAACAACCCGCTGTTAGCAGCAGAGTCGCGAGACTGCTGGCTTGCACGCGAATATGTCCTCGTTACACTGGACCTGAAACGGTGCCCATCAGGCGCCGCAGCAGCAAGACCAGCCAGACGGGGTGAGCGATGACAACAGCAATGGTCAAACAAGAAATCGCCGTGGCATCTTTCAGCAGGGTGTACGACCTCGATCAGGTCGAAACCGCGCTGAACGATCTCGGTGAAGGCGCGAACGAAGCACTGCGCGCAACCTACGAAAAGATGCTGAAAATCGGTAATCTGCGCTTTTGCGTGAAGCCGAACCGCATGCCGTCGATCGACGATCTGATCGACGCGCTGCCCAACTTTTCCGCACCGCTCGACGACATCCGCAAACAGGTCGCCTTGTGTCTCGAGACGGAAGACCGGCTCGAACTGATGCCGATCCTTCTGCTCGGCGACCCCGGCATCGGCAAGACTCACTTCGCCAAGCAGTTGGCGCGCCTGCTCGGCACCGCGTATCAGTACGTGGCGATGAGTTCGCTGACCGCGGGCTGGATTCTGTCGGGTGCCTCGTCGCAATGGAAGAACGCGAAACCCGGCAAGGTGTTCGATGCGCTCGTGAACGGCAGTTACGCAAATCCGGTGATCGCCGTCGACGAAATCGACAAGGCCACCGGCGATTCGCAATACGATCCGCTCGGCGCGTTGTATGCGTTGCTGGAGCACGACACGGCGCAGACTTTCATCGACGAATTCGCCGAGATTCCGATCAACGCCGGCCATGTGATCTGGATCGCGACGGCGAACGACGAACGCTCGATTCCCGAGCCGATCCTGAACCGGATGAACGTGTACGAGATTCCGCCGCCGGATCGCGACGGCGCGCGCCGTATCGCGCAGGCGATCTACGACGAGATCCGCTGCGCGCACAACTGGGGCCTGCGGTTTCCCGAGGTGCTCGGCGACGCCGCGCTCGATGCGCTGATGCGGGCGTCGCCGCGTGAAATGCGCCGCGCGATTCTCAACGGCTTCGGCGCGGCGCGTATCGACGGACGGGATCATGTCGAAGCGGGCGACATTCGCCTGGACCACGGAAACCGGCGAAAACCCATCGGTTTTTGAGCATCTTTGCCACTTTTTCGTAGGAAAGCCGCCTTCGGGCGGCTTTTTTGCGGCCAAAACCAGGAATCTCTGCCCGAAACACACTGAATGCCGCGGCAATTATTGCTATTAGTGAGATGCAGCCTCGGCAGCGCCTCACATTCGTCCCACATACGAAGAAGCGAGCGCCGCGACCCCCGACGGCGTACACTAATTAAGTCCGGCCGCTATGTTTGAGACCCGCTCAAGACCGCATGCCCGCAGTCATTACCGACTGCGGGCATTTGTGTCTGTAAGGCGTCGTACAATTTTGCGTAGCGGTTGCGAATGGACAGGTGCGTTCGGCAGCGAGCGGTGTAAGTCGCGCGAAAGCCGCACCCTGTCTTCATCTTGATCGGGTGAACGAGGTAGCGCGCGGCGACGTTGGCCGCGTCAAGGGACATGGACCAAATCGAATGTGTAGTGATCGGCGCCGGCGTGATCGGTCTCGCGGTGGCGCGCGCACTGGCGGCGCGAGGCCGCGACGTGATCGTGCTGGAAGCGGCCGAAGCGATCGGCGTGGGCACCAGCTCACGCAACAGCGAGGTGATTCACGCGGGCATCTACTATCCGCGCGGCTCGCTCAAAGCCGCGCTTTGCGTGCGCGGCCGCGAGATGCTCTACGACTACTGCGTCGAGCGCAACGTGCCGCATTCACGTTGCGGCAAATTGCTGGTGGCCACGTCACGCAACCAGATTCCTCAGCTCGAAAGCATCATGGTCAAAGGCCGCGACAATGGTGTGCTCGACCTGATGCGAATCACCGGCGACCAGGCTCAAGCGCTCGAACCCGCGCTCGAATGTGTCGACGCGGTGTTCTCGCCGCAGACGGGCATCGTCGATAGTCATCAATTCATGCTGGCGCTGCAGGGAGACGCCGAACGCGACGGCGCGGTGTGTGCGTTTCACGCGCCGGTCGAAGCGATGGAAGCGAGCAACGGCCGCTTCATCATCAAGGTGGGCGGCGGCGCACCGACCACGATCAGCGCAGCTTGCGTGATCAACAGCGCCGGTTTGCAGGCGAATGCACTGGCGCGCCGGATCCGCGGACTCGACGCGCGCCATGTGCCGCCGCTCTATCTCGCGCGCGGCAACTACTTCAGCATCTCGGGGCGCGCGCCATTCAGCCGCCTGATCTATCCGATGCCGAACGAGGCCGGGCTCGGCGTGCATCTGACCATCGACCTCGGCGGCCAGGCGCGTTTCGGTCCCGATGTCGAATGGGTCGATGCGATCAATTACGACGTCGATCCGCGTCGCGCGGAATCGTTTTATGCGGCGATTCGCGCCTATTGGCCCGCGCTTCCGGACGACGCATTGCAGCCCGCGTATGCGGGGATTCGTCCGAAGCTTTCCGGTCCGGGCGAACCTGCCGCCGACTTCGTGATTCAAGGTCCGGCCGCGCATGGTGTGCGTGGACTCGTCAATCTGTTCGGTATCGAGTCGCCGGGATTGACGGCGTCGCTCGCGATCGCGCAGCGAGTGTGCGAGTTGAGCGGACGCGCGTGATTTGAGCGCGGTTCGCAGCGACGGTTTCACTGCGAGCGCTCGACTCGTGCGCGGTTCGCGCATCGCGCGCTTCACCGGGAGCGCTCACCTCGCCTGCGATCGATTCGCATTCCGCGCGACATTCAGACGCAGAGTCGTACCAATTCGGTTATCTCTATCATTTGGACCGTCACGCGTGACGGCTTCATTGCTATCCTTGGGGACCGCTGTCACTAGAACGGCGATCAGTCAATATAAATGGAGTGAGTCCCCATGAAACCTTCCCGTCGTACGTTTTTGATCACCAGCATTGGTGTGGCGTCCACCTTTGCGCTGTCGCGCCAGGCATTCGCCGACGCACCGAAAGTCTCCGAAACCGATCCGACCGCGCAAGCACTCGGCTACAAGGCAGACGCCAGTAAAGTCGATAAGGCGAAATTCGCCAAGTACGCAGCGGGCCAGGACTGCGGCAACTGCAGTTTCTACCAGGCCAAGCCGACCGACGCCTACGGCGGCTGCCCGATGTTCGCCGGCAAGCAGGTCGCGAGTAAGGGTTGGTGCAGCGCATATAACAAGAAGGCCTGATTACCCATCAGCCGCACACGCGCTCAGTGTTGCGCGAAATGCGCCGCAACATGGCAGTGCGCATTCGAGGTCCCATCATTCAGACGTCTGCCACCCCGCGCGGCAGACGTCTTTTTGCTGCTTGAAAACCGCTTGTGCGCTCTTTACACTCCAAGGCGACCTCTACGTCTCGCGCTCTTTTTTCTCGCTCGCGCTAATACGGCATTGCACTAAAACGACGCACTACAGGATACTTTTGGCAGGCTGGAGATCCGAATGACACCAGCGTCAAGGAGCCTTCATACGCGAGCCGTCGTCGCGGCTGTGATCGGCAATGCACTCGAGTGGTACGACTTCACCGTGTTCGGTTTTCTGACGGTGGTGATCGCGCAGTTGTTCTTCCCCGCCGGCAACGACTATTCGTCGTTGCTCCTCGCCACCGCGACGTTCGGCGTCGCCTTCGTCATGCGGCCGATCGGCGGCATCGTACTCGGACTCTACGCGGATCGCGCGGGACGCAAAGCGGCGTTGTCGCTCGTCATCGCGCTGATGACGCTCGGCATTCTGGTGCTGGCGATCGCACCGCCGTATTCGGCGATCGGCATCGGCGCGCCGTTGATGATCGTAGTCGGACGCTCGCTGCAAGGCTTTTCCGCCGGCGGTGAATTCGGCAGTTCGACGGCGTTGCTGATCGAAGCGGCGCCGTTTTCGAAGCGCGGCTTCTACGGCAGTTGGCAGATGGCGAGCCAGGCGGCGGCGCTGCTGCTCGGCGCGCTGGTGGGCGCCTTGATCACGCGCGGACTGTCGCCCGAGGCATTGAAATCCTGGGGCTGGCGCGTGCCGTTCATTCTGGGTTTGATCATCGGTCCAATTGGCTTTTATATCCGCCGGCATCTCGCGGATTCGGAAGCGTTTCTGCTCGCGCAAAAAACCGCGCGGCGCGCGACGCTCGGCGAAGTCTTCAGGACTCACACCCGCGACGTGCTCTGTGGACTCGGCTCGGTGATCGCGCTCACGGTGACGATTTACGTGCTGATCAGCTATCTGCCGACCTTCGCGGTCAATCAACTCAAGCTGCCGTTCGCGCAATCCTTTTACGCGGTGATCGTCGGCAACCTGCTGCTGACGGTGCTGTCGCCATTGGCCGGCGCATGGTCGGACCGGATCGGGCGCAAGGGGCTGTCGCTGTGGTCGCTGGTGATTACGCTCGTGATCATTTACCCGCTCTTCGCGTGGCTCGCGGCGGAGCCGAGCGTGTCGAAACTGATTCTCGTGCAGGCGCTGCTGTCGATCACGTTGTCCGGCTATTACGGGCCGTTCGGCGCGCTGATCGCAGAGCTGTTTCCGGCGAACGTGCGCTCGACCGGTTTATCGCTTGCCTACAACATCGCGGTGATGGTGTTCGGCGGCTTCGGCCCGTTCGTCGTGACGTGGCTCATCAACACGACCGGCTCGCCCCTCGCGCCGACTTACTACGTGATGGGCGGACTGGCGTTGTCGATCGTCGCGGTGGCCTGCATTCCGGGCAAGCGCCACGCGGATCTCGACGCGCATCGCAAACCGGCCTGAACGGCGGACGGGTTTGAGCCAGGCTTTGACGCCGGCTGCGGGCTCTTTTAGTCACTTTGCCACGACACCTTCTCTCGCCGCCGGCAGTGTCTTCGCCTAGTTGCGTGCCTGTATCAACGGCGGCCGCTTGTCGAACCACGGCCGCGCTGTTTCGAGCTGCGCGGCCAGACGCAGAAGCGTTGCTTCACCACCGTCGCGCGCCGCGAACTGCACGCCGACCGGCAGCCCACGCGCATTCCAGTAGAGCGGCACCGACATCGCCGGCTGGCCGCTCAGGTTGAACAGTTCCGTGCAGCCGGCCCACGTAAACGCCTTGTTCGAGGCTTCCGTCAGCACCTTCTTCATCAGCGCTTCGAGCGGCATGGTGGTGACGGCGCGCATCTGCATCCGTTCCGCCGAAGTGGGCTGCATCTCGCCGATCTTGATCGGCGGCGCGGCGAGCGTGGCGCACAGAATCACGTCGTAGCGATTCAGCAGATCGGTGAGCCGTTCGGTGATACGGCGCTGTTCTTCGAGCGCGGCAGGCAGTCCGCGTTCGCCGAGTTTACGGCCTACATGCGCCATCGTCCACGTCGAAATTTCGAATTCGGCGCGTAGCGGTTTGCGGCCGCTGATGCGCTCGGCGTTCAGCACCAGGTCTTCCGCTGTGACCGACCAGAGCGTGAGGAACGCATGACGAACCGCCGCGAAATCGATGCCGAGCGACACCGGTTCGATGTTATGGCCGAGCGAGCTGGCGAGTTGCGCGGCGTCGTCGAGCGCGGCGCGCGCGTCGGCGGAAAGCGACGGCGCGAGCATAGGCTCGGTGACGTACGCGATATTCAGCGGCTTGCACGGCTCGCGGCTCGCGCTCAGAAACGTGCCCGGCGCGCCGAGCGGCCGGTCGACATTGCCGCCAAGCAGATCGAGCAGCAATGCACTGTCGCGTACGCTGCGCGACACCGCATGATCGACGCCGAGTTCACCGGACGCCACCGCCGCAGTCGCGCGCGGCACACGTCCGCGTGAAGGTTTGAGGCCGAAGAGTCCGCAGCATGACGCCGGAATGCGGATCGACCCGCCGCCGTCCGACGCATGTGCGAGCGGCACGATGCCGGCGGCAACTGCCGCCGCCGCGCCGCCGCTCGAGCCGCCAGGCGTATGGTCGAGATTCCACGGATTGCGGCACGCGCCGAACAGTTCGGGCTCCGTATAAGGCATCTGACCGAGTTCGGACGTGCTGGTCTTGGCGAAGATGTTGAGGCCGGCCGCTTTCGCCAGTGCGACCACCGGCGCGTCTTCGGTGGGAATGAAATGGCGGTAGTGGCGGCTGCCCATGGCCATGCGCAGTCCGGCGACCGGCGCGCCGAGATCCTTGATCAGATACGGCACGCCGGCCAGCGCTGTTTGCGCGCTGACGCCATCGGCGTTGTTTGCGCCGTTCGCACGGCTCGCGTCGTCGCGTGATGCGCGTTGACGGGCTGCATCGTAGTCCTTCAGGACAATCGCATTGATCGCAGGATTGACGGCTTCCGTCCGTGAAATCGCGATGTCGAGCAACTCGCGCGCGCTTGCTTTGCGCTTGCGTACCAGTTCGGCGAGGCCGGTGGCGTCATGGGCGAGATAATCTGAGTGCACGACGAATGAGCCCTCGCTATCGAGTGTTGAATCGGCCGGCAGTCCATGCGCGCGATGAACCGCGCCGCGAGGTACCGTCGCCTGGATTGATCGTCACACATGGAAAAGACGGCGTGCCACCGACACGCCGTCTTTGAGAGAGTAACTGAGTTACGCACGCGAGTTACTGGCGCAAATCAAAAGCGCCAACAAAAAAGCGCAATGGGCGCGCGCAATTAATCGACGCGAATAGCGGCACACACAAGCGCGCCAACTAGAACCGCGCGTTACAGACGTTCGCCGAGGAACGTGAGCGTGCGGCCATGCGCCAACGCGGCGGCACGCTGGTTATACGATGCGCGGTCCGAACAGTTGAAGCCGTGATCGGCGTTCGGATAGATGTTGAATTCGGCGTCGGTGCGACCGGCGAAGCGTTCCTGAATCTCACCGACGGCCGACAGCGGGATATGCGCGTCGAGTTCGCCGTAGTGGAATTGCATCGGCACCTTGATCTTCGCGGCTTCGTCGAGCTGGTTCTGGATGCCGCCGCCGTAGTAGGCGACCGCGCCGTCGAGCGTGCCTTGCGCCGCAGCCAGATACGCGAGCCGGCCGCCGAAGCAGTAACCGATTGCCGCAACCTTGCCGGTCACTTCCGGCATCGCGCGTAGCGCGGCAGCGGCTGCGCCGATATCGGACACGGCTTCGTCGAGTTTGAGTTTCTGCATCAGCTCGATGCCTTTCTCGCGATCGGCGCCGTCATACGTCAATTCCACGCGCGGTTGCACGCGCCAGAACACGTCCGGTGCGAGCGCCACGTAGCCGTCTTGCGCGTACTGATCCGCGACCGAACGGATATGGCTGTTCACGCCGAAGATTTCCTGAATGATGATGACGGCCGGTCCCTTGCCGCCTTTGGGCAACGCCAGGTAGCCGCCGAAACTGTCGTTACCGGCGGGAATGTCGATCCATTGGGAAGTGGTGCTCATGTTGCTCTCCATTGACTCGCGCGCGGCTGTGCGAGGTCGGTCTGAATGAACGCCAGAGGCCTGAATACCTGAAGCGGGCGGTCAGTTTGCCATCAAAAGAAACGCCGTGCAGCGGGGCTCCATGCGGTGGAAATCTCGTAAGGGGATTGAAACGTTCTCGATAATTCATTTTCCCCGCGCGGGCCGCCTCGGTACATTGAAGCGTATTGGCTCGCTAGTGTCGCGAGCGCATTGACGGGAAAGGAATCCATCATGAGTGAAGGCAGTTTTGTGACGCCGTTTGCGGAGCGTTTCGGGTTGCGCGTGCCGGTGGTACAGGCGCCGATGGCGGGCGGCGCGACGACGCCGGCGCTGGTCGCCGCGGTATCGAACGCCGGCGGTCTCGGTTTTCTGGCGGGCGCGGCGCTCTCGCCCGAGAAGATCGCGAGCGAAGTCGCGGCGATCCGCGCGCTGACGGATCGTCCGTTCGGCGTGAATCTGTTCGTGCTCGAACCGGCCACGCCCGACGACGCGACCGTGCGTACCGCGCTCGAAGCCATCGATCCCTTGCGCCACGACCTCGGTTTGCCGCCGGGCGCTCCGCTCGCGCGCTACGCGCCGGATTTCCGCGCGCAACTGGACACGCTGATCGAATTGCGCGTGCCGCTGGCGAGCTTCACATTCGGCTTGCTCCCGGCCGACGACGTCGCCCGTCTGCACGCGAACGGTCTATATGTAATAGGCACCGCGACGCATGCTGCCGAAGGTGTGGCCTGGCGCGACGCGGGCGCCGATGCGATTGCCGCGCAAGGTGCGGAGGCGGGCGCGCATCGTGGCACATTCATCGGCGCATTCGAAGACGCGCTGGTCGGCACGATGGCGCTCGTGCCGCAACTCGTCGACGCGACCGGGCTGCCGGTGCTCGCCGCCGGCGGCATCATGGACGGACGCGGCATCGTCGCCGCGCTCGCGCTCGGCGCGCAAGCCGCGGTGATGGGCACCGCGTTTCTCACCTGCCACGAGAGCGCGATTCCACAGGCATGGAAAACCCGCGTGCGGTCCATGTCCGACACGTCGACTTCGGTCACGCGCGCGATCACCGGCCGCCATGCGCGCGGCATACGCAATCCATTGATGCAGCGTTTGAGCGAAGCGGCGCAGAAGGTCGCGCCGTATCCGGTGCAAAACGCGTTGACGCAGGAGTTGCGGCAAACCGCGAGCCGCGCGGAAAACGGCGACTATCTCTCGCTATGGTCAGGCCAGGGCGCGCCTTTAGGCCGCGCCCGCCGCGAAGGTCTCGGCGCCGCCGAACTGATGGGTCAACTCGAACACGAATGGCGCGACGCGACCGCGCGCATCGCCGCGTTCAAACGCTGATTCAGCACGATCCGGACGGGGTCCGGACGTGCCTGCTTTTCAAGCACGAAGCCTATTCGGATGATTAACGGTTTAACACGCTAAAAGCTTTAGGCCATGCTGTTAGACGAAAGCCTCACATAGCGGAAACCCGCATGGGCTGGTGCTTTCCAGTCACTCTCTCCAGTCCGGATCAGTGCCTGTTGGATAAACGCTATTAGTGTTCATCCCACTTCCTCAAAAAAGCCCCACAAATTAATTTGATGGCCTACACTTGCGCGCAAGTACGGTTTGCCGCCTGCCACAAACAGTCCGGTGAGCGTGCTGGCCAAGTGCATGAACGATGCAACCGGCGTGGTCGTCCACGGGACTGAGCGACACGTGTAGGGGAAGCGGGGGCACAGGGCGATTACGTTGTTTTTGGGACCGAAACTGGAGACTTACATGAACATCAAGATTCAAAAGTTGTTGCCGATCAGCGCTGCGGCGATGCTGTTCGCGACGTTGGCAACTTCGGCTGCAGCCGACACGGTCGTCAAGATCGGTCACGTTGCACCGCTGACTGGCGGTATCGCTCACCTGGGTAAAGACAACGAAAACGGCGCGCGCCTGGCAGTTGAAGAAATCAACGCCAAGGGCCTGACGATCGGTGGCCAGAAAATCACGCTGCAACTCGATGCGCAAGACGATGCAGCCGACCCGCGCACGGCAACTCAAGTCGCCCAGAAACTGGTCGATGATAAGGTCGTCGCAGTGGTCGGCCACTTGAATTCGGGCACGTCGATCCCGGCTTCGAAGATCTATAGCGATGCAGGCATCGTGCAGATCTCGCCGTCCGCAACGAACCCGGTCTACACGCAACAAGGTTTCAAGACGACGTTCCGCGTCGTGGCGACCGATGCGCAACAAGGTCCGGCACTGGCTAACTACGCAGCGAAGGGTCTGAAAGTGAAGAGCGTCGCGATCGTTGACGACTCGACCGCCTACGGCCAGGGTCTGGCAAACGAATTCGAAAAGACCGCCAAGTCGCTGGGCCTGAACGTGATGTCGCATGACGCGACGAACGACAAGGCTGTCGACTTCCGCGCGATTCTGACGAAGATCAAGGGCGAAAACCCGGACGCGATCATGTACGGCGGCATGGACGCCACCGGCGGCCCGTTCGCCAAGCAAGCCAAGCAGCTCGGCTTGCGCGCGAAGGTGCTGGCAGGCGACGGCGTGTGTACCGACAAGCTGTCGGACCTGGCTGGCGACGCAACCGACAACATCGTCTGCTCGGAAGCCGGTATGGCGCTCGAGAAGATGGCTGGCGGCTCGGCGTTCCTCGCCAAGTATCAGAAGCGTTTCGGTCAGCCGATCCAGATTTACGCACCGTTCACGTATGACGCTGTGTATATCATCGTTGACGCTATGAAGCGTTCGAACTCGACCGATCCGGCGAAGATCCTGGCAGCAATGCCGAGCACGGACTACAAGGGTGTGATCGGCGAAACCACGTTCGACTCGAAGGGTGACCTTCAACACGGCGTGATCTCGCTGTACAACTACAAGAGTGGCAAGAAGACGCTGCTCGACGTAGTGAAGATGTAAAAATCGCGTGACCGAAGGCAGCGTGTTGTCTGTCTTCGGTTGCATGGTTTAAAAGGCACGCGCGCCGCAAGGTCCGCGTGCTTTTTCTTTTGCGGTTTCTTTTTGCGGATCCCCATCGTTCGGAGAGACTGCCGTGACCCCTGTGACCCGTTCGTTCGACGACGCATGGCGCCGCTGGATCGCTGAAAATCTGCTGCTCGATGCACCGTCATCCGCGTTGCATGGCGCGCTGGTCGGCCACGGTTTCGACGCGGGCGATGCCACTCGAGAAATCGACGCGGCGCTCGCGAGTCCTTATTTTCACGGTGCAACGCGTCTGCGCAATCGTTTGCGTAAGCGCGAATGGATTTTGTCGGTGTACGGCGAGCTCAATCGCATGCGCGCGGCGAGCGGTGTGATCGAACGGCGCGAACGGTTATCGTGCGACGCGTTCTTTGAGCAGTACTACTTTCAGAACCGGCCGGTGATCATCACCGGTGCATTCGATTTTTGGCCTGCGCGTTCGCGATGGAATTGGAACTACCTTCGCGAGCAGTGCGGCGATTGCGAAGTGGAAGTGCAGTTCGGCCGCGAATCGGACGCGAATTACGAAATCAATCAGCCCAAGCTCAGGCGCATGATGCGCTTTGCCCATTATGTCGACCTCGTCGAGCAGAGCGGGCCGACTAACGATTTCTACATGACCGCCAATAACACCTCGCACAATCGCGCGGCGCTCGCGGCGTTATGGTCCGACGTGCCGCCAATCGACGAATATCTCGACGCCGCGTCTCCCGATAAGGGTTTCTTCTGGATGGGACCGGCTGGCACAAAGACGCCGTTTCACCATGACCTGACCAACAATTTCATGGCGCAGGTGATTGGCCGCAAACAGATCAAACTCGTGCCGCTGTCCGACACGCCGCATATGGCGAACCATCTGCATTGCTATTCGCTAGTGGACGGCGCAGCGATCGACTACGACAGTTTCCCGTCGATGCGGCAAGCGCAGTTGATCGAATGCACGCTCGCGCCCGGCGAATTGCTGTTTCTGCCGATCGGCTGGTGGCATTTCGTGGAAGGACTCGACGCATCGGTGACGATGACCTTCACCAATTTTCTGCGCGGCAACGACTTCTCGCGTCACTACGATACGTATCACGAACTGTGACGCGCGGATGAAGCGAGCGCGGCTCGTCGGCGCTGCGTAGTTAGAGTGTGACTCGCGCAGCCCGACGTGCCGATAAAAAAACAGCGAGCCGGTTGCCCGGCTCGCCGCCCCCCTTCGACGCCTGTTTTTATCGCGCCGCTACGTGCTGTCGTTATTCTTGTTCGTCACTTCTTTGAAGCGAGGCCGCCCAGACCGCCGAGCAAGTTGCCGCCAGTCGCACCGCCGGCGGACGTCGCCGCGCCGCTCAAGGTGCCGGTGACGGTGGTCAGGAGGCCGGTGATCGGTGCGAGCGGGTTGCCGGTTCCGCCGCTGCTACCGGATCCCGTGGCCGAGCCCAGCGCGCCGGTCAGCGTCGACACCACCGATGTCGCCGGTGCGAGCAGATTGCCGCCGCTGCTCGTCGCGCCGCTCAATGCGCCCGTAACCGAGCTCACGACGCCGGTGAGCGGCGCAAGCGGACTGCCCGAGCCCGCTCCGCCGAGGCTGCCGGTCAAGGTGCCGACCACGTTGGTCAACGGCGCGAGCGGGCTGCCGGCGCCGCTGCCGCCCGTCAGGCCGCCGCTCAAGGTGCCGGGCAGCGCGGTGAGGATGCTGGTCAGCGGGGCGAGCGGCGAGCCCGCGCCGCCGCCGCTGCCCGGATTCAGAATGCCCGTGATGCCGCCGAGCGGATTGCTGCTACCGGAGCCGCCCGCCGTCAGCAGGCCGCCCGCGGACGTGACCGTGTCGCCGAGCTTGGTGACGACGTTGCCGAGATTGTCACCGATCGGATTGCCGGTCGCGCCGCTGAGCTTGCCGCCGGCGCTGTCGAGGCCAGGGCCGATTGTCGAGAGCAGTCCGTTCAGCGGTGCGCCGAGACCGGTCGTGTCGCCGACGGTTTGCGTCGTCTGCACGAGCGTGCTCGTGATCGGCGTGATCGCGGTGCTGACCGTCTGCGTGACTTGCTGGATCGGGCCGTTCGTCAACTGCGAGCCGAGTTGCGTCCCCGGGCCGCTAACGGCGTTGCCGACCGTCGAGACGGCGCTGCCGAGCGGATCGGTGGAATTGCCCAACTGGCTCAAGCCGTTCGCCACGCCCGTACCGACTGCGGTCACGCCGTTGCCGAGATTCGACACGACATTGCCGAGCGCCGTGGTGGTCACCGGATTCGCGCCCGGAATCGGCGTGAGGCCGATCTGGCCGCCGACGGCGGAGACGGTTTGGCCGACGGCGGTGACGACGTTGCCGGTGTTTTGCACGACGACGCCGACGGGGTTGGCGCTGGTGGGCGTCGGAGTTGGCGTGGGCGTCGGTGTCGGTGTCGGCGTCGGCGTTGGCGTTGGCGTGGGAGTCGGCGTGGGAGTCGGCGTGGGCGTGGGCGTTGGCGTTGGCGTCTGCGTCGGCGTCCCGTCGCCCGATCCGCTCCCCACGCCCGGCCTGGTCAAGGTGCTTCCGCATCCCGTCAGGATGATCATCAACGCGACGCACATGGCGATCGCCGTCAGCTTGAATTTGCGATTCATGGTCCGGTCCCCCGTAGTTTGGTCATTACTTGGGGGAACTAATTGCAAGGCCTATGCCATTTCTATCTGCGTGGCCGTCTAACGAAAGAAATGCATATGAATCAACGTGTTGGCCACATGAGAGCAGAAGCCGGCCAGGCTTCATTCAACCGATGTGTCGCGGAACACCTCAGCGCGCGGCCGATGCGTAACGTAACGCAAGGCGAGCGCGTTTCGTATGCCGCCGCACGCGACGACGCAGCAGCGGCGCGCCTTCGCGTCAGATCTTCAAACGCCGCAACACCTTCGGACCGACGAGCGCGATCAACGCGGAACAGATCGCGACCACCGACAACCCGATCGGCAAACTGGTCACCTGCGTCACCGCGCCGATGATCACCGGCCCAAGCAGCAGCCCGAAGTACGCCAGCCCGGCAACATGCGCGAGTCCTTCCGCCGGATGAATGCCTTTGACGCTCGCTGCCGCCGCGAACAGCACGGGCATCATGTTCGCGAGCCCAAGACCCATCAGCGTGAAGCCGATCAGCGCCGCAACCGCATTCGGCAGCAGCAGCGCGCCGACCATCCCGACGCAGGCGAGCGTCGCGCTTGCCATCACCAGTTGCGGCGCGCCGAAGCGGGCGCGCACCGCGTCGCCGGCAAATCGCGCGGCCGCCATCCCGCCCGAGAACGCAGCGTAGGCCGCGCTCGCGAGCGCGGGCGTGGCCAGCACGACATCGCGCATATAGACGGTCGCCCAGTCGTACATCGCGCCTTCCGCGATCAGCGCGACCAGCGCCATCGCGCCGAGCGCCCACAACGCCGGCGAGCGCCAGCGATTCGCGCGCGGCGTGGCGGAGTCGGGATGATCGGCATGCGGCACGTGCGGCAGCACGGAAGGACAGGCGGCGATCAGCACGAGCGCGCTGACCGCGGCAGCCAGCGCGAGATGCACCGCCGGCGCCATGCCGCGCGACAGCAGCGCGCCGCCGACCGCCGCACCGAACATCCCGCCGACGCTGAACATGCCGTGCAACGACGACATGATCGGCTTGCCGAGCGCTTTCTCGACGGCGCTCGCCTCGGCGTTCATCGCGACATCGAGCGTGGCCATGCCCGCGCCGAAGGTGGCCAGCACGACCAGCAGCAGCCAGTAAGCCGGCACCACCAGAATCAGCGCCGCGCACACCGCCATCACGAGGCCGCCCGTGAGGCAGGCGCGGCGCGTGCCGACCCGCGCGATCCACGAAGCATTGGCCGCCATCGCGCCGATCGAGCCGCCGGCGACGGCCAGCAAGGCAAACGAGAGCAGTGCGGCGTTCAGATGAAAACGGTCGCGCACCGTCGGCACGTGCACTCCCCACGACGCGTACATCATGCCGGCGATGAAGAACACCGCCATCGTGGCAATACGGGCTCGCTGCCGCGCGGTATCGGAGAGGTCGCGGTGAGCGGCGGGAAGGGCGGCGAATTCGGAGGAGCGGTCTGACACGGAAATCTCGAGGAGGGGTGACGCGCGAGAAAGCGCGTTGAAAGCGAATTTCCGATTCTAACGAAGCATGCTGTCTTATGCTTGGAAGGCGCAATCCGCCTACTTGCGATTGTTCAGCCTGGACGTGCCAGGCGTCGGGCGGTCCGCTTGCCGGTTTTTGTGATTCGCCGCTCATCTATCGAGGAACACGCACTTGAATATTCCCGCTCACGCTCCGCTGCATCTGCTGCACACAGCCGCTGTCGGCACGCTCGCCACGCACGCGCGCCAGCCGGAAGGTTTCCCTTATCCGTCCGTGCTGCCGTTCGCGCCGAACTTGCAACATCGTCCGACGATCCTCGTGAGCCGGCTCGCCGAGCATACCCATAACCTGCACGCCGACCCGCGCGCCGGTTTTCTGGCCGTCGACGCCCCCGACGGCGACGTGCTGAGCGGCCAGCGTGTCACCTTGCTCGGCACCTTCGAACCGGTCGACTCGACGCCCGAAGTGGTGCAGCGTTATCTGCGTTATCACCCCGACGCGGAGCGCTACCTCGTGCTCGGCGACTTCACTTTCTGGGTTATGAGGCTCGAGCGGCTGCGTTATATCGGCGGCTTCGGTGCAATGGGGTGGCTTGCCGGCGATGAACTCGATCCATTGCCGCCACTCGGTTTCGATGAAGAGAACGCGCTGATCGCGCAATTCGCGGCTCACTCCGGCAGTAAGGGTGAATTTCAGCTGCTTGGCGTCGATCGATATGGCGTGGATCTGAAACTGAACGGTGAACGCAGCCGTTTTCCCTTCGACGATGCCCAACCCAATACTGAAACCTTACGCGCGGCGCTAGAAGATTGCATGCAGCGCTACGTGAATTAGTTGTTTCCCGCCGTTTGGGGAAAACACTCATGCGTAATAACAGCGCAGACCGCCTGTCGCAATAGGTTACGACGTCTCATGTTAAAGCTCTCATGGCGTGAAATGTTGATGCCAAATCGCAATCTTAAATTTCATTTTTTGATAGTCAATCCCGTAATTACTGATGCCGACTGCGTTTTTCAGCAAAATGCGAAATCAGCTATTTGAAAGGGAGTGATGTAGTTCGGTGGTCGACGGAAATTTTTTGAAACGAATTCGGATTAATTTTACGCACTCTCTTCTGTAATCTTTCTATTTTGTGTTAATCTCGCCATCAAATTCCGAGGCATGATCCACCTTCAAAGGGCAAGCTGGCTTAAGACTGGCAGTCATTTATCCAAACCACAAAGGGAACCTATGTCTTCCTACAAGGAACTACTCGCCCAGCGCGAGAAGCTCGAAAAGCAGATCGAAGAAGCGAAGTCGCGCGAATACGCTGAAGTGTTGAATGAGATCAAGCAGAAAATGACCGACTACGGCATTTCTCTGACAGAACTCGGCGGCGGTCGTGCCGCCAAGGGTGCTAAAGCCGCGCGTCCGCGCGCAGGTGTCGCACCGAAGTATCGCGACCCGGATAGCGGCAGCACGTGGTCGGGCCGTGGCAAGCCGCCGCGCTGGATCGCAGGTCTGGATCGTGAGAAGTTTCTGATCCAGAAGTAATGTTTTGGCCAGCCGCTTCTTTGCCAGCAACTAATGCTTCTGGCCATCAAGTCATACGAATAGCTTCAATCAGATGCACTTTATAGCGTCTGCCGTTGCGAAAGAGAACCGCGTACCGTCGAGGACGCGGTTTTTTATTGCCACAACCAATGCCGTGGTTTTTGTCGCGTGAACTCCACCAAGCTTGAACGCGAATGCTTTTCGTTTAGATAAGCGGCTGATTTAAAAGGATTTTTTTAGACATCTCCAGCGCGTTTCGAGATGCGCCGGGTAGAATGCAAGAAGTGAACTTTCATGCCGCTTCTGAGATGCCTGCCGCCACCGCTGCCCAATCCGCCGAAAAACATCGCGTTGCGCGCAAAAGTACCTTTGTCAGTATTGCGCTCAATACGGTGTTGATGACGCTGCAAATCGTCATCGGTGTGTTTGCGCACTCGCAGGCATTGGTCGCCGACGGTGTCCATTCCCTCGCCGATCTGATTTCCGATTTTGTCGTGCTGATTGCCAATCGGCACAGCGGCGCAAAGCCTGACG
Source organism: Paraburkholderia aromaticivorans (assembly GCF_012689525.1). Lineage (NCBI taxonomy): Bacteria > Pseudomonadati > Pseudomonadota > Betaproteobacteria > Burkholderiales > Burkholderiaceae > Paraburkholderia > Paraburkholderia aromaticivorans. Next base: position 146,770 of record NZ_CP051516.1, read on the forward strand.
CAGATCACAATTACGGACATAGCCGCTATGAAACCGTGGCGTCGTTATTTTTGGGCGCGCTCCTAATCGCAGTGGGCGTCGGCATGTTGTGGCGAGCCGGAACGCGTCTCGCCGATTTGCAAAACATCCCCGCCGTGCATATGAGCGCGCTCGCGGTCGCGGTGCTGGTTCTGATTTCCAAAGAGAGTCTGTTTCGCTACATGCTGCGCGCGGCGCAACGCGTGCGTTCCGCCATGTTGATCGCCAATGCCTGGCATGCGCGCTCCGACGCGGCGTCGTCGTTGGTGGTCGCGATCGGTATTGTCGGCAGCCTTGCCGGCGTGCGACTGCTCGATCCGATTGCCGCGGCGATCGTCGGCTTCATGGTGGCGCGCATGGGCTGGATGTTCGGCTGGGACGCGCTGCAAGATCTCTCCGACCGCGCGCTCGACAACGCCGCCACCGCCGACATGCGCGCGCTGCTGCTCTCGACGCCCGGCGTACGCGACGTGCACGAAATGCGCACGCGCAAGATGGGCGACTTCGCGCTCGTCGACGCGCACATTCTGGTCGATCCGCTGATCTCGGTATCCGAGGGACACTACATCGCCGAGTCGGCGCGTCTGCGCGTGCTGACGGACAACCGCGTGCTCGACGCGTTGATTCATGTCGATCCCGAGAACGATGCGCTTGCGCGTCCGCTCTTCAATCTGCCTACTCGCGAGCGGGTGATCGCGGAGGTGAACACCGCGTTGGCGCCTCACGGCGTGAAGGCGGCGGCGGTGAATATCCACTACCTGAGCACGGGACTGGATGTCGAAGTTGTGCTGCCGGATGCGTTGTCGTCGGGCGCGCTGGACAGCGAAACGCAACGGCTTGGGCGGATAGATCTGGCGGCGCTCAAGACTCGCCTGGGCGCGCGCAGAGTGGAACTGCTACAGGAATTGGACGCGGTGTCCGCGGAAGCCGATCCGGCGACGCTCGGCGCCAAAGCCGGCGTGGCCATTGAAGAACGTACTAAGGCGACGGAACCGCACAGCGCGACTTGATACCCGCGGCGCCGCGCGAGCATGCTGCCGCGTGGCGTCGTTAAGCCATCAACGGATCACAGCGGCAGTTGCGTATCGAATTTGATCTCGCGCAGCACCACGCTCGTGCGAACCTGCGCGACGGCGGGAATCTTGAAGATGCGTTCGTGCAGAAAGCTGTCGTACGCCTTGATATCCGGCGCGACGATCTTGAGGATGTAGTCCGATTCCCCGGTCGTGCTGTAGCACTCGGTGACTTCCGGGCAGGTGGCGATTTCCCGCTCGAACTGTTCCACGCCGCCTTCGGTGTGCCGCGTGAGGTGAATATGCGCGAGGGCGCACACGTGCAGCCCGAGCTTTTCCCGATCCAGCAGCGCCGTGTAGCGCTGGATGACCCCCGATTGCTCCATGTCCTTGATGCGCCGCCAGCATGGCGTGCTCGACAGGCCGACCTGGTCGGAAATTTCTTGCACCGAGCGGCGTGCGTCGAGCTGCAATAGGCGCAGGATTTTTTGTGAGAACGTATCGAGTGTCAACTGCGCCTCCGTTTGCGTCGCCGTATCAACGCATGGTAGAGGGCGCGAAAACGAAACGCAATGTAAAACGGCTTCGACGAGGGAGATTACCTAATTTGCCGGTTCCTCAGCGGCGTTTTGTCCTGTGCCGTCCCCATCTTTACCCGCTGCGAGCGTGATCGCCTGACTTGCGCGCAGATCCTTCAACATGTTGCAGAAAAGCGCGCCTTGTTCGATCGCGTCGTCCAGCGCCACATGCGTATGCGGATGTTCGTCGAACCAGTGTTTGGGAAAGCGCGGCTTGATGTTCTTGCGGTACGGCAGGCCGGTCATGGCGAAGGCCAGCGTCTTGATGTCGAGCGCCGACCAGGAAAACGGACAGCGGCCAACGAACCGCATCATGTACCAGAACATATAAGTGAAGTCGAAGCCGGCCGGCATCGCCACGAACACGGGTTTGCCCGGCAACGCTTCAACCCAGTCGACATACGCCGCCAATGCGGCCGCCGGCGTCTGCAAGTCCTTGCGGCAGGCTTCCCATGCTTCGGGCTGCGTCTTCCACCACGCTTCCTGCACGGGATGCGCCTTGGCTCCCTCAAGCAACTCCAGATTCGCCGAGAAGGTGGCGATCAACTGCTTGTCTTCCGTGTAGGCGGCGGAGGCGAAACTGAGCATGGAATGCGGACCCGGGATCGGGCCGTCCGCTTCGACATCGGTGCTCACGTAGATTTCGCTGCTCATGCCTCGACTCCGTCGGCGACGTACGGATTGGTGCGGCGTTCTGCGCCGAACGTCGAAGTGGGACCGTGGCCCGGAACGAAGGTAACGTCGTCACCGAGCGGCCAAAGTTTTTCACGGATCGAGCGCACCAGATCCTCATGATTGCCGCGCGGAAAATCCGTGCGCCCGATCGAGCCGGCGAACAGCACGTCGCCCACCAGCGCGAGTCGATGCGCGCGGCTGAAGAACACCACATGGCCCGGCGTATGGCCCGGGCAGTGATAGACCTCGAGCGTTTCGTCGCCGAACTGCACGCTCTCGCCGTTCTGCAACCAGCGATCCGGTTCGAACGCTTCGGCGGCCGGAAAGCCGAAGCGCGTGCTTTGATCCGGCAGCTTGTCGAGCCAGAAGTGTTCGTCGGGATGCGGGCCTTCGATCGGCACGCCGTAGTGCGTGGCCAGCGTCTTCGCGCCCGCGCAGTGATCGATGTGACCGTGCGTCAGAAAAACTTTTTCGACCGTCACGTTCTGCCGCGCGATTTCGCCCTGAATGATGTCGAGGTCGCCGCCCGGATCGACGACGGCCGCGCGTCCGGTTGCCTCGCAAACGAGCAGCGAACTGTTCTGCTGGAACGGCGTGACGGGGATCAAGGTGACTTTCATGGATGACGGCGCCGCTGGAAAAACGTTGATTGTACCGGCCTCTCGCCCACGTTCGCCGAGGGTGCTGAAGCCCCGACGCAGCAGGCTTTGGGCTGCTCATTTTTGCAGCATGCGTGAAAATTCATCAAGGTTTTCAGTCGCTTGCCAACCCGGAATTCTGTTTTAGGTATAATGCACCTCATGCACAGGGAACTGTGCGTGCCACAAGGCGGTGCGTCCCCATCAAAAATGGGCACGCGGATCGCCACTCAAGTATGGGCTGTCGCACTTTTGGACGGCCATCAAGTATCGATGCTTTCGATGCACACGTCTTGCCCAGCCAGGCGCCGCGCGCCTGCTACGGACTTAACTGCCGTGACGCTGGGTGGGGCCTACGCCGCCGTTCCTGCACGCTGAGTTTCGCGCGCAAGAACGTGTTTGCCACGTTCGATGGCGGCATGTGGGGTCTGGTCAGGCTGCCGGGGACAGGTTGCGCCAGACGTGAAAATTAACCGTGCGGTAGCGGCTGAGTGAGCCGCATCCGGGCTTTGACGTTCTGCGCTCGTCTGCGCGGCGCGTTGTCGTCCATTGCCGCCGGAGTCGCAGGCAACACGCTCAAGTTTGCGTGATGCGGCTCGACAATGTGATTGCACGTCTTATGAAAACTCGGTTATCCCGTGGTCTGGGGACTCTTTTTGCCTTTTTTGTGCTGGCGGGTTGCGCCACGCCTCCGGGCGCAGGTAGCACGTCGGATAGCGGCGTGCCGCAAAGCACGAAATTGACGCAGGCGGGCTCCTTCGGACCGCAAGCTTTCGGTAGCGCGCCGGCCTCCGACGCGACCGCCCAAGGCTCGTCGCTGGCCGATGCAAAGCCTCTTACCGATGACGGTTCCGGCATCTCGGACTTTCATCAGACCGGCCGCGCTTCGTGGTACGGCCGTGGCTTCCATGGCCGCCGCACCGCCAACGGCGAACGCTACGATATGCACGCGCTGACCGCGGCGCATCGTACGTTGCCGCTCGGCTCCTATGTGCGCGTGACCAATCCGGCCACGTCGCGCTCGGTCGTCGTGCGTATCAATGATCGTGGTCCGTATGCGCGCGGCCGCGTGATCGATCTGTCCATGGCTGCCGCGTCCGTGCTCGACATGCGCCACGCAGGCACGGCGCGGGTGGAGATTGAAAGTGTGACGCAGCAGGAAGCGCGCGCTGCGGGTAATGAAATGCTGGCGTCGAACTCGGATTCGATCGCCCAGAAGTGATGTAGCGGCGGCGAGCGCGCTTCTGGCGCGCTCCTCGTAGCGCCGCGCTGCACGGCGGCCTCTTGGGTTGTGTCCGCAGAAAAACGAAGGGCCGCATTGCGCGGCCCTTTTCGTTTGTCCGTCAGCTTTACTCTTCGTCTTTCTTCAGCGCCAAGGCGCGCGTGTACAGCGCGTTGCGCGACGCTCCGGTGATGGCCGCCGCCACTTTGGCCGCGCTGCTCACCGTCAACTCCTCCAGCAGAATGCCTAGCAGCGCGTCGTGATCGTGTTCGCCGGCGGCTTCCGGCTGCGCGCCTTCCACCACCAGCACGAATTCGCCGCGTTGCCGGTTCGGATCGGCGGCGAGCCACGTTGGCCCTTCGGCCAGGGTGCCGCAATGCAGCGCTTCATGTAACTTCGTCAATTCCCGTGCGATGAGCAGCTTGCGCTCGCCGCCGAATGCGTCGGCCAGCGCCTGCACCGTTTCGACGATACGGTGCGGCGCTTCGTAGAACACCATCGCGTGAGGATGGCTTGCGAGCGCCTGCAGCGTTGCGGCGCGGGCTTTTGCCTTCGGCGGCAGGAAGCCGAGGAACGAGAACGTCGCGACCCAGTCGCCGGCCACGCTCAGCGCGGTCGCGAGCGCGCTCGCGCCGGGCAGCGGGATGACGGGAAAGCCGGCATCTCGGACCGCATCGACGAGTTTCGCGCCGGGGTCCGAGATGCCCGGCGTGCCCGCATCGGACACGTAGGCCACGCGTTCGCCCGCTTGCAGATGCTCGATCAGACGCAGTGCCGCGGCCCGTTCGTTGTGCTGATGCACGGCGACGAGCGGCTTCGAGATGCCGTAGCGCGCGAGCAACTGACCGGTGTTGCGGGTGTCTTCGGCGGCGATGCGGTCCACCAGTCCGAGCACATGCAACGCGCGCAGCGTGACGTCGGCGATGTTGCCGATCGGCGTGGCCACCACATACAGCGCGGCAGTAGGGTACTGCTGCCCTTGCGCGAGTTCGGAGAGAGGAGTCATGAGGCAGAAGACGCAAACAGACGGAACGAGGCCGCCATTGTGCCACGCAGTGTCACGCGACCCGCGCGGTGGACCGGCCGTGAGCGCGGCGGCGCCGATCGGCGCGTTCGCCACGGCGCACAACTTTTCGGGACTCGTCGGGTCCAAACTCGTCGGCGCGGCTTTCGAGTTGCGTGCGCAGGAATTTTTGCAGCGCCAGCGTTTGCGGTTCGTCGCGCGCAATGTGTCGTGCCGTCGCGGCGAGATCGATCTCATCATGCGCGAGCGGGACGGCTCGCTGGTGTTCGTCGAGGTTCGCGCGCGTGCGCAGCGGCGATATGGTGGCGCGGCGGCGAGTATCGGGTGGCAGAAGAAGCAGCGCATCGTGCGCGCCGCGCAGTATTTTCTGGCGACGCGGGCCTCGCATTTGCGCGATCAGCCCGCATGCCGGTTCGACGTGATTGCGTTCGAGGCCGGCCGGCTCGTGTGGTTGCGCGACGCGTTCCGTGCCGACGAAGTCTGACGCCTGGCGGGGAGAACGCGCGTGAGTGCGATAAACTTGCGCTCGCGTGCAGGCCACGGGGCGACGTCGACAACGCAGGAAGCAGTGCAATAAGCGATGGTTTGCGTGCCTGCACGGCGTTGCTGGCCAGGTTCATCGGAGCGGCACGACTTCGCAATACGACTTCACAACACGGCCGCGCAGTGCGGCCATTCGCGGTAGAAGATAGAGACTCGATGTCAGTCGAACGCATTCAACAACACTTCCGCGACAGCGCGGCAGTCAAACTCGAAGCCCTCGAAACCCTGTCGATGCCGATCGCCGCTGCGATCGACACGATGTTCGCCGCGCTGGCCAATGGCAATCGCATTCTCGCGTGTGGCAATGGCGGCTCGGCGGCCGACGCGCAACACTTCGCTGCCGAACTGATGGGCCGATTCGAGCGCGAGCGGCCCGGCTTGCCGGCGATCGCGCTGACCACCGACACATCGGTGCTGACCGCCATCGCCAACGACTATTCGTTCGAACAGATTTTCTCGAAGCAGGTCTGGGCGCTCGGCCAGCCGGGCGACGTGCTGCTGGCGATCACCACGTCCGGCAGTTCCGCCAACGTGCTCGCCGCGATCGAGGCCGCTCACGAGCGCGAAATGATCGTGGTCGCGCTGACCGGCAAGGGCGGCGGACGCATGCAGGAAGTATTGAGCGATACCGATATCCATGTATGTGTGCCGTCGGATCGCACCGCGCGCATTCAGGAAGTGCATTTGCTGACCATCCATTGTCTGTGCGACGGCATCGATGCCATGTTGCTGGGCGAAGACTGAGACTGATTCCGAAGGAGAGCTAGTTGATGAGCGTATTCCGCGTCAAGAAGACACTGGTGAGAACCGTGCTGGTGGTTGGGTTCGCGGCGGGGCTGTCCGCAACGTTGCAGGGTTGCTTTCTCGCCGTTGCCGGCGCGGCGGGCGGCGGCGCGCTGGTGGCGACCGACCGGCGCACGCTCGGCGCGCAGACGGAGGATCGTGAGTTGCAGGTGAAGGCGCTCTCGCAGATCAGCCAGAACTTGCCCGACAACGCGCACGTCAATGTGGCGGTGTTCAATCGCCGCGTGCTGCTGACCGGCGAAGTGGCGGGGGACGTGTCGAAGCAACGCGCGGAGACCATCGTGCGTAGCCTGAACAACGTCAGCACGATCGTCAACGAACTGACGATCATGCCGGCCAGTTCGTTCTCGTCGCGCACCAATGACACTTACCTCGAGACGCGTGTGAAGACCGCGCTGATCGCCGAAAAAAACATTTCGGCGAACAACTTCAAGGTGGTGGCCGAGCGTGGCTCGGTGTATCTGATGGGCCTCGTCACCATGGACGAAGGCAATCGCGGCGCCGACGTCGCGAGCCGTGTGCCGGGCGTGGTGCAGGTCGTGAAGGTGTTCCAGTACATCCAGCCGGCGGAAGCCGCGGCGGCTGCCGCGGCAGCAGGGACTGCGCCTGTAGCAGCGGCTTCGCAACCGGACGCGAGCGCGCCGACCGTCGGCGCTATTCCTGATTCGTCGGTGAGTTCGCGGCCGCTCGAACAGCAGGCGCCCGCGCCGGTCACCAATTCGAACGCCGTGCATCCAGGTAACCCGAAGGCGACGACGCCATGATGCGCGGTGTTGCCGCCGTAGTCAGCGGGCTGATGCTTGGCGCGCTGGCGGGTGTTGCCGCACCGGCTGCGCGAGCCGCCGATGCGCCACGTGGTCAACTGGTCGCCAACGCGAATGCCTGTATGGGATGTCATGCGGTGGACCGCAAACTGGTCGGCCCATCGTTCCAGCAGATTGCCGCGAAGTACAAGGGCGACGCGCAAGCGCCGGCGAAATTGTCGCGCAAGGTGAAGGACGGCGGCTCCGGCGTGTGGGGCATGATTCCGATGCCCGCGCATCAGTCGATGAGCGATGCGGACATTCGTGCGGTGGTGGATTGGGTGCTTGCGGGTGCGCCTTCCAGGTGATGGTTTGTTGCTGTTTGGCTGGCTCCGGCGGGCTTGGCAAAACGGAAAATGCTTGTGCTAGAATTGTTTGCACGTTGGGGGGGTAGCTCAGCTGGGAGAGCGTCGCGTTCGCAATGCGAAGGTCGGGAGTTCGATCCTCCTCCTCTCCACCAGGAACAAATCCAAGGTAATCCAGGAAAGTCCGGAAACCCCGCAGCTGCAAAGGCGCGCGGGGTTTTTTGTGGCCTATAATGTCCGGTATGATCCACTGACATCCGGGGGTATGTTGGGGTACTTCTAGGGGTATCCGGCATGCCGCCAGAGGGTGATACCCCCAATGGCCCTTACTGATACAACGATCCGGAACACCAAACCTGGCGAGAAGCCGCTCAAGCTGTTCGACGGCGGCGGCCTGTTCCTGCTCGTCGCCCCAACGGGCGGCAAGCTCTGGCGCCTCAAATACCGGTTCGGCGGCAAGGAGAAGCTGCTGGCCCTTGGTGCTTACCCCGCTGTGAGCCTGAAGGATGCCAGGGAGCGGCGCGATGATGCCCGCAAGCAACTGGCGAAAGGTGTCGATCCAGGAGAGAACCGGAAGGCCGAGAAAGCCTCGAAGTTGGGGCGCGCGGCCGACTCGTTCGAGGTGATCGCCCGCGAATGGTTTGCCAAGTTCAGGTCCGCGTGGGCCGAAAGCCATTCCAGCAAGATCATCCAGCGGCTGGACAAGGATGTCTTCCCCTGGCTCGGGGCGCGGCCCATCGCGGAAATCACTGCTCCCGAACTGCTGACGGTCCTGCGCCGGATCGAGGACCGGGGGGCGGCCGACACGGCCCTGCGGGCCAAGCAGAACTGCGGACAGGTTTTCCGGTACGCGGTGGCGACGGGACGCGCCGAGCGCGATCCTTCAGGCGACCTGCGCGGGGCGCTCGCGCCCGTCACACATGAAAACTTTGCGTCCATCACCGATCCGGCCGAGGTTGCGGAACTCCTGCGCGCCATCGATGCGTTCAGGGGGACGTTCGTCGTCAAATGCGCCCTGCAGATCGCGCCCGTGCTTTTTGTGCGGCCCGGCGAACTGCGCACGGCGGAGTGGGCGGCCTTTGATCTCGACAAAGCCGAATGGCGCTATCTGGTCACCAAGACCCGGACGGAACATCTCGTCCCGCTGCCGGTACAGGCGGTGGCGATCCTGCGCGAACTGCATGCCCTGACCGGACAGCGGCGCTACGTGTTCCCTGGCCGCGATCCGCACAAGCCAATGAGCGGGGCGGCGGTCAACGCCGCCTTGCGGCGTCTCGGGTATGACACCAGGACCGAAATCACCGGACACGGCTTCCGGGCAATGGCGCGCACGATTCTGCATGAGGAACTTCACTTCAAGCCTGAAGTAATCGAGCACCAGCTTGCGCACAAGGTGCCCGATGCCCTGGGCGCGGCCTATAACCGCACCCGATTTCTGAGCGAGCGCCGGGTCATGATGCAGCAGTGGGCCGACTACCTTGACCGGCTGAAGGCGGGCGCGCGGATTGTTGAGGGAAAGTTTGGGTCAGCGGGATAAAAAAATGGCTGAACCCGGCTACACGACTCCCTAAAACGCCCACCTGGATACCCTTCAAATCGCTGTTTCGCCCGCTGACGCGCGCCCGAGCACCCGAGCACATCGAGCACATCGAGCACATCGAGCACATCGAGCACATCGAGCACATCGAGCACATCGAGCACATCGAGCACATCGAGCACATCGAGCACATCGAGCACATCGAGCGCTAAATAATTAGTAGTACAATCCATCGACGTCCAGTGCGGTGCGATATACAAAGCCGCGTTTGGGTCCGCGAGTTGAAAGCGGGCCATCGCGGCGGCGGCAAAATCGATTGTGTGTCCCTATCGAAACAACGGGAGATGGAGCAGCCGTGGGCGGACTATCTGGATTCGGTTGAAGGTGTCACGTAGGTAATATTGTTCCGCGAGCAAGCGGCTTGGCGTTTCTTGATCCGTGCCCCGACGGGGTGAAAATCGGGATGCCCCTGGCCGACTGGTGCGGTTTCTGATTCAAGGGGGGGCGCGCAAAGGAGACAAGATGACGACTGCGAGAGCTAAATATGTCGGGGATGGTGCCGGAAAGAAAACGAGAGACTTCTCTGAAGGCCTCAAACAGAATCTTTCCACTTTTTACTCTCAGCACAGCGCTGTGGACTGCACTGTATTCGTCCACCCCGCCGTCGCCTTCGTAAATGAAGTGCTCGCCCAAGCCCACCGATCAGTTTCCGAATTGATGTTTCATGAACTCGATCTCACGAAAGCGGAGCTTCACGCGGAGCATAGGGATTTGCTCAATTTATTGACGAAAGCAAATCGCAAGTTGCGTTCTCTCTCGGTTGATTTAAGCAAACTCTTCGAAATCGAAACGGACCCGCTCGAAGTTGCGGACAAAATTTCAAGATTGATCGACCACGTTAAGCGTGCAGAACCAACAATAAACGGACTGCCCACCAAACCCAAGACCAGCGAAATACAGCACGAAGTGGCGGTAGAAATGGCGATCAACGTCCTTCGCGTTGCCAATAAATATGGGATCAAAGTTGTCGCCACCTACAATGCGAACTTTGGCTACACCAGCGATGCGGTGAACATTCTTAAAGCGATTGGCGATGACATTGGACTTCGTTTCAGCGACGTGACGTGGAAGAATATCGTCATCCAAGCAAAAAAGAACGCGATTGATATCTGGTAGCGGCAAACGCCCGCAAACGCGGGTGCATCGAGCTACCAGATTTTCGTGGTCCTAAGAAATACGATGGGGACGTTGTACAACCATCAAAGGACGGCACGAAATGCACCAACTCCCCGAAACTGGTTACCTGCGTCTCCGCCAGATCATCGGCGACCCCCTGGCAAACCCGCCCATCCCCGCACTTATCCCTGTCAGCAAATCCACCTGGTGGGAAGGCGTCCGCACGGGACGCTATCCGCCATCGGTCAAAACGCTTGGCGCACGCATCACGGTATGGCGTGTAGAAGCCATCCGCCAACTCATTCAGGAAGCGGCGGGAGACGGCGCATGACGTACACGACACGGAACCCCCACCGCTACACTGCACAGCAGTTCGTGGAAGACGTTTTCGCGACCCTGCCATCCGCCTTACCTCTGTTTCACGCGTTTGGTCGTTTAACTACTTGCGGCAGCTGTGGCGCTCAACACGATGGATTTCGGTTCGGAACGAACATTCGCAGAAAAGAGAAAAAAATCGTCGGCGTCGAGATCATAGCGGTGTGCAACGCCTGCGCCGCAGGTTTGACGATGGTGGAGTGCACAACGAAAAATCTGGGTGAAACAAGCGGCATGTTCGTTCCGGAGGCGAGCTGGGTATCCGCAGCAATAGTCTTCCGCGAACTGGGCGCTGAGGTGGTGAGACTCGGCGGCCTCCCGCTCCTCATCAATTTTGAAGGGAGCGAAGATGACTGAAATCCAGCCATCGTGTTCCGACCGCCTGCTTGCTTTTTCCTTGTTCGCGAAATTGACGGAAACTATGCCTCAACGGGCAGGAGACCTTCGCTGGCCCAAGGTTCGCCGGATGTTTGAAGCGCATTTGGCTAATCCGCACAAGGATCGGGTTCCTGGCTTTTCTCCTGTGCGCTTCAAGCCCGGAACGACACGCGCAGACATCAACGTCGTTGCCATAAGTTGCCTTGTGCTTGATCTGGATGACGTCCCGCTGGATGCAATTCGTGGCGCAATCAGTCAATACGAATGGGTGGCCTATAGCACCCATAGCCACACAGCCACGCAGCACTGTTCGCGAGTGATCCTCCCCCTCATGCGCGATGTATTCCCGGCTGAATGGTTCCGATTCTGGTCTGCAGCAACCCGTGAATTGACAGGTGGTCGTGCGGACAAGGCATGCAAAGATCTGTCGCGCTTTTACTATCTGCCATCGGTGCATCCTGAGCGTGCATCAGACGCATTTCATGTGCATAACGAGGGTACCTGGCTTAACCCCGATGCGTTCCTTGCCAACGTCAGCGCTGCGGCAACGGGCGCTGATCCGGGTACCGTCAACTCCATCGCTGGCGCGCAATCACTTCAGGTTGCTGCTCTGGGATCGAATCTGAGTGCAGGAAAAGTTGACCTTGACGCTGATATTTCGGAGGGCAGCCGCAACGATGGACTGACGCGCGTGGCCGGTCATTTCGCGCACAACGGGTTAGCCGGGGAAGATCTGTTCGAACGGGTTCAGACGCACAATGTCGCCAGGTGCAAGCCGCCACTGGATCGCCAGGAGGTACGCACAATCTGCGCGAGTGTTTCGAAACGCGAAGCCGAGGCGCGTGCGACGGCAGCGGATACACTCGAAGCCGCGCTGCGTCGCTTAAACGAACAATTTGCGTGGATTCAAACCCCGCCTGCAATCTGGCGAACCGCCTCAAGGGAATTTGTGGCGGTGGCCGCATTCCGGATCGATCAAGGCAACCAGCAAGTTTTGTCAGGTAAAACGTACGTCGAACTGGGAGCCGCGTGGCTCAAATCGCCGGAGCGCAGACAACATTTCCGTCTTGCATTCGAGCCGGAGCAAGCCGCGATCACGAGAGACGGAGCATTGAATCTGTGGGAAGGATTCGCTATCGCGCCAGCGGCAGGTGACGCCAGTCCTTGGCTCACTTTGATGGCCCACCTTTTCCCGGACCAGAGCGCGTGCCGGTGGATTCAGCAATGGCTAGCACATTCGATACAACATCCCGGTGCCAAGAAGCATTCGGCAATCGTGTGCTGGTCGCGGACGCAAGGGCTGGGTAAAAATCTGGTATTCGAAGCGGTTGCACGGTTGTTCGGGCGCCACGCATGCGTTGCTCAACCCGGGCAATTGGGAAAGCAGTTTAACGCCTGGATGCGTGACAAGCTCCTGATCATTTCTGACGAGACAGGAAGGCACGGCAACCAGCAGGCTGCAGACCTGATCAAAACGTGGATTACATCGAGTGAAATTGTGACGGAGCAGAAAAATCAGCCGAGTGTGGTGTTGCGGAACGTAACGGACTTCGTTTTCTTGGGCAACAACGCCGACGCTGTTCACCTGTCAGCCGAAGATCGCCGGTTTAGCGTATTCGAGATTACCAGCCAGCGATTGTCCGACGCGTTCTACCGTGACTTCGCCAACTGGCGTGACAGCCCCGCCGGGTTGCCCGCGTTGCTGCACTACCTTCAAACGCTCGACCTTAACGGATTCGATCCGAAAGGACATGCGCCCATGACGAGAAGCAAGCGTGCCATGATTGACGCGTCCCGTTCTGGTCCTGAACAGTGGCTGCTGGAGACGTTCGTTTCCGGCACCGTCGCACAGCAACACGGACGGGAGCTTTTCTCCGCCGTAGAGCTCTGCCTGGCTTATGAATGGAGCACCAAGCAGAAAGCGACTGTCGAGGTGATGGGGCGCGCGCTCTCAAAGTCAGGAATACAGAACAAACGGGTTCGTCTCGCTGGAGCGCAGCCGGTTGTCTATGCTCTCGATAATTACACGCACTGGTCACAGCAGCCGAGCTCGGCCTGGGCGATCGAAGCTGCGAAGCCGCTGAAATTGCCCGGTGCACGATAGAGATGCGGTTTGTCGATAACCATGGGAAGACAATGATGTTGCTCTCGTGCATGGACAAGGAAAGTGCATGCACGCCACCCACAAAGACGGGCCTCGTCGTCGTGCTCGAACCGGTTTATCTCAAAACACGTTGTCAGAAAGGTGGGGGCCAGGATTTTTAATTCTGGCGTGCATATGCTCACGACCATGCCCAACTGCTTGCACGCCGGGGAGCACCACCACCATTGCTCCTTGTCTCTTTTGTGCATGTGTGCAAGATATTTCTATATATAAATTATAAAATCAAAACAAGGGAGCTCCCACGTGGCACGGGGAGGCGGATGCGTGGATATATAAGCTTTGGCAGGTTGCTTGCACACGTGCACATCGCAAGATACGCTCAACTTTAGTCAGATACTGAGGGAGAAAAATGCAGCAATTCTCGCCCAAGATGCCTGCGTATTTGCAGAAGCTTGCAGCCCAAACTTCAGGCATTGAATTGACCCAAAAGGAATCCCTGCATGTGCAAGTTGGCAATTGGATAGCGACGCTGCCGGAGGGGGACCGCAACGGGCCACACCCGATGAACGTGTTGCACCAGCAATTCGATGCTGCTCCCCGCTGCCTGCAGAATGCGATGATGCGCTTGGGGTACACCCTGAAGCGGTTGCGATATGAAGGCGAAACGATCGCGTATTGGATACGCTGAGCTCGACGCCATAGCGTGACCGGCATGATAGGCCGACTGCTTCGACGGGCTTGGCGCTTTCCGAAAGTACTCCAACTCGCCCAGCGGCGGCACCACGGTCTCGCGGATTCGATAAAGCGACTCCGATAGCAGATCGCTGCTGTGCACGCCGAAGCGTGTAAACCCGAGTTTCGCCGAATCGACTTAATACCGCACTATTGATCGGGACAAACACGCAGGGCGACCCAGCGGCAGACAAACATGCCGCCGGTCTGGCTGCACAGTGAAATATCGGCGGACGAACCGACGGACGCGAAGACGGGGGCTATGCAGGTGGCATATTTCATCGATCTGTTCTCACCTGAAACCTATGAGGCGTTCGCCCGTTCGTCTCGCGACATTTCAGGATTTCGCCGCCGTCACGAAAACGTGGCGCAGAAAATCAAACCCGGCGATGTGTTCGTTTGCTACCTGACGAAGCTCTCCCGCTGGTTTGGCCTGCTTGAAGTCGTCGAAGGACCATTCATCGATGACAAGCCCATATTCCTTCCCGAAAACGACCCGTTCATAGTGCGATTCCGGGTGCGCCCGACTGTCTGGCTTGACATCGACAAAGGCATTCCGATCCACGACCGATCAGTGTGGGAGAGATTGTCATTCACGCGCGACCTGAAAGAAGGCGGTATCGCGTGGACCGGCAAGGTTAGAAGTAGCCTGGTGCAACTTGGTGAACAGGACGGAGCCTTCCTCGCGGAACTGCTGACTGCCCAGGCCATCGAGGGCAAGTCGTATCCTATTGACGAGCAGGACAGACGCAACCTTGCGACGCACACCGTAAATCGCCCCGACAAGGTCGTCGCGGTCAGCGTCCCCGAGGACACAACTGCAATCGAGCCGACCGAAAGGATTCCGGAGACGGAGGCACGCGAATCCATCCGCATGCAGGCGCAAGTCGCCAATATTGGCGCCAAGATGGGAATGAAGATCTGGATTCCCCGCGCTGATCGAGGCGGCGTTCTCCGGGAATGGGCCAATGAGGAGGGCGCGCTGCTTGACCGACTGCCGCTCAACTACGACGAGACAACTCTACGGACGATCGAGCAGATTGACGTTTTGTGGCTCAAGGGGCGATCGATCGTCCGCGCGTTTGAGGTCGAGCATACGACCTCGGTCTATTCCGGCATTCTGCGCATGGCCGATCTTGTGGCGCTTCAGCCCAACATGAACATCAAGCTTCACATCGTCGCTCCTGAGACAAGGCGGGATAAGGTCTTTCAGGAGATACGGCGCCCGGTTTTTTCTCTTCTCGAAAAAGGTCCGCTCGCCGAATATTGCACATATCTGTCGTATGCCAATCTTCACAAGTTGGCCGAGCAAGAGCACCTTTCACACATGTCGGATACTGTGCTTGACGCGTACGAGGAGGAAGCGGAGTAGTCGCCCAAGCTGCCGACAGCTCGGCGGTCGCCATCGCTGCCCCAACGTTGCCGACGGGCACTCCTTCGACGAATATTGTTGGTCGCTGTCAGTCGCGAAAGGCCGAACGCGATCGACCCACTGCCGCCGTTTAATCCTGCGCACCCAGACGGCTGATTCCAATATAAAGCGGCGGCCGTGACCACATCGATATGTCCCAATGGGCGCAAAGCCCGACTCAGCAAGTGTTGTTCAGAATCCCTTGGTGCTGTCGTTAACCAGTGTAGGGCGTATGTATAGCCGCCTTGTCGCTTCCGCGCTGGAGCGGAACACGGCTTGCTATGCGTCACAGTTGTGGTGGCTATGGGGGATTACGCGCTTACGTGCACGAGACAATTAGACTAAATTGGATCTGTGTCACACTGTCGCCGGTTTTGCTGTGCCGTAGAGTTAGCGCAATTCTATCGATGACGAGATTTGATAGATTCTTTGGACTTCTAGGTCGGCCCATGAAAAGTCAGGAGAATGAAATGAAATTGAACGATATTTTGTCAGAGCAATTGCCGGAAATAGATGAGTCCGTGAAGGAGTGCGTAAATTTGGGGCAATGGCTGCTTTTTAAGACGGATGGTCACAACGAAGTGGCTTTTTATCTTAAGACAGCTTCGAGCATATTCGAATTGAGTAATAGAGGAAAAATTCTCCAGAAGGTCGATGATGACGAAGATAATCTGGAAATAGATGAATTATTCTATTTCTCGGATCTTCCGAGGCCAAAATCATTAAGTAATTCGATCGTTGCTGGGGTTGCAAGATAGAAAAACTACGGGGTGCCGATAATAATGAGTTTAATTGGTGGCAACACGAAGTGGGTGCTTTTTCTTTCAGTCAGTGCGGATACTGCTGAGTATCGGCATATTATGGATTTGGCATTTGGCCTTTTCTGCCTTGAAACCGGCGGCATAAATATTGCCGACATCTATATTTATGTGGATGGCAAGGACAGGGCGTCGATAGAAAAAATATTAAAAAATGGCACTAACTCCGCGTTCACGGTAAAGGAATCGAAAGATTTCTTTGTTGATCAGGCGGTGAACAAATACCAGAACATGGTCATGTTTATCACTGGGCATGGCGGTCTACTTGGCATCGACGCAGCACCACCGATCACCCCCTATAAACTGCTCAACTGTATCAAGTCGTCTCCCGGTCTCGAACGAGCGATGGTGTACTTGGGCCAGTGCTTCGCCGGAAACTTTAATTACATTGGCGCAGGCCGGAAGACAGATGCGAACGGCGTTAGCGACCCTGAGGTGATCTTTATGGGCGCAACGAATCTACACGAAAGTCTGAGTTGTTCGACTCAGGAAGCTTTCGTGTCAGGCGCGACCCTTCCTTGGCAGGCAAATCTTTTTTTGCTTCATGCATTTAAGTGGTTCTCAAATCCAATTGACGTGGATGGTGATGGTGCGCTAACAATTATTGATTCATATAAATATGCCGGTGTTCAATCGAATTATGTGAATAAAAATGTTAAGGCAACGGTTTTGGCAAATTCAGTCGATCTCCAGGAAAAATGGGTAAAGGCGAGAGAGGCATATAACGCAAATCAGAATTTGGCAACGCAGGTTGCTATGGAAGCTGCGTATACTCAGTATCAGTCGCAATTGGCGTTGCTCTATGTTCACCAAGAGTGCTGGATTCTAAATGCTATCCCTGCTCAGCGGATTGAGCTAAAATAGTGAAACAATTTTCGATTAACTCAGAGCATCTCAAAAGCGGCTGTTGACGCTGAACGGTGTGTAAGGACCGAAACGGATCGGAATTACACATCCGAGGAGGCGGAAACCGGACGTTGGGAGCTGGCTGGTACCGAGCGTCCGTTTATCGGAATGATGCGACTCGTATCATCGCTGACCGAAGGGCTGCTTTTCGGGGCGGCGCTGGCATCGAAACGTCCAGGCGGCGGTGAGGGCGAATGACGCTGCATGGCTGCCCCCGGTCCGACGCGGTCGTCGGAGGACGGCCGCACACGGCACCGATGCGAGCGGCACAAGACGGCCCAGACTGTGTCAAAACGCACGCCGTTTCGGCTCAGCGCAAAAAGTGGCTTGTTAGAATGCTCTATATCGGCCTCGCAGCACATCAGGAGGGGTAAAGAGACCCCCTAAAACCCAGTGATTTTGAGTTTTGACGCGGTCTCGGCCCACTCCCGACGTCAGTGCCTGTGCCAATTCAGCGGTAGCTTGCTGGATACCAGCCGTCGTCCGCGCCAACGTGGTGGCCGCAAATGCTCAGCCGGAGTCGCCATTCGTAGTCACGCCAAATGCCGTTTTGGAAGCGGCCGCTTCCGAGTATGACGGCGAGACGGCTACGTCGACGCATCGCACATAAATGATGCGATTTGGGTCTTATGCCGTGTTTGGGACACGAGACTTCATCGCTTTCACGGACAACAAACCTGCCATCAAAGCGCATTGACGGCGAGGCAGTGGTGACCTTGCGGCCGTGGTCGGGAACCAGCAACTGCTGCTATTACGCAGTGACGCGATACGATGATGAAAATAAATCTCGCTATTTCTGACTTCAATAAGGAAGACTGAGATGAGAAAACTCAGGCCATAGTTTCTGGATCAATGCGGAATTTTACTTTTTCTTTCTCTTGCGCTTTCTTTCTTTTTTCTCAGCATTCCGTTTCGCAACGCTGGGTGCCGGTTTTCTAATAGGCCTTACCTCACTTCCATCGCCCGACTGTTCATAGGTCAAGCGAGATTGGATGGTTTTCCTGAACAGCCCCATTTCTTTTCTAATTCGCTTTGCTTCCGCATACTCAGCTTCACTCCATTCGTCTGTATGCACATAGATGAGCTCCTCACTGGCACCTTCATGATTGATGGCATCACAGGCAATTCCAACAATGATGTTGTGCTGAGGAAAAGCATCTTTGCAGGCATAGCAGTAGTGAGCAAGCCAGTTCTTCCTTGCTTGTCGATATGTCTCATAGTCTGCTAGCTCAGGGGTTCGAGGCAAAACCATCCAAACATAGGCTTTGTTTGAAGTTGTGGGGGAAGTCAGCACTCTGACTCGAGGCAGTTTTTCAGTATCAGGAAACGGGCGACTCAGTATCTCGCCAACACCAACTGAAAGTGCTGCTCTAGCAATCCGATGCTCGCCGGCCATGTAGCGAAGAACAGTGATTTCCTCATCATAGGTATTTCCATTCGTTTCCCGCCACTGCCCGGTGAATGCACCAGATCCCATGGTTTCGATACAGTTATCCCAGAAGTATGAAGGCCTTTTCATGCTCTTCATCTGCAAGTAGACATCGGACCTTTTCACGTTCTTGTAGTAGCCTGGTGCAACGGTGACCATTCGCACGTCAACAGGTATGACGAAATATGGAATACCTTTGTTCTCAAAATCCTCATAACTAGACAGATAGTAAGCAAGCAAATCATCTTCACCAGGTGCTACAAGTAGGTTGCCGCCATCAATGAATTCTTCCTTTGCAGACAAGTAAGTTGTGAAGTCAGAAATCGTGTCTAGCTCACTAAAGACCGCCTCAATACTTACTTCGTCAAAAAGATGAACATAGCCTTTGTCAGCAGATGGACGGCCAATGAGAAATGGTGTTTGGAAATGCTCATCCCCCACAATGTCGGGCTTGATCACCAATGTACCGCTATCATCGTTATAGTATTCGCTCGCAGCCTTGGTGATTCCCCTTACAACTACTACTCGATGAATCTTAATTCTATCTGCTGGAGGGAAAGTTACTGGGAAAGGAGAGGTGCATTTATTATCTAAGAAAATTCGATTCGGAAACTCACGGATCCACTTTTCAGCTTGATAGACTTGATACGAGCTTTTCAGGTACGCCCTTTTTACCCATCGACGCCAGCCAACATTGATGTCTTCGGTTTGCTTATAGGCGACTTCCCCCTTGTCACTGAAAATGATGACGTGATCCCCAAAGACCACCAGCAAGTCACACAGCTCTTCGCCCTGGCCTTTGGTAAGGCCTTCATCCTTGTAGACATTTGGGAAAGCCCACAAGCTCAAAAACGCTTTCTCTGCTAGCTTGGCGAGTAGCCGCTCAGACTCAGTAAATGACTGTGCTTTGACGATGTTTCGCATGGAAGGCCAAGGGGGCAATCTAGACCCTTCATCATCTCATAGGCGATAGCCTTGAACACCTACCTCTCGTAGGCTATTGAAGCAGGAGAGCCGAACCAAATCCCCCGGCACATCTGCGATCGATCTCCATCAACGAGAGAGGTGAACTGAATGTCGGCTATGTAGAAAGGCGAAGATCTCATAAGGGTCGATAGGTACGATTCGTGAGCGCGCGATACTGACATCGCCTGAACGGCCGCTATGGTGGGTCTGGCCCATGATGGGGTGACCCGCATCGATGCAGAATAGTCGGCTGCGCAGGAGCCGACGTTCAACTGGCAGATCCAAGGAATGGACGAGCGGCTGTAGATGGCCGACCGGCGCTGATCCCTATTTTCACAGCGTGCGGTCGGTATGATCGGGGGCGCGAAGGCGTCCGAAGTGCTGAGGCTATCCTAGGTTCCTTGATTGCCGTCCAAAGGCTAGCTCGGCTCAGCGACCGGACTTTCCTTATCGCTTAACATCGCATGACTGCCTCTCTTCACGCGCGAATTCTTTACGGCTGCGCCAGAACCTGAACGCTGCTCGGCCAATCGCTTCAGCAATTCTGCCGCTGGCTCATCGTGCGGGTCCTGTGGTACCAGCTCGCCACGGAAGGCCTTTGCGAGCAGTGCAGGCGTAAGTTGTTCGGCGGCATTGCGGGCGGTGGCGAGACGTGCTTCGACACGGTCGGCGAAAGCAAAGAGCCTTTCGACGCGACGGACGATTTCGGCTTGTTCAGGTATCTCCGGCACAGGCAGTTCGAGCTTATCTAGATCTTGTTGCGAAATCTTCCAGATGCCTGCAGTCGTCCTTGCCGCAGCTTCGATCTGATTGCGCACAGCAGGTGTGTCCCACAGCAGGCGCATGAAGTGCGACAACATTAGTCCTTGATTAGCGCGGACTCGAATCATCGTGTCAGGAAAGGCGATGCTTGTCGGGCATAGGTCTACTAGGCCGCCTCGTCCCACTAGAGTACGCGACCCATTACCCCGCGAGACCAGGAAGTCAGCGGGTTTGATGAGGAAGCGATCGATATCGATACCCGACCAATCGCCATACTTGGTCGCATCGGTATCGATTCGACCATCCTTAATAGCCGTAAGGCGGAGGACCGGCATACCTGATCCATCCCTAACGGACTTGCCGTTGCGCAAAGGTTCGTCCAGCAATTCAGCTAGCGGCTTTGACGGGTACCCAGTCCACGGGACGCTGCTGGAAACGTGGGAATCCCGCCATTCTTCTGTCAACCGTCCAGAGGAAGCAGCGGCAAGCACCGACTGGCGGAAGCGTCTTAGAATCGCTGGCACGCAATCGAGCCGTTGACGACATGCACCTAGGCGCGCCAACACGGTGTCGAGCTTGTCGGCGATGCGCTTTTGCTCTGACTGCGGGGCCAGCTTTATCGGAACTTCGCGGATGTTTTCTAGGTTCAACACCGGACGACCCATTCCGTAAGCACTGTTCTCCAAGGCCGTTTGAACTGTTCCCTCAACCGGCGCGAGAAGCTGCTTATGAATGAACGATGCGAGCAATTCGTCCCGAAGTCGAACCAGGGCAACAGACTGGCTCACGTATGCCTCAGGTATTGGGTGCGTCACATGAGCGCACTTCCCGACGTTTGCGCCGGTAATGGTCACTAGTAGGTCATGCTGCCTGATCAACGAGCGCTTTCCCTCGACTTTTTGGGGCAGGCTAACTCGCGCTATCTGGCCCAATTCGCAGAGCTTGTTCTGGTTTATGTCTTGGGTTCGGACAAACAGAGCGCCTTGAGTTGAGTAGTATTTCGACCAGTCGCGCGACCCGCTTGTTACGTACTCGACCAACGCACCTAGCGTCGACTCAATCCAGCCACGAGGTAGCCCGCTCATCTCGACGCCTCCTCACCCAGCTCGCTCAATATCGCCTCCAGTTCTGCAATCGCACCGCCCAGCTCGGCCATCGCTTCCTGAGCTAACACACCTGGGTCGGGCAACTCCCCAGCCTCATCTGCGCTTTCGTCCCTGAGCCAAGCTATATCGAGGCTGTCCTCACGCGCCTTAATCCATTCACGACTGAACGAGCGGAAACGGCCACTGTCGCCCTGATCGACTCGCGTGCTGGTTCCGTCTGCGGCTTCGCCATATGCCCCCTCGAATTCAGCGAAGTACTCGCGGGTCAGCGGTGTACGCTTGCCAAATCTCGGCGCATTCGCCCGGAGATCGTATACCCACACCTCCTTGGTGCTCTCCGTTGCCGCTTGGCCTACCTTCGTGAAGAACAGTACGTTGGTTTTGACACCCTGCGCGTAGAAGATGCCGGTCGGCAGACGAAGAATTGTGTGCAAGTTGCATTTATTCATCAAATCACGACGAATGTCCGCACCAACGCCCGCTTCGAACAGAACGTTATCAGGCAACACAATAGCGGCACGACCACCGTCTTTTAGGTGGCGAACAATGTGTTGCAAGAATGCCAGTTGCTTGTTGCCTGTTGCATAGGTCAGATCGTCGCGCGTCGGACCGCCGCCACCCTTCGCCGTACCGAACGGCGGATTGCTGAGAATGATGTCAGCCTTGGGCAAGGATGCACCGGCATTACCTAGCGTATTGCCAATGTGCACTACGCCCTCATCGTCGCCTTCCATGCCATGCAGCATGCAGTTCATCAACGCGAGCCGTCTCGTGCTGGACACTAACTCCATACCGAGAAACGCCTTGTTACGCTGGAACGTCTGCTGCCTGGCGTTGAGGTTGTACAGGTTATCGGTGTGCGATTTGATGTAGGCGTCTGCTGCTATCAGGAAGCCTGCGGTACCGGCCGCCGGGTCCTGAATCGTCTCGCCATGCTGCGGCTTGGTGAGGTGAATGATGCTGTCGATCAAGGGGCGCGGCGTAAAGTATTGCCCGGCGCCCGACTTCGTCTCGCTGGCGTTCTTCTGCAACAAGCCTTCGTATAGGTCACCCAGTCCGTCCCGCTTCGCCGAGAACCAATCGATACCATCGAGACTCTTCACAAGTTGCTCAAGATGGCGAGGCTCCTTCAGGCTTGTCTGCGCGTCAGCATAGATCGCCGCAATCAACGGATCGGTGCTCTGGCTGAGGGAAAGCAAAGTGGCCCGATAGTGGTTCAAGAGGTTCAAGCCGCTCTTTTCGGTCAGATCGGTCCAACGTGCACCCTCAGGCAACTTATGCTTGCTGAGCACACCACTCTGGGCGTTCTCATATTCCATCTTGATGAACAGGAGGAGCACCAGCTCAGCAACGTAGTCTGAATAATTAATGCCATCGTCGCGTAGAACGTCGCATAGGTTCCACAGTTTCTGGACGATATCGTTATTGCTCATGGGGTCCAATCAGAAAGGGTTGGCAGGCCGGCGAAAGAGCAGCCTGTGACGATCTGCGAAGATTTCGGACTAAATTATGCCACCTGCGGCCACAACGCTTCCGCTAGGCCTTGCAGCACAGTATCCAGCTTGCCGCCGAGCATCTTATCGAGCTGTTTCGCACCACCGTCGTTCGCGAACGTGCTGTTTACGAATTGCTGATCGACAACGACTTCGTGCGCGAGCTGCTTCGCTAGTCGACCGAGCCATGTGCGCTGCACGGGCGTCCAATTTGTAAGCTTGTAGATGCTTTCCATCGCTTGAGCTACGCGCTGATCGAACGATATAAGAGCCTCGCCCAGCGCGGCCCGTCGGATGAAGCCAACGATGCTGGCGGCAATCTCTTGATTTGTTTGCTGTCGCCATGCGCTCTTGATTCGTGCCTCGGTAAAGCCGTGCTGGTCGAGCAACATGCGAACCTCTTTCAGCTCTGCACGTGTCAGGTCCTTTGGGCGATTCACGACAACCGATAAGGCAGCCGACTGATTGATTTGCTCGTGGATGAAGTGATTGAAACTATCGAGGTAGTCTTCCGGGCGTCCGTATTCGCCATAGCTTTGCTCGCGCAGCACGAGCTCGTCAGCGTGCTCGGAGATGATCGGCATGTGCCCAGTGCCCACAAGTTGCTTCACCTCCCCAAGCTGCTCCAAAAGCTGCATGTGCTCACGCACAAAGTCCGCTGCACCAGCCGGTCCCAACGAATGCAAATACTCGTGAAGCTTGCTTGGCTGTACGCCCCAGACTTGCTCAAGCTGTGCGAGTCGCTCGTGCAAGGCAGGCCTCTTCTCCGCTGCATGCGTTGCCTTTCGAAGCACACGCATCAAGCCTTGGCTCAGCGCATCGAGTACCTCGTGAGCGTGCGTGCGATCCGGCGCACTGCCCGGCGCGTCGATGCTGGCGGGGTCGATAAGCTCCCCGATCAGTTGCTCCATCGTGACGTTCGGATCCTTAACTAGCGGCTTCATCGTTGATACATCCTGAAGCGCAGCGTAAATGTCTACCGGGTCATAAATCTTGAAAACGGTCTTGCCGATTTCATCACATCGGCGCGTTGCACGGCCGATCATCTGCTCATAGAGGATTCGGGAACGCACTCGGCGCAGGAACACGAGATGGGAGATTGTTGGCACGTCGATGCCCGTAGTCAGCAGATCAACCGTGATGGCAATGCTAGGATACTTCTCGTTTTTATATAGTCGAATGAGCTGGCTAACCTTATCTGACTGGCCGGTTATCTTCTCGACTGCTGCCTCGTTGTACGAGTCGCCATATTGCTCTTTGAAGGCCTCGCCAAGTAAGCGCTTCACCATCTCTGCGTGCATATCGGTAGCGCAGAAGATGAGTGTTTTCTCGTCTCCGAACGGGTCCAACTCCTTCGCCAACTCGTCGCAGATGACCTTGTTGAACGGCTCACTAATGACACTCTTATTGAATGCATCAACGCCAAAGCTCAACTCATCCTCCAACTCCGACAACTCTATCTCACCCGTTGAGGTATTGATTGCTGTGACCGTCTCGCCCTTCGCGAAGCTAATACCGTTCTTTGAAAGAAGCGTCTCGTATCGAATTGGAGGTTCATGGTCGATCAGCCAGTCGTCCGCAACGGCCTCGCGATACGAATACGTGTAGACGGGCTTTCCGAATATCTCAGTGGTGTGCTTCGCGGGCGTCGCAGTTAGCGCAACCTTCACCGCATCAAAATAGTCGAGCACGCGACGATAGCTGGACAGGTATTGATTTTGATCGCGCATCACAAGCTCACCTTCCGTCATCTCCTGATCGAGCGTATAGCCTCTGTGCGCCTCATCAATGATGATGCAATCGAATTCGTCAACACCTGGTGGAGAATCAGATTGGAGGATGCGCCGAACCATCGCCTGAACCGTGGCAACTTGAACACGGGTTTCTGCCTCTGCTGCCATATCGCCGAGCTTCGCGACGTTATAAATTTTCGAGAGCGGCTGATTCTGTTCGAGCAATGCTTCGTCAAAGGTGTCAGTCGCCTGCTGCCCCAAGGCTGTGCGGTCGACGAGAAAGAGGATGCGCCGGAAGCGCTCTGCCTTCAATAGGCGGTACATAAGGCCAATGATGGTGCGCGTCTTGCCCGTGCCAGTAGCCATCGCAACGAGCGCCGCGGGCTGCCCGTCAGATAGCGCCTCCTCGACGGCCTGAATTGCCTTGACTTGGTAATCGCGCAGCCGAAGATAGTCGAAACCTTCTAACGCGAGCTTCGCTTCGGCGTCTTCTTTGCTTCGCTTCAGCCGATCAATTAGACCGTCCGGCTGATGGAAACCTGCGAGAGGACTGGATAGATTCGAGGGTGCTCTAACGTCACGGAACCACGTGCCGCTCTGCTCTGCTAGTTGCTTGATGTAAGGGCGACTGTTGCACGAATACACGAACGGGACTTTGAAGGAGCCCTTTTGACCATCGGGCCACGGCCCCGCCTGCCCTGCCACTTGCCACGGTGCGACTAGCTCTGGCGTGAGCTTCAAACCACGCGAGTATCGCTCCGCCTGCTGGATAGTATCTGCCACCACCTTGCTTTGCCTCTTCGCCTCTACGATGGCAATGGGCATCATGCCTGCGAATAACATGTAGTCGGCCGGACCTTCGTGGGTCGGCCATTCCGCGATGGCTTTGTTTTTTCCCGGCTCCGGGCGCACGCCCTTTGAATACTTTAGCTCCACGGAATCCGTGTCCCATCCTGCTTCCATCAACTGCTTGTCGATGAGAATGCGTGTCAAGTCTTCGGAGAGCACAAGTTGCAGTGTAGCTTTCTGTGTGCTGATCCTCGCCTGAGTGACCTGCTTCGCATCAAGTTGGTCCTGCAGTGCCTTCAATTGGGCGTCGAAAGCTTGTTGTGCTTTCCTCAGCGCCGCTTCCTGCTCCGACGCAAGCTCCTTGTACGTTTTCGCTTCAACGTCCATCTGCAGCGCGAGCGTCTCGTACGTCTCCTTCTCTTGCGCAACGAGATCTGCGAGATGCTGACTGCTTTCGAGGGATTGCGACGCGCTCTTCAGTTGTGCCTTGAGCTGGTCGATGTCGATCTGAAGGTCGCGCAGATGCTTGCTGGGGTCTTCAGGTGGCACAAATGCGCCCGGTTTGAAAGCGCTACCCTGCTTCCCGAATGACGTTTCGAACCAAATTGCGAGCGCGCGAGCGACCTTCAGGCCGTCCATCGCCTCCTTATGCTGGGTCCTAAACTCGTGTGTAGCCTTGTTGCCCTCGACGCGGAGCGTGTGGAATAGCCCACGGATCGTTTTGTCGAGACCCGCCTCTCGATCAAGCTGAAAAAGGAGGTCCGACTGCTTCGTTGTCTGGTCGAACTCGACGCCAAAGCGTGCGGCCAGGTCCTGGGCCATCGCCTCGCCGAACTGACGGAGCTTGATGAGGGTTGTATTCGGGTCGCTGGCGAACGTCTGCTCAGCGGCAGCGCCGAGCTGCGCGAGGAGGGGCGAATGCTCGGCTAGAAAGCTGAAATTCCCGGTCTGGCTCACGGTCTGTTCGTCTGTAGTAATTTGTCTGACGGACTTTACGCGAAACCCGCGCGCCTGAGAACGGTGACTAGCGCGACTCAGCGCTTGCAAGTCTGTAAGTAGCCGAAATAGCAACAACTGTAACTATGGGCTTTTTTGCCGAAAAATCTATGGGCCACCATGGAGACCACCCCGCCCCCTGCAGTTGGCTCGCCCCCTCGGAGGGGGTGTTCGGCAAAAAAGAATTACTAGGCGTCGATTCTCGGCCGATCACCAGCGCCCGCGCACAACCAGCGCGCCGATCGAGATCGGCAGTGCGGCCGGGTTGGGGGTATTTTTGGGGGTATTTTAAGATGTCATATGTAGCAAATCATTGCCAGTTATGGATTTGACGGAGCAGTTTGATAGTCCTCCTCCCACCACTAAGATTTGTCATCACCCGAAAACCGGCTACACGCCGGTTTTCGCGTTTCCAGCCCGAGCTTTTCGCATTAAGCCGCTCAGCCTCCCGAGCCATATCCTGCGTGAGCGCCACCCACACAAACGCGGCGCTCAAGCAGAAAAGCACGTTCAAAACTTATCCCACCCATCATCCGCACCGACCGCAGCCGCAGCCGCGCCCGCAGCCGTCGCCAACGCGGCACCCGGCGCGACAACCGGCACAACCGTCGCCCGCACAACCCGCCGCACAGGCGCGACAACCCGCTCCTGCCGCACCGCTTCCTTCCGCAAAGGCGCCGCCAAAACAAACCCCCCCGCCCCACCACCATTCAAAATCTGAAAGAACGCCACAGCCTCATTCAACTGCTGCCCCTGATCCTCCATCGACCGCGATGCCGCCGCCGCTTCTTCCACCAAAGCGGCATTCTGTTGCGTGACATTGTCCATCTGCGTGATCGCAAGATTGACCTGCTCGATGCCGCGGCTTTGTTCACTCGAAGCCGCCGCGATCTCCGACATGATGTCCGTCACCCGCGCCACCGCCTGAGTGACTTCGGCCATCGTCTTGCCCGCCTCACCTGCAAGTGCCGACCCGTCGCGGATCTTCCCCACCGAGGTGGCGATCAGATCCTTGATCTCCTTGGCCGCGCTCGATGAACGCTGCGCCAGGCTTCTGACTTCGCTCGCCACCACCGCGAAACCGCGGCCCTGCTCGCCGGCGCGCGCGGCTTCGACGGCCGCGTTGAGCGCCAGAATGTTCGTCTGGAACGCAATGCCTTCGATGATGCCCGTGATGTCCGCGATCTTGGTCGAGCTATCGCTGATGTCGTGCATCGTGTTCACCACCTGGCCGACCACCTCGCTGCCTTTCTGCGCGACCGACGAAGCATTCGCGGCCAGCATGCTGCCCTGCTGCGCGTTGTCGGCGTTCTGCTTCACCGTCGAAGTGAGTTCCTCCATGCTCGACGCCGTTTCCTGCAACGAGGCTGCCTGCTGTTCGGTGCGCTGGCTCAGATCCATATTGCCCGCGGCGATCTCGCGCGCCGCGCCGGCGATGCTCGTGCTGCTGTCGCGCACGCGTCCGACGATCGTCGTCAGCCGTTCGTTCATCTCGCGCAGGGCGCCGAGCAGCTTGCTGGTTTCGTCGCTGCCGTCGACCACGATGCGCGTGCGCAGATCGCCTTCCGACACGGTGCGCGCGACGTCGATCGCCTGGCGCAGCGGTCCGGTCACCGCGCGCGTGATCAGCACGCATGCGCCGATCGCGAGCGCCACCGCGACCAGGCTGATCGCGATCAGCAGATTGCGCTGGTTCTCGTAGTGCGCCGCGTAGTCGTTGATCATCTGTTCCTGGCGCGCATGCGTGTAGTCGGCATACGCGTTGGTCGCGCGAATCAGCGCGGCGAGCAACGGCCTGCATTGATCGTCCATCTTGACGATCGCCTCGTCGCGCTTGTTGGTCAGCGCGAGATTGACGATGTCGGTGGCGACCGGTCCATACGAAGCCTCCACCCGATTGATCTCGGCGACGAGACTGCGCGCTTTCTCCGACGTGTCGGTTGCGGTCGCGATCATGTCGTTGAGCTTCTTCAGATCGGTTTGCACGTCTTCGTGCGCGCGCAGCACATCGGCTTTCTCTAATTCGAGGTCCTGCGGTTTGGTCACGAGCACGAGGTTACGCGCGGCGATAGCCCGGCGGTCGACCGCGGTTCGCACCTGCACCGCCATGTCCGCGCGTGCGTTGATGCCGTGCACGAAGCTGGAAAAGCTATCGGTTGAGTCGCTGAGCGCTTGCAGGGAAAGCCCGGAAACGGCGACGACGATAAGAGACAGCATGCCGAAACCGGCAATGAGTTTTGCTTTAATGGTGAGGTGCTTCAATGTCACGATTTTTATCTCCAATAACGAAACGTGGATGCGTTCGCAATGGACTCTCAGGTCCGGGCATGGGAGCGTCTATGTGACCGCCGTACATCGCGGCGGCCTCGCGCGGTCTATCCGTTCGGTGTCTCAGTCGATGCATGAACGAAAGCGCATCGGCGTAAGACACAAAACGGGTATCCCATTTACCGGATATCGGTTCGCACGCTCGTGTACTGAAGGCAGATCGGGTATATCTCTACAAGGCTTGCACGCGATGACCGAGGAAAGTGGGATTTCGTGCTAAATGAATATCTTTAGGCGCGTGATGAAAACATTGCATTGAGCGAGAGGTGGAGAAATCGCTTGAACGGGTCGCCGTTCCTCTATATGATTGAGCAATCACTCATTTATTTCGTTTAGCAAAACCGAACCCGCATGGCCCGTCCCAAGAGCGAAGACAAACGTAACGCCATCCTTGCTGCCGCTGCCGAGGTCATCGCCGAGCAGGGACTGGGTGCGCCCACCTCGCGCATCGCCAAAGTGGCGGGCGTGGCGGAAGGCACGCTGTTCACGTACTTCGACAGCAAAGACGACTTGCTGAACGTCCTGTACCTCGACATCAAGGCCGAACTGCGCGAAGTGATGGTGGCCGGTTATCCGAAGCACGCCACCGTGCGCGAGCGGGCGCAGTACGTGTGGAACAAATTTGTCGACTGGGGCGTCGCGCACCCGAACAAGCGTCGCGCCATGGCGCAACTGGCCGTGTCGGAGCGATTGACCGACCACACGCGGGCGACGGGCATGCAGTCGTTCGCGGACATCAACGACATGATTCAGGCAAGCGTGGCGAGCGGCGCATTGCGGGATCATCCGCCGGCTTTTCTGTCGGCGATCATGGGCGCTTTGGCGGAAACGACCATGGACTTCATCGCTCGGGAACCGGCTGAGGCCGAGCGTTATCGCAAGGCGGGCTTCGACGCGTTCTGGAACGCGATCGCTCGCCACTAAGTTTTTTTGTCCTATTAATGAGTGATTACTTGCTCAATGAAATTGAAGGAGTGCAGTATGGCTAAGGTCTGGTTGGTTACCGGCAGCGCCCGTGGACTTGGGCGCGAAATTGTCGAAGCAGCGTTGCAGGCAGGCGAGCAGGTGGTCGCGACGGCGCGCGACCCCCGTCAGTTGGCGGATCTGTCGGCGCGTCATGGCGAGCGGGTCCGCGCGGTCGCGCTCGACGTCACCGATCCACAGGCGGCGCGCCAAGCCGTGCAAGCCGCCGTCGACGCGTTCGGCCGGCTGGACGTGGTGGTCAACAATGCGGGCTTCGGGCATCTGGTGCCGTTCGAGCAAAGCTCCGAGGAGGATTTCCGGGCGCAGATCGACACCAACTTCTACGGCGTCGTCAACGTGACGCGCGCGGCGTTGCCGGTGCTGCGACAGCAGCGCGCCGGCCACATCGTCCAGATTTCCTCGGTGGGCGGGCGCGTGGGGATTGCCGGCTTGAGCGCCTATCAGGCTGCCAAGTGGGCCGTGGGCGGCTTCACCGAGGTGATCCGCCAGGAGCTCGCGCCGTTCGGCGTCCACGTCACCGCGCTCGAACCGGGCGGCATGAAAACGGAGTGGGGCAATGAGGCGGCCGGCGCGACGCCGGAATTGTGGCCAGATTACGTGCCGTCGGTGGGCGCCGTAGTGGATATGCTGTCGCAGTACATCGGCCATGAAGCCAGCGATCCGGCCAAGGTCGCGCAAGTGGTGCTCAAGCTCGCCTATCACGATACTTTGCCGGCGCATCTTTTGCTGGGCACCGACGCATTGCACTACTGTGGAGAGGGCGAGAAGGCGCGCGCGGCTGACGCACAGGCGTGGCGTGCCGTCAGCGAGTCGACGGACTTCTCCGCGCCGTCGCCGCTGCCGTCGTTTCCGAACGCATCGACTCAGGCTTGAGCGGCTAGCCGGACAACTGGGCCATAGGCGAAGACCGACCAAACGCAACCATGAGGACGATGAATATGGCGAACTGGACCACTGCGGACATTCCGCCTCAGACCGGCCGTCTCACGGTGATCACGGGCGTGACCGGCGGGCTGGGTTTCGAGACGGCGCTCGCGCCGGCCAACGCGGGCGCGGACGTCGTGCTCATCGGACGCAACGAGCAGAAAGCGCAAGCCGCACTCGTCGCGATCCGCGCGGCCTCTTCGAGTTGAAAGGCCCGCCGGGCGATGCGCAGATTGCCCGCCCGGCGCAGAACAAGGCGGTCGCCGCCCACATGTGGGCGATATCCGAAGCACTGACTAACGCGCGCTGGCCGTGCGCGACCATGGAGCATGCATCATGAAGGTTCTCATTTTTGGCGCGACCGGCATGGTCGGGCAAGGTGTGTTGCGCGAGTGCCTGCGCGCGCCCGACGTCGAAACGGTGCAAACGGTCGGCCGCACTCGCAGCGACCAACTCGACCCGCGGCTCATCGAAGTGATTCAGCCGGACCTGATGGATTTGCGCGCGGTGGAAGCGTCGCTCACGGGTTTCGACGCGTGCTTCTTCTGCCTGGGCGTGTCGTCGGTGGGGATGCAGGAGGCGGAGTATTCGCGCCTCACGTACGACCTCACGTTGGCGGCGGCGCAGACGCTCGTCCGTCTCAATCCGCAGATGACCTTCGTCTACGTGTCCGGCGCGAGCACCGACAGCACGGAGCAAGGCCGCAGCATGTGGGCGCGCGTCAAGGGCCGGACCGAGAATGCGTTGCAGCGGCTGCCGTTCAAGGGCGTCTACCTGTTCCGGCCGGGCGTGATTCAACCGCTGAACGGTGCGCGCTCCAAAACCCGCTCGTACCAATTGTTCTACACGCTGGCCCGGCCTTTCCTGTCGACGCTGCGTGCGCTCTTCCCGAACCAGATTCTGAGCACCGAAGACATCGGTCTCGCCATGCTGGCGGTCGCCCGCCACGGCGCTGACAAAGCGGTCCTCGAGACCGCCGACATCCGCGCGTTGAGCCGGTCCGTATCACGGCCCGCGCTAGATCTGCACACCGGCTGAGCACGGGCGAGCGGTGTCAAGCTCGCCCGACCCGGCAAAAACCCGTCTTTTCGATGGTTCGGCGTGGCGAATCGTCTGGTACGCTACCGGTTCACGGCCCGCGCCGGTCCGGACGCGGCCCTCTTCTTCACGCGCGTAGGTCAGCGCATGTTCGAAAGAAAAGCCCATGGTGACGCGCCGACCGAACATCGTGATTGCGATCAGTATCGTGCTGGCCAGTGCGATTCTTGCGATCGCCGTGTGGGTGCTGGCGCAGATGCGCGACGACGCATTGCGGCGCGCCCAGGATTCGGTCTTTAACGTGTCGCTGCTGGTCGAGCGCGACGTGTCGCGCAATCTGGAGATTTACGATCTCTCGCTGCGCGCGGTGATCGACGGCCTGAAACAGCCCGGCGTGCTGGACCTGGATCCGGCCATCCGCCAGATGGTGCTGTTCGACGGCTCGGCGAGCGCCAAAGACATGGGCTCGATCCTCGTGACCGACGAAGCCGGCAACATCAGGTTCGACTCGCAAGCCACGCCGCCGCGCAGCGTCAATCTCGCCGACCGTGATTACTTCAAAGTGCAGCGGGACTCGCCCAACGTCGGTCTGTACATCAGCCACCCGTTCATGCCGAAGGTCAGCGGCAAGCAAATCAGCATCGCGCTGAGCCGGCGCATCACGCGGCCGGACGGCAGTTTCGGCGGCGTGGTGGCCGGCACCATGCGCCTCACCTATTTCCGCAGCCTGTTCGCCGGCATGAATCTCGGCGCCGGCGGTTCGATGGCGCTGATGCTGAGCGACGGCACGATGCTGATGCGGCGTCCGTTCGATCCGAAAATCATCGGTATCAATCTGACCGGCACCGCCAATTACTCGCGCTTCATCCAGCAGCCGAGCGGGGATTTCTTCGGCACGGCGGCGATCGACGGCGTCGAGCGCTGGTACGCGTTCCGGCATATCGACATGTATCCGCTGATCCTCGACGTCGCGCTGTCCACGCGCGATATCTACGTGGAATGGCGGCGCCGCGCGTGGATCATCGGCTCGCTGATCGCCGCGCTCGACTTGACGATCATCGCGCTGGCGGTCCTGTTTTCGCACCAGCTGCGGCATCGCCGCGCGGCCGAAGAAGAGTTGCGCGTGTTGGCGCGTACCGACGGGCTGACCGGCCTGAACAATCGCCGCACCTTCGAGGAACACGCGGAAGATGAGTGGCGTCGCGCGCAGCGCAACGCATGGCCGCTGTCGATGCTGCTGATCGACGTCGATAGTTTCAAGGGCTTTAACGACCTGTACGGCCATTCCGCGGGCGACGACGCGCTCACGGCCGTGGCCCGCTGCATCGCGCAGAGCGTGCGGCGTCCGGGCGATACAGCGGCGCGCTACGGCGGCGAAGAGTTCGCCGTGCTGCTGCCGGACACCGACGAAACCGGCGCAGCTTTCATCGCCGAGAAGATTCGCGCCGCGGTTCAGGCGCTTCAGCTTCGCCACGTGGCGAGCTCGCACCATGTGCTGACCGTGAGCGTCGGCATCGCTACTACGCGAGGCCAGGCATTTGCAACGAGCCGCGCCCTCCTGAACGCCGCCGACGACGCGCTATACGAAGCCAAAGATGCGGGCCGCAATCGCGTGCTGTGCTATCGCACTGTGACGCGCGCGTCGCCCACCGGCGGCGCCACGGTGGCACCGGGCGCCGAAGCGCGCAATTCCGTCTAAGGGACGCAGTATAAATTTACCCGGGTAAATATCTTGCATTTGAATTTAACCCGGATATAATTCGACAAATTCTTCTTTTGGAGTTTGTCATGACCGTCCATTCACCGACCTGCACGGCGTTCGAAGGCCATCACCGCATCGCGTCGGGCGCGCTGCCCGACGTGGCGCTCGCGGTAAGAGAAGTGTTCGCGCGCGGTGAACAGGCGCCGGTCCTGGTCTTCGACGACGTCACCAGCCGGCCGGTCGAATTCGATCTGCGCGGCACGCCCGACGAGATCGTCGCGCGGTTAGCGAGCCAGGATGACGGCACCCAAACCACTCACGCTCCCGACGACGCCACAGAGGACACGCCACGCGGCCGTGGCCGGCCCAAGCTTGGTGTGGTGGCGAGAGAAATCACGTTGTTGCCGCGTCATTGGGATTGGCTGAATGGACAGTCGGGCGGTGCGTCGGTTGCGCTGCGCAAACTGGTCGACGCGGCGCGCGTGGCCGGCGAGAACAAGGACCGCCAGCGCGCGGCGCAGGAAGCCGTGTATCGCTTCATGACCGCGCTGGCCGGCGATCTGCCGCGCTATGAAGATGCGACCCGTGCGTTGTACGCCGACGACCGTCCGCGTTTCGACGAGATCGTCGCGGCATGGCCGCAGGACGTGCGCGACTACACCTTGCGACTCGCAAACCCCGCTTTCGCGACGCTTGCGTAAAGGCAAGCAAATCGCAGCGCCGTTGCAAGCGACGGGAGCACCGAATCGCAGAGACAAAAAAAACCGCTCACACCGGGGAAGCGTGAGCGGAAAAGTCGGAGAGTTACAACTACATCGCATGCGCTTACTCATGGGGGTCAACGCAGCAGAACAAGTCTAAGAGCTTGCCCCACCCCTATACATCAGACGAATCCCAAACTTGTCGCCGATAAGCCGTCCGCATGGCGTCTCGCGTTCGGGCCGCGTGTGCTAGGCATTGCTTACAACATCCTGTCCCGGTTATTCCTGACATTTCCCTCATCAAGTCTCCGTGATGGCCGCCGTAAATGAGGTGGGAGCGTCGCTACGTATCCGACAGATCGCGAATGTTCGCGACGGCGTGGCGGCGCGAGCGTCCCGTCGTGACTCGTGAAGGATGGTGAAATGAAGTGGTTCGACCGCATGCCTGTGTTCAGGAAACTGCTGCTGGCGTTTGCCGTGGTGATTGGTTTTTGCGTCGTGATCGGCGCGACGTCGCTGAGTACGCTGTCGTCGATGCACGGCATTACCGACGCTATCTGCGATAAACACATGGACGGCCTGTACTGGATGGAAGAGGCGAACCGCCACAAGATCGATTCCGATCTGGCCGCCGCAAATCTCGGCTACGCCACCGACGACGCCGGCCGTCAAAAGTTGAAGGACAGCATTGTCGGCTCGCTCAAGGAGATGCACGCCGCCTACGACCAGTATCGCGCGACGATCGAGACGGGCAAGGGCCAGGAGATGTTCGACGACGTGCTGCGCAAGTCGGCGGTGTGGGAAGGCATCGTGCATCAGCAGATCGGCCTCGAACCGATTCCGGCCGGCGTCGACAACAACGAACTGGTGCGTCGTGCGATTGCGTCGAGCGAGGCGCTGCGCGATCGCATCACGGCGCTGATCGACTATCGCCGCCGGCAAGCCAACGAAGCGCAGCAGGAAGCGTCCACCGGCTATCAACACATGCGCATCGTCATGAGCGTGCTGGTGCTGGGCGCGATCGTCGCGGGCATGCTCCTCGCCATGGTGATCGCGCGTCGTCTGGCCGGGCAGCTTGGCGGCGAACCGGATTACGCGATGCAGATCGCCAACCGTATCGCGGACGGCGACCTCAGCGTGCGCGTCGACACCCGCATGGGCGACGCACACAGCTTGCTGTTCGCGTTGCGCAATATGCGTGAGCGGCTGGCCGGGATCGTGTCGGGCATCAGCGAGTCGAGCGAATCGATTTTGATGGCGTCGGGCGAAATCGCGCAGGGCAATACTGATCTGTCGCAACGCACCGAAGAGCAGGCCGCGGCGCTGCAGGAAACGGCGTCGAGCATGCAGGAGCTGACGTCGACGGTGAAGATGAACGCCGAGAACGCGCAGCAGGCGGGCGGCGTGGCGCACGGCGCGTCGGAAGTCGCGGCGCGCGGCAGCCACCTTGTCGGCGACGTGGTCGAAACGATGCGCGAGCTGGCGGCCGGCTCGAAGCGCATGACGGACATCATCGCGGTGATCGAAGGCATTGCGTTCCAGACCAACATCCTCGCGCTGAACGCGGCGGTGGAAGCGGCGCGTGCCGGCGAACAGGGGCGCGGCTTCGCGGTCGTGGCGGGCGAAGTGCGCTCGCTCGCGCAGCGCAGCGCGGTATCGGCGAAGGAGATCAAGGAGTTGATCGAAAGCTCGACGGCACGCGTGGGCAGCGGCGCTGAACTCGCCGAGCGAGCCGGGCAAACGATGGCCGAAGTCACGCACGCGGTGAAACGGGTGACCGACATCATGGGCGAGATTTCGTCGGCGTCGCGGGAGCAGAGCACCGGCATCGAGGAAGTCAATCGCGCCGTCGCGCAGATGGACGACGTGACCCAGCAGAACGCGGCGCTGGTCGAGCAGGCGGCTGCTGCTGCGGCGTCGATGGCGGATCAGGCGAGGCAGTTGCAGGCGGCTGTGACGGTGTTTTCGCTGGAAGCGCGGCACGGCTGAAGGCGCCGGTGATCTTCATGGGCGCGCTGGATCGCGCCCGGGTCGCCAGCGAGCGCGCGCCTCACGCCGCTCCATGCAATACGGCTATCCCGCGTCGTTACGGAGCGTCGGCTTTGGCGTTGCATGCAACGCGGCTACGCCGCAGCGACAACGAGCGTCGGCTTTGGCCGCCGCAACCAACGCGGGCAGCACCACGCCGCCTGCTGCCGCATTCACCGCCTACCTCGCCGCGCATTTCCCCGAGCTTGCCAGGCCCAATGGCACTCCGTACACTCGCGCCTAATTCCTGGGCGGCGCCTTGTGCCGGCGCCGCGCCACCATAAATAGCGCCGAACAGAGGAGAACCCCCGCCATGGCCGATTCCTACTTCCCCCGCTGGCGCGCCCAGTCCGCGGCTGCCGAGGGCCGCATCGTCGGTACCGACGAGCGGCTCGCGTGGCCCCAAATGTTCGCCATGGGCGTGCAACACGTCGTCGCGATGTTCGGCTCGACGGTGCTCGCGCCGTTGCTGATGGGCTTCGATCCGAACCTGTGCATCTTCATGTCGGGCATCGGCACGCTGTTGTTTTTCGTGCTGGTGGGCGGCCGCGTGCCGAGCTATCTCGGCTCGAGCTTCGCGTTCATCGGTCTCGTGATCGCGGTCACGGGTTACGGCGGCCACGGCCCGAACCTGAACATTCCGGTCGCGCTGGGCGGGATCATCGCGTGTGGCGTGGTGTACGCGCTCATCGGCCTGATCGTGTCGGCGGTCGGCACCACATGGATCGAGGCGCTGATGCCGCCGGTGGTGACGGGCGCGATCGTCTGCGTGATCGGTTTGAATCTGGCGCCGATCGCAGTGCATGGTGTGAGCGGCAGCAACTTCGATTCGTGGATGGCGCTCGTCACTGTGCTGTGCGTGGGCGCGGTCGCGGTGTTCGCACGCGGCATGTTGCAGCGTCTGCTGATTCTGGTCGGTCTGCTGATGGCATATGTGATCTACGCGATCGTCACGAACGGTCTCGGCATGGGTAAGCCGATCGATTTCGCCATCGTCGCGAACGCCGCGTGGTTCGGCATGCCGCACTTCACGGCGCCGGTGTTCAACGTGCAGGCGATGACCTTGCTCGCGCCGATCGCGGTGATTCTGGTGGCGGAGAACCTCGGGCATATCAAGGCGGTGAGCGCGATGACGGGCCAGAATCTGGATCGCTACGTCGGCCGGGCATTTCTCGGCGACGGACTCGCGACGATCGTGTCCGGCTTCGCCGGCGGCACCGGTGTGACGACGTATGCCGAGAACATCGGCGTGATGGCCGTCACCAAGATCTATTCGACGCTGGTCTTCGTGATCGCGGCGTTGATCGCGCTGGTGCTGGGTTTTTCGCCGAAGTTCGGCGCGGTGATCCAGACCATTCCGGGGCCGGTGCTGGGC
This sequence comes from Paraburkholderia aromaticivorans, assembly GCF_012689525.1. Lineage (NCBI taxonomy): Bacteria > Pseudomonadati > Pseudomonadota > Betaproteobacteria > Burkholderiales > Burkholderiaceae > Paraburkholderia > Paraburkholderia aromaticivorans. Next base: position 184,184 of record NZ_CP051516.1, read on the forward strand.
GGCGTGTCGATCGTCGTGTTCGGGCTGATCGCCGTGACCGGCGCGCGCATCTGGGTCGTCAACAAGGTGGACTTCTCCGACAACCGCAATCTGATCGTGGCCGCGGTCACGCTCGTGCTCGGCGCCGGCGATTTCTCGTTGAAGCTCGGCGGCTTCGGTCTCGGCGGCATCGGCACCGCGACGTTCGGCGCGATCATTCTCTACGCTCTCCTGAGAAGGAAGCCGGCGCAAGGTCCGGTGGCGTGAGTTTTCTCGCGCGCCGAACCACTCGTCTCTGTGGGTTCGTCGGCGGCGCAGGCTTTTTCTTTCGCACGTTGTTTCGATCGAAGAAAGCGCACTGCGTCGCCGGCATCACAACCACGCAGCGCGTTACTTTCTCCGCGCCGTCAGCGCAGTCTCCGACAAATCCACTTCCCGCATCAGCTTGTTCAACGTCTCGTCGTTGATCTCCTGACTGCTGCGCAGCGCCAGCAACGTTTTGCGCTCGGCTCTCATAGCGGCGAGCTTCATTCTGAACTCCAGCGCATCGGCGCGGCGCGCCAGTTCGCGTGGTTCCCGTTCTTCGTTGAGCGTGGCGAGGCGGCGTCGATAGAGGTCCATCACCCGCGCAGTGACGTCCGCCGCATACGCCGAGGCTGACTCATCGAGATTCGCGCACTCCCTGTCGTGCACCTCGTCGACCGCGCGAATCGCGGCTTGCGCGGCCATGGTCCGGGCGAGCGCTTCCTCGGTGGCATGCGGATCCTTTCCGCGGCGCCAGCCGCTCAGCAACAGTGGCAAGCCCACCACCGCCACGATCAGCGAGACCAGAATCACGCCGGATGCGATGAAGATCGCGAGATCGCGGCCCGGCAACGGGGCGCCGCCCGGCAACACCTCCGGCAACGACAACACGCCCGCAAGCGTCACGGCCCCGCGCACGCCGGCCACCGTCGTCACCCCGGCCGTACGCAAGCCCGGAACGGCATTCGCCATGCCTTGCTTCGCGGCGCTGCGGCTCGCGAACCAGCGCAGCAGCCACACCCACACGAAGCGCATCGCATACAGGGCACCCGCCACGGCGGCGATGTAGCCGATCAGCCGCCAGACCTGAGCGTTACTGGTCTCGTGCGCGTCGAGCAATGCCCGGCCGAGAATGTGCGGAAATTGCAGCCCCAGCAGAATGAACACCATACCGTTGAAGACGAACTCGATCATCGTCCACGTGCTGCTGGCGCGCACTCGCGATGACGCCGGCCCCGCAGTCACAATGGTCGTGTAGTTCATCATCATGCCGGCGGCGACCGCGGCCAGAATGCCCGACAACTCGAAACGCTCGGCGACCAGATAGGCGGCGAACGGAATCAGCAGAGTCATCACGACGCCGGGCGCCGGGTCGCCTTCTTCGGTGAGATTCAGAAAGTGAGCCGACACGAAGCCGAACAGCCAGCTCACCGCCGCACCCGTCGCGAGGCCGCCCACGGCGATGATCACGAAACTGATCGACGCGTCGCGCAACGAAAACACACCGGTCAGCGCCGCGGCAATCGCGAATTTCAACGCGACCAGTCCGGACGCGTCGTTCATCAACGCCTCGCCTTCGAGGATATGCATCAGCCGCCCCGGAATCTTGCCCTTGCCGGCGATGCCGGACAGCGCCACCGCATCGGTCGGCGACAACACCGCGGCCAGTGCGAACGCGACCGGCAGCGAGATCGACGGCACCAGCGCGTGCACGAAGTAGCCGACCACCAGCACCGTCATGAAGACGAGGCCGAGCGCGAGCATCAGGATCGAGCGGCGCGCCATGAAGAACTCGCGCTTCGGAATGCGCCAACCGTCCGCGAACAGCAGCGGCGGAATGAACAACATCATGAAAATGTCCGGATCGAAGGTGACGTGCAAGCCGAGCTTCTGCCACGCGAGCAATGCGCCGATCGCGATCTGCACGAGCGGCAACGGCAACGCGATCGGCAGGATGCGGGTGACGACGCCCGACGCGGCGACGGCGAGCAAAAGAATCAATACGGTAAAGACAATGTCCATCGGTCTATTTCTGGGGATATAACGGTAAGACTTCGATGATCTTCGACGATACGGCCACGCGATGCTGACGAAGCGTAAGGCCCAAGTTTAGCCCGACCAAGCGTGACGCAGCGCTCAGGCCGACATGCAACGCTGTCAGCGAGACGCAGGCGTAGTCATTACGACGCGGCGCACCTTAACGGTGCGCGCCACGCCCACGCGCGGCGCATGCTCCCTTACACGGGTCAATCTTCCGGACAAATTTCATTGGAATGTGCGTCAGCGTGCGCATGGAGCTTGCTTAAGGTATATCGATGACGCACATTTGAGAGAACGGCGCCGAGGTTGTTCGCTTCCGCGTTCGGACCGGCCCGGCTCTCGCGTGAGAGGACTTGCATGACGATTGCGCAACAGGAAAGGACGGCCAGCGCGCCACATGGCTTCGGTGTCGAGATGACGTCGGGGCTCGAACGTTTTACGGTGCAGCATGGCGAACTCACGCTGAGCAGCGTGTTTCAACCGATTTTCAGCCTGTCGCATATGCGGGCGGTCGGTTACGAAGGGCTGCTGCGTGCGCACGACGCGCTCGACCGGCCCGTGTCGCCGCTCGACGTATTCGGCGAGGCCGCGCGCCTCGGCGATGTGCTGCAGGTCGACAAGCTGGCCCAGACGCTGCATCTGGAGAATTTCAAGGTACTCGGCGCGGAGCGCGAGTGGTTGTTCCTGAACGTGCATCCGGGCGCGCTCACCGATCCGTATCTCGCCGCCGCCTTGCTGGCCACACTGAAACGGGTCGATCTGCCACCGCGGCGCATCGTGCTCGAAGTGCTCGAGCATCGCGCTGAAGACCTGGAGCGTCTCGCCGACGCCGTGCGCCAGTTCCGCGAGCGCGGCTTCCTGATCGCACTCGACGATTTTGGCGCGGGCCACTCGAACGTCGAACGGATCTGGCAACTGAATCCCGACATCGTCAAGCTCGACCGCATCATGCTGTCGCACGCCGCGCATCGCGCCGACATGGCGACGATCCTGCCGGGTCTCGTGGCCTTGCTGCACGAAGCGGGCAAGCTGGTGCTGGTCGAGGGTGTGGAAACGGAGCATGAAGCGCAGATGGCGCTCGCCTGCAATGCGGACTTCGTGCAGGGCTTTTTCTTCGGCCGTCCGAACCCAGGCGCGGCCGATGCGTTGCACGCGACGACGTGCATCAACGAACTCACCGAGCGTTATCGCGATCAGGCCGACGCGCGCGAGCGCCGCAATGCCAGCCGGCTCGCACCGTACGTGCGAGCTTTCGAGCGGGCGGCGGAACGGCTCGCGGCTGGCGAACCGCTCGAGGAAGTGTGCTGGAATTTTCTCGCGCTCGATCATGCCGCGCGCTGCTTCCTGCTCGATGCGAAGGGCAAGCAGGCGGGCCGCAACGTCGTGCTGCGCGCCGATCGCGCGGCGCATGAAACGCGCTTTCTACCGCTCGCCGACGCGCAAGGCGCGAACTGGCTGCGTCGTCCGTATTTCCGCGATGCGATCAATGCGCCGGAGCGCGTGCATGTGACGCGGCCGTATCTGTCGATCAACGAGGCGTTGCCGTGCGTGACGCTTTCGGTGGCGACGCGCGTGGGCGAGCAGACCTGCGTGCTGTGCGGCGATATCGACTGGGTGGACGAATAGCAGTTCTGAGATCATGTCGTTTTCAACGAGTTTTTTAACGACACTCAGCCGCGCTTATGTCCATCCTTCTCGAAATCATTGCCACGACCGTTGCCGACGCGCGCCTCGCCGCGCAAGCCGGCGCTAACCGTCTCGAACTTGTTACCGCGATGGGCGAGGGCGGCCTGACGCCGAGCCTCGGCTTGATTGAAGCGGTGGTCGCGGCGGTCGAAATCCCCGTGAACGTGATCGTGCGGCCGCATAGCCGCTCGTTCGTCTACGACGCGGACGACTACGCAGTGATGCTGCGCGACGTACGCGCGGTGAAAGTGGCAGGCGCGAATGGCGTTGTGATCGGCATGCTGAACGCTGCGGGGGAGATCGACCGCGAAGGCCTCGCGCGTACGATCGATGCAGCTGATGGACTGGCTATCACCTTCCATCGTGCATTCGATGAAGCGCACGATTTGCGCGAGTCATTGGACGTGCTGCTTGGTTTTGAAGGCGTGACGAATGTGTTGACCTCGGGTGGCCAACCTTCAGTGCTGCACGCGGAAGCCACGATCCGCGAGCTGGTGCAGCAGGCGGCCGGTTCACATTGCACGGTATTGGCCGGTGCGGGTTTGACGGTCGAGGCCATCGCCGGTTTTGTGAGCAGGACGCAAGTCGAAGCGGTCCATTTCGGCTCGGGCGTGCGCGTGGACAGCAACGGTCTCGCGCCTGTCGATGCTGACAAGGTTGCGAAGGTCCGCGCCCTGTTGAAGAACGCATGACCAGATAGTTAAACCAACGAAGCAAAGAAAAATGCCGCTTTGAGATCGCTCTCAAAGCGGCATTTTTTTTTCATCTGCGTCTACGTGGCCAAAACCCTACTTCGCCACGACCACCGGAATTCCGCGCAACTGCCCCGCGCCCTTCATCTCTTCCAGCGATTTCCGCACCGACTCACCCGTCGCTACGTCGATCTGCAAACGTGAGCCCAGATCGCGCTCGCCACGCTTCACACCCGCCAGATTCGCGAGCTTCACGTGACCATAACCGCGCACGCGAGCATGCAGGTCGGCCAGCTTTGCGACGTCTTCCAGCTTGCCGGCGTCGAGCTTGCCAAGCGCACGCTGCATCGTGGTTTCGTAGTCGCCCGCAAGTTCGCGTTCCATCTTGCGTTCCAGCGTGCGGCCGAACGGATCGAGCATCGTGCCGCGCAGGCTGCTGAATTTTGCCAGCGTGCCGAGCACCGGCCACATCCATTGACCGAAGGTTTTCTTGACCGGATTCTTGCCGGGTTCAGGACGCGTGAGCGTCGGCGGCGCGAGATTGAACTTGATGCCGAAGTCCTTGCCGGCCACGCCTTCGAATTGCGCTTCCAGTGCTTCACGGAATGCGGCATCCGTATGCAGGCGCGCCACTTCGTATTCGTCCTTCACCGCGAGCAAGCGGTAGAACGTGGTCGCCACCGCGCGCGTCACGCGCTCGCTTTTTGCGTCCACTGCGGTTTCCGCGCGACGTGCCGCATCGACCAGCGCGCGATAGCGCTTCACATAGCTTGCGCCGCCGTATGTCTGCAGACGTCCTTCGCGATGCGCGATCAGTTCGTCGAGCGTATCGACGCGCACGCTCTGCTTCGCGAGATGCCGCGCTTGCCACAGCGCTTCGAGCGCGGCCGGATCTTCGGCGGCGAGGCGGCCGATCGAAAACGCCAACTGATTCATCTGCACCGCGACGTTGTTCAATTCGATCGCGCGCATCATCGCGCCGAACGACACAGGCACCAGACCGAGTTGCCAGGCATAACCGAGCATTAGAATGTTTGCGCCGATGGTGTCGCCGAGGAACCGTGTGGCGAGCGCTTGCGCATCGCACGTCGACATGCGCTCCGGGCCGGCCGCGTGACGCATCTTGTCGAGCAGCGCGTCGGCGTGCAGCGTCGCGTCCGGATTCGTCACGAATGTGGCGTTCGGAATCGCGTGCGTGTTCACGACGATGCGCGTGCGGCCATGACGCACCGTTTGCAGCGCATCGGCGCTTGCGCCGACTACCATGTCGCAGGCGAGCAGCACGTCAGCCTGTTGCGTGTCGATACGCACCTGGTTGAGCCACTCGTCGCGCGCGGCGAAGCGCACGAACGACAGCACCGAGCCGCCCTTCTGCGCGAAGCCCATGAAGTCGAGCACCGACGCGCTCTTGCCCTCCAGATGCGCCGCCATGCTGATCAATGCGCCGACCGTCACGACGCCCGTGCCGCCGACGCCCGTGACCAGAATGTCGTACGGCGCAGCGTCGAGATGCGTTGCAGGGATCGGCAACGCGTCGACGCGAGCGGCGAGTGCCGCCGGATCGAATGCGGCGCCCGCGGCTTTCTTCAGCTTGCCGCCTTCCACCGTAACGAAGCTCGGGCAGAAGCCGTTCACGCACGAGTAGTCTTTGTTGCACGACGATTGATCGATGCGGCGCTTGCGGCCCAACGCCGTTTCAACCGGTTCCACTGACAGGCAATTCGACTGCACGCCGCAATCGCCGCAGCCTTCGCAAACCTCTTCGTTGATGAAAAGACGTTTGTCCGGATCGGGGAATTCGCCTTTTTTCCGGCGCCGGCGTTTTTCCGCCGCACAGGTCTGGTCGTAGATCAGCACGGTCACGCCGTCGGTGTCGCGCAATTGGCGCTGCACGGTGTCCATTTCGCTGCGATGGTGAAACGTGGTGCCCTTCGGAAAGAGATCGTGATGGCCGTCGTATTTCTCCGGCTCGTCGCTGACCACGACGAAGCGCGACACGCCTTCGGCTTCCACCTGGCGCGCGATCTGCGGCACCGAGATGCTACCGTCGACCGGCTGGCCGCCCGTCATCGCGACGGCGTCGTTATAGAGAATCTTGTACGTGATGGTGGTTTTCGCGGCCACGGCCTGGCGGATCGCCAGAATGCCCGAGTGGAAGTAGGTGCCGTCGCCGAGATTCTGGAACACGTGGCGCGTTTTCGTGAACATCGAATGCGACGCCCAGTCCACGCCTTCACCACCCATCTGGATGAGACCGGTCGTGTCGCGTTCCATCCACGACGCCATGAAGTGGCAGCCGATCCCCGCATGCGCGATCGAACCTTCCGGTACTTTGGTGGAGGTGTTGTGCGGACAACCCGAGCAGAAGTACGGCGTGCGCTTGACGCTGTCCGCGGCGTTCGAGAGAATTTGCGGCGCGACCAGATCGACCACGCGTTCGCGGCGATCGAGCGCGGGCTTGTGCTTCGCGAGCCAGTTGGCGAACACCGGCAGAATGCGCGACGGCCGCAATTCACCGAGCGACGACAGCAGCATCGTGCCGTCTTCGGCATTCTTGCCGACCACGATCGGCCGCGTGCCTTGCGTGCGGTTGTACAGATAGTCCTTGATCTGCTGTTCGATGACCGGGCCTTTCTCCTCGATCACCAGCACTTCGGACAAGCCGGAGACGAACGCGTCGATACGCGTCATCTCCAGCGGAAACGACAGGCCGACCTTGTAGATCCGCACGCCGGCAGCTTCCAGATCGGCGACCGTCAGATCGAGGCGGCGCAGCGTTTCCATCAGGTCCAGATGCGCCTTGCCGCACGTCACGATCCCCACGTTCGCATGCGGGCTCGGCGCAATCCATTTGTCGATGCTGTTAACGCGCGCGAAGTGGCGCACCGCGTCGAGTTTCGCGTGCATCCGCGATTCGATCGTCAGGCTCGGCAGATCGGGCCAGCGATTGTGCAGGCCGCCTGCCGGTGCTGCGAAATCCTGCGGCGTGGCCCAGTCAGTGCGTAGCGCGTCGAGATCGACCGTCGAGCCCGATTCGACCGTTTCGGAGATCGCCTTGTAGCCGACCCACGCGCCCGAAAAGCGCGACAACTCCCAGCCGTACAAGCCGAATTCGAGCATGTCGGCAATGTTCGACGGATTCACGACCGGCATATGCCAGGCCATCATCGCGAAGTCGCTCTGATGCGGCATCGACGACGACACGCAGCCGTGGTCGTCGCCCGCCACCACCAGCACGCCGCCGTGCGGCGACGAGCCGAAGGCGTTGCCGTGCTTGAGCGCGTCGCCGGCGCGATCCACGCCCGGGCCTTTGCCGTACCACATTGCGAACACGCCCTCGACGGTGCGCTCCGGATCCGATTCCACCCGCTGCGTGCCGAGCACGGCGGTGCCGCCGAGTTCTTCGTTGATGGCGGGCAAAAAGCGAATATCACTCGCCGTGAGCAGTTTATTGGCTTTCCACAACTGCTGGTCGACCATGCCGAGCGGCGAGCCGCGATAGCCGCTGACGAAGCCGGCGGTATTCATGCCGCGTGCCTTATCGGCGGCGCGCTGCATGAGCACGAGACGCACCAGTGCCTGCGTACCGGTCAGGAAGATCCGGCCGCGCGTCGCGGTGAGGTTATCGGAAAGCTTGTAATCGGCCAATGCGGGCGTGCCGTCGATGGGCAGGCGAGCGGTCATGGGTGAGTCTCCGTTGTCGATCGGAGTTGGCGCTTCAGCGCTTCCTCCGATCCCAGGCAACATAGTTGCGGGATGCATCCGCGCGCGGTGGTGGGGACCACGAAGGTGACGCAGCGAAAGAGACTCTATTTTTTAGCGCCAATGAGAGAGAATTTTTTCTACTTTGACCGGACCGTCGCAAATAGGCGCGAAGAGTCGCGCGTTTTAATGAAGTTTTGAGATGGATCTGCCGCGCAACAGGCGGATTCGGGTAAGCCCTGGTGCGGTTCGGACCTGATTATGGCGACGTCGGCGGAGTGCTGGCGACTGCGACGGGCGCGCCGTCGAGCGGCACGATCTCATTGAAATGCGCGTAGTCGATATGGCTCACGCCGTCTTTCTCGGTCATGATGTCGACGAAACGGTGCTGCCAGTAGATTTGATCGCACGACCACGTGTGGCGCGCCTGCATGGTTTGCGAGGTCGACTCGTCGACGCCTTCGAGTGTGAGCAGCAGCAACGTGCCTCGGCCATTGAGCGTTTCCGCGGTCTCGCCGAATAGCGGGCTGGTTTCGTCGACGATGTGCATGACCGTCCAGCCCAGTTTGAACACCGGGTGTTGATCGCGAACCAGCGTCAGGTCATAGAGTTTGCGCAACGTAAAACCTTCGACCGTGGTTTCCGTGCGCAGAATGCGCAGTCGTGCGCGTGCCTCGGCGATCACGTTCTGACGCGCGTTGGCCGAGCGCACCATGAGCGTCATGCGGCCTTCGAGCGGCCGGATCACTGCGTAACGGGCAAAGATGATTTTGGCGTGCGGGCGCGAGAAGCGCGCGAAGATCAGCCCCGTCGCCAACGCGATGCTGGTCATGCCGACGAAAATTTCCAGCGTGGCGATCCAATGCGCGTAAACGGTTTGCGGATGCATGTCGCCATATCCGACCGTGGCGAGCGTTTCAACGCTAAAGAAAAACGCGCCGCCAAAACCGGCGGGAAACTGATTGGCGATGGGCGCGTTGCCCAGCATGTAGAGTGCGGCAAACGTGACGTTGAGCAGCAGGAACAAGACCGCGAGCGATACAAAAAAAATCGGCCAGCGAACGATGAGAGCGCGGTGATAGAGATCCTGCCAGAGCGGCGTCGGCGTGCCGTGATCGATGACCACGCGATCGTCCAGACGCAATTCGCGGCTGCCCTGCGGGCGGCGCGTCGATGCGCGTGCTTCGGCGTCGCCGAAGCCGGAAGGACGGTCTGACGGTTCAGTCGCCATCGCAAACTCGTGGGGATGAAAACGGCCAAAGCGTAGCACGCCGCCTTGTCCGCGGAAGGTGATTGAGGGCGTGGCGCACGGTCGCGTCGAAGCACACCCTTGCCATGCGACCGTCGCTCATGCACGCCGCGTCAGCCACGCGTATCGACTAAGGCGAGGTTGCCGTCGCGCCGCGCACCGGAAGCGATCACACAATCGAACGCACGCGCCATAGCACGCGCGCTTCGGACTTACGGAAAGGCTCGCGGCTTGGGAATGCCTGCGCCGTGTTCGATATCGTCGACGGCTTGCTGATGGGCCGCCGCGACAGCTTCGGCTTCGTCTCCGTAGCCGTTGTCGCCGCCTACCGTGGTCCACGATTTGACGGCTTTCTCGCGATGGCGGATTTCGAATTCCGCGTCCCAGCGCGCGCCATTGAGTTCAAGTGGGCGGACGTGAATGGAATACACGCCGTAGAGGAAGAGCTGTTCAGCCATGACCGCCTCCGACCGGTTGGTTCAGGGTGACGCGGCGCGAACGCAAACGCGCAAGCGCGGCGCCGGTTTTGCCTAAAGTTCGATTTCCCCGAGAATGCGATGAGCAAGCGCTTTGGCTTCCTCAAGAGCTTCCTCCGGCGTCGACGAAGTGGCTTCGACTTCGTAGAGCGTGGTTTCCTGATCGGCGGTTGCGTCGCCTTCGTCGCGCGAGAGGGTGACCACGCCCTGCCAGGTGTCTTTTTCTATTTCTCTCGTCGAGGCAGTGGCCGTGTAGATGCCTTTGGTGTAGGTGATGTCCTCCATGGCGTCGCTCCTTCTTCCAAAGGTTTTGGTTTTTTCATCCTAGCACGATGATGGAGGTTCCGTTCTCCGCCCTGACGGCGCTCCATGCCGGTGACAATGCGCGCCGCACAAGGCAACAGAATTACAGCAGCGCGACGACTTCATCGAGCGACGGCGCATGCGCGCCGGCATGGCGGCAAGCGGCCGCGCCGGCGGCCAGCGCGAAGGCGAGGTGTTCCGGCCACGCCCGCTGCGGCGCGGTCATCAGGCTGAACAGCAAGCCGCCGATCGACGCATCACCCGCGCCGACCGTATCGACCACCTCAACGCGCGGCGGCCGTGCCTCGGTCACCATGGCGCCATCGATCAGCACGGCGGTCTCCGGTCCGCGCGTCACCAGCACGGTGGCGGCCGGATTCATGGCCCGCAACTGCGCGAGTGCGCCGGCTTCGTCGTCGGTCTTGAACAGCAGGCGCAAGTCCTCGTCCGATACCTTGATCAGATCGGCGAGCGCGGCCATTTTCCGCAAGGTGGGTTCGTAGCCGTGTTCCATCAGATTCCGGTAGTTCGGATCGAAACTGATCTTCACGCCTTGCGAACGCAACTCGGCAGCCAAGGTGGCGAGCGTGTTGCCGATTGGCTGCCGCACGAGGCTGATGCAGCCGAAGTGCGCCCACTTCACCTGACTTATCCAGCCCGCTGGCAGTTGTGCCGGATCGAACGCCAGATCGGCGCTGTTCTCGCCCATGAAGAAGTACGCGGGCGGATGCGTCTGATGCACGATCGCCAGCAAGGGCGGCTGCTCCACGCGCTGCATGAAGCGCATGTCGAGCCCGGCCGCGACGCTCGCGTTCCACAACTCATCGGAGAAGTTATCGACGCCCAGCGAGCCTGCGCAAGCGGTAGGCAGGCCGAGCTGCGCCACGCAGCGCGCCACGTTCCAGCCGGCGCCGCCAGGACGCGAGAGCCATTGCGAGGCGCCGGTGCGGACGAGATCCGTGAGGATGTCGCCGGCTGAGACGAAGAAGGGGAATTCGTGGTTCGCGCTGGGATTGCTCATTTTGTTTGCTCCGCGGATTCGGGCGCAGCGGCCGCCCCGTCGGGCAGCGCGTGGGCCAGTACTTCGTAGCACGCGCCCATGGTGTGATAGTCGGTCTTGCCGGCCGGACTCTTTTCGTCGCTGTATTTGCGGTTGTCGCACGTGAGGATGCGATACCACGCGCCATACTTGTGATCGACGAAATGCGCCCAGCTATAGCGCCAGATCTCGTCGTACCAGTCCCAGAAACGTTCGTTGCCGGTGCGCTTGCCGAGCAGCGCGGCCGTCGCGAAGGATTCTGCCTGGACCCAGAAATACTTGTCGTGGTCGCACACGGTGCCGTCGGGGCCGAAGCCGTAGTAGAGGCCGCCGTGGTCTTCGTCCCACGCGTGCGTCATGGCGGCGTCGAACAGTTCGATGGCGCGCGGCAGCAGCCACGGCAACGGACGGAAGCGCTCGAGAATCAGCAGCAGCTTCGCCCATTCTGTCTGATGCCCCGGCTGGAAACCCCACGGGCGGAAGATGTTCGAGCTGTCTTCCTCGTTGTAGTGCCAGTCGACCGACCAGTCCGCGTGAAAGTGTTCCCACACCAGACCTTGAGACAGCTTCGCCTGACGCAGCGTGATATTCGACGCCACCCGCTCCGCGCGATCCAGATAGACGAGATGGCGGGTCGCTTCGTGCGCGGCGAGCAGCGCCTCGGTGGTGTGCATGTTCGCGTTTTGCCCACGGTACGAACTGACCCGCCAGTCGGGCGACGCTTCGTCGGCGTAGAGGCCTGCGGCGGCGTCCCAGAAACGATGTTCCATCAGCTCGAAGGTCGCGCCGATCATCGGTTTCGCTTCCTCGATACCGGCCATTGCCGCATGCGAATAGGCGAGCAGGACGAACGCCAGACCGTAGCAGTGGCGCGTCGCATCGAGCGTGCGCTTCTTGCCGTCGTGCCATTCGAGTTCCCAGTCGTAGCCTTCGTGCTGCGCGTCCCAATGCGCTTCTCGCAGGAACTGCAAGCCGTGGCGCGCGTATTCGAGATGCTGCGGGTCGCCGGACTGGCGATACGCCATCGCGTAGTTGAAGACGTAGCGGCAACTGCTCACCAGATGCCGCGTGGTTTTGTCGTAGACCGAACCGTCGTCGCGGAAGAAATGGAAAAAGCCGCCGCTCGGGTCGAGCACGTTCGGCGCGTAAAAGCGCAGCGTGTCCTGCACATGCGAGAGCAGAAAATCGCGCGTGCGGAAGCTCTCGACGGGCGGCACGGTAGCGGCGCCGTTGGCGGGGTGAAGCGGATCGGATTGCGTCATGGCGTTTTCACCAAAGTACTGGCACGGGCAATGAGATGGACGGGCAAACGGACTTCCAGTTCGGCAGGTGCGTCTTCGAGCAGCAGCTCGACGCCGCGCCGGCCGAGCGCTTCCTTGTCGACCGAGATGGTCGACAGCGGCGGCGTGGCATGGGCGGCGGCGGGAATGTCGTCGAAACCGATGATGGCAATGTCCTCGGGCACGCGCAGTCCGCGTGCGAGGCACGCGCGCAGCGCGGCGAGCGCGGCGGCGTCGTTGTAGGCAAACACGGCGTCGGGGCGCGGGCCCGGCGCGTCGAGCAATCGATGCATGGCACGCGCGGCGCCGCTGTCGGGGTCGAGGCCGGCGTCGATCGTCACTTCGAGCGACGGGTCGAACAGCAAGCCCGCCTCGAAGAACGCGCGCCGGTAGCCGAGCGCGCGCTGCGCGATGCTGAAGTGCGCGAGCGAGCCGCCGATGAACGCGACGCGCTTGCGCTGCTGGTCGAACAGATGCCGCATGGCGAGCGTGGCGCCTGCGGCGTTGTCGAGATTCACCGAGCGCATGCCGGGCGCCCACAGGTCGATCAGCACGAGCGGGCGCTGCATCGCCACCAGCGTGGTCAGCGTTTCGGGCTCGACGAAACCCGCGATCGCCACCGCGTCCGGCGCATGCAGGCGCAGCTGCTGGATCACGTCTTCGGTGGGGCCGGCGGTCAGCACGGACGGCACGATGCCGCGCTCGCGGCAGGCGTCTTCCACGCCGTGCAGCACGTGTGAAAAGAACGGACTGACGGCGAAATTATTGTGCTGACGGTGCAGCAAAAAGGTGAGACGGCGGATGCGCGGGCGCAACTGGGCGGCGTCATAGCCGAGCTTGCGCGCCGCTTCGACGACGCGCTCGCGAGTGGCCTCGGAAAGGCCCGGCTGGTTCTTCAGTGCGCGTGAGACGGTGCCGATCGACACGCTGGCCGCGCGGGCGACGTCGCGGATGGTTGTGGCCATCGAATCAGGCGGATGCGCAAGGGCGGCCGCACGGTGTTTGGGTTCGGGCGATTGTATAGTAAAACAGCCCTAAAACCGCCCGAAAAACACTCGCTCGACACCGGGAAATACCCGTAGGCGCTGGAGTTGGCCTGAAATATGCTGTTTAGTAAAATGAGCTAAACAATGTCCGATACCGACTCTGGGCGCCGCGCCTTCACTCCAGCGCGACGTGAGCGGCTTCGGCCTGTCCGCGCAACAAGGCCACGCTTTCGTCGGCATCGATCAGCACGAAACCGCTCGCCTCGTGCTTCGCGCGCCGCTTGGCCAGTGCCGCGACGGACGCAATTTCCTCGCTGCTATAGAGCGACGGGCCGCCGGCCGGCTCGACGCGCACGCAGCCGATCGCCATCGTCACGAAACCGAAAAAGGTCGGATTGCCGCGCCGGTCCTCACCGTGGATGCCGCCGGCGAGCCGGTCGGTCGGCGCATAAAAGCGCTGCGCGCCCTCGTTGAACACGTGGATCGCGCGCAGCACGCGCTCGCGCCAGTCGTCGCTCTGGAACAGGATCAGGAAGTCGTCGCCGCCCACGTGGCCGAGAAAGTCGCGGGTGGGGTCGCATACGTCGGCGAGTACGACGGCGGCGAATTTCAGTACTTCGTCGCCTTGCCAGTAGCCGTACTGGTCGTTGAACGGCTTGAAGTGGTTCAGGTCGACATAGCACGCGTAGAAGCCGGCGTCGTTGCCGAGCAGGCGGGCAATGTGCGAACTGATCGGGATGTTGCCCGGCAGGAAGGTCAGCGGGTTCGCGTAGCGCGCCGCTTCGATGCGCACCTCGGTCACTGCGCGCACGAGCTTCTCGCCGGTGCCCAGGCCGACGTATTTGCCGTTGTCGGTGATGACGAAGCCGTCGGCGAGATAACGCTGATCGTCGCTTGCGAGGAGCTTGGCCATCTGCTCGACGGTCATCGATTTCTCGATGATGACCGGCGACGCATTGGCGAACAGCAGGCAAGGGCGCTTGCCGAATAGCTCGCGGTGATACGGCAGCGCGTAGCGGTCCATGAAGCTGCGGCGGTTGATCAGCGCAACCGGCTCGTCCTGTTCGACCACCGCGACCGCGTGCAGGTCGGGCAGACGGTTGAATAGTTCGAGCACGTCGTTGTTGGTTGCGTGGCGCGGCAGCGCGGGCGCGTGCACCAGCATCTTTTCCGATGCCATGCCGCCGGAAGGTGACGCGCTGCTCACCGTGCGCGTGGTCTCGGGGAACACGGCGATGTGGCCGGCGCGCAGTGCGTCGCGGGCGTCGTCGGTCACCTTGCGGGCCGGCTGCGCGTGCGGACGGCCGAAGAAAAAGCCCTGCCCGCAGCCGATCCCCATGTCGCGCACCACGATCAGATCCGCTTCGTTTTCGATGCCCTCCGCGACGAGCCGCGCACCGCTCGCGCTGGCGAAGTGCTGCATCGCGCGCACGGCCTCGAACTTGAGCGGGTCGCAGGCAATGTCGTGAACGAAGAAGCGGTCGATCTTCACGACGTCCGGTTGCAGACGCACCCACAGGCTCATGCTGGCGTTCGCGGTGCCGTAGTCGTCGAGCGCGAATTGCGCGCCGGTTGTGCGCAGTGTCGTGATCACCGGCAGGAAACTGCCCACATCCAGAATCGTGCTTTGCTCGGTCAACTCGACCACGATCCGTTGCGGGTCGACGCCGCGATGACGCAGCAGCGCGAGCGTGTCGTCGCGCGCCTCGGCCAACTGGCGCATCGCGCCCGCGCTGAAATTCAGAAACAGCTTGCCGTCGAAGTCGAGCTGCGCGAACGCTTCGATGCAGGTACGCGCGGCGGCGCGTTCGAGCTCGATCGTGCAGCCCTCGGCAAGCGCTCGCGAAAACAGGGCGAACGGCGCTTCGAGCGGCGTCCCGGCCGGGCCGCGGATCAGACCTTCATAGCCGAGGATCGCGCCGTCTTCGAAATCGATGATCGGCTGGAACACGGCGGACAGCTCACGCCGGGCGATCAACTCCTCGATGCGCGGCGCGGCGGATCGGGAGGGCGAGCGAGGTTGCATGGCAGGTAGGCGTAGCGTTCGACCTTCGGCTTATCGGCCGGGCTTGCCTGGAGTTAAGTGAAATTTTAATGAACCGTTGCACCAGGGTGGTGCGGTGGCTGGTTCGGTCGAGTCATTCTGAAGGCCGGTTCCGCGTTGCCAGGAATCGGCCTATGCCATCCGGCCGAGGCGACAGCGGCGGCGTTTGCGCGTGAAATAACAAAAAAGCCGCGCGAGGCGGCTTTCTTCAAATGACGCTCAGGGAGGGCGCTTATGAATGTCCTGTTTGCATTGCGCGCGTATTCACCGGCGCGCGACGGCGGCGGCGGTCCGCTCGCGCGAGGCGGCGAGGTTCTCGCCGCTGGTGTCGCGCGCGCCCCAGCGTTGCGCGAGCGCGGCGCACACCATCAACTGGATCTGGTGGAACAGCATCAGCGGCAAGACGACGGCGCCGACCGCATGCGAGGCGAAGATCACCTTGGCCATCGGCACGCCGGCGGCGAGACTCTTCTTCGACCCGCAGAAAATAATGGTGATCTGGTCCGCACGGCTAAAGCCGAGCCGTTTGCTGACGAAAATCGTCACGGCCAGGGCCAGCGCGAGCAGCACGACGCACAGCAGCAGCAGGCCACCGAGCGCGGAGAGCGGAATCTGATGCCACAGGCCTTCGTTGACGGCCTCGCTGAACGCGCCGTACACCACCAGCAGGATCGACCCCTGGTCGACGAACTTGAGCACGCCGCGATTGCGCTCGATCCATTTGCCGATCAACGGGCGCAGCAACTGCCCGGCCACAAACGGCACCAGCAGTTGCAGCACGATGTTGCCTACCGTATGCCACGGCGAAGCGCCGCTGCCGGCCGCCTGATTGGTGATGACGAGGCTGACGAGCGCGGGTGTGATGAAGATGCCGAGCAGGCTCGAGGCCGACGCGCTGCATACGGCAGCCGGCACGTTGCCTTTGGCAATGGACGTGAACGCGATCGACGACTGAACCGTAGACGGCAGCGTGCAGAGGAAGAGGACCCCCGCATAGAGCGCCGGCGTGACAAGTGGCGAAAGGAGCGGTTTAAGCGCGAGGCCGAGCAGCGGAAAGAGCGCGAACGTGCTCAGCAGCACTACAAGATGCAGCCGCCAATGCGTCGCGCCCGCAATAATCGCTTCGCGTGAGAGCTTGGCGCCATGAAGGAAAAACAGCAGGCCGACTGCCACGTTCGTCACCCAGTTGAACCCGACGCCGGCCTGCCCATGAACCGGCAGCAAGCTGGCAAAGATCACGGTGCCGACGAGGCACAGGGTGAAGTTGTCGGGAAGCAGTTTCGGGCGAGCCATGTCGGAATCTCGATTCGGTGACGCGGAAAAGCGCGCGGGACACGCGCGTGAAGCCGCCGTCCCAGCCTATGGGAAGCCGCTATTGTTGTTGATTTTCAATTGAATATGCAAATTCATTTGCCGAATCGATTAATGAGGGTTGTGCATCAAAAGGCGCGTTCTGGAAAATTTCGGCCAGCGCCATGATCCACGTTTCAGTATTGGCGACGTGATCTGTTTGGTCCATGCAGTTTTGACAATTGAGGGTGAAAATGCACCCGCGATTCGTCATACACAAGAGTTCGTAAACGGTCTCTCCAAGTCATTGAAAGCAAGTGGCTTCAGGGTTTTCACGCAAGGGCCCTGTCGCAGAAAAACGTCGCAGTAACAAGGTGTTACATCCGCGTCCGAGGCCTAACACTTTTTGGCTCGACACCCTTTGCCGGCACCCATAAATTACGGTTCAAAGGCCGTCGGGATGCCCCGCGCCGCGATCTCGTCGCTGCGCCCGTGCCAGTCCCAAAACAAGTCCGTCGCAGCTCGAACGGTGGGCTTCAGGCAAGTCTTCGGGCATGAGAGTCACTGGGTGGACGGGTTGTCGAGAACGAGGCATTGGGCGTTGGGCGCGGTCATCGCTGCGCTGTGCTCGTTCGCCTATGCGAAAGCGCCAGGCGTGCCGCACGGCGGCGGTGGCGGCTATTCGCATGCCGCTGCGAATCACGCCGTGCGCGGCGACATGCATAACGGTGGCCGCGACTACGGCGGCGCCGCGGCAGCGCCGGCGCGCAATACGATGGCTGATCACAACGCGCGTCTGCCGCGTGGCGGAGCAAACTTCGCGGGTGCAACTTACGCCGACGGCTTCGACGTCTACAAGCCGGGCGTGCGCCGTGTCGCCGGACCGGCCGGATACGCCGGCGACAGCCGCGGCAGCATGCAGTACGCCGGCGCCATCACCCCGGTTAGTGCCGAGTCTCATACGGTTCCCCGGCCACCGGCCAATGCGCCGGTTCGCGCCGGTTCGATTCGCGCCGACGTCGCCCGCTACAACGAAGAACGCGGCTCGCCGCGCGCCATGCAGCGCCAGTCCGACGATCCGCGTCAATCGGAAGGCTCGCCTTACCGGAACTAGGCGTTCGCGCTGCGTGCGCCGTGCGTTGCGTTGGTTGCGTGAGCGACCAGTGTTTGCCTTTTAGGCTGCGCACGCACACATCTACTTCTGTCTCCCTTCTCCCTTCTCTGAGTTCGACATGCCGCTTCGACATTGTTCGAATGCTGGCCATTGCGTATCTGACTCCGCCTTCACGCACACTTCATCCCGAACCGGATGCGAGGCGTCTCTGCCCATTTTTCGTCCTCCCAAATTCTCACCGCTTCGCCCCGCCGCACCACTTCGTCTGCCTTTCAAACCGCTTGACAGCGGACTTCCGCCTCGCCTTCACCCCTAAAGCCCGCGGTCAATGTGACGTTTCGACGCCACACTTTTTTGAAAACACTCGGCAGCACACCCTCTCCCATCGTCAAATTTGGTCGTTTCTGCCGCGGTGCGTCATCCGCGTGTCATCTGAGGCGTTATCAACCCGTCGGCCGCAAGGTGAGCAACGCTTTGCGCGGTGCGGCAAATCTTGCGGCGGCACGGCGAGCGTGCTGTCGGCCGAGGCTTTATCAGGCCGATAAGCGACAAAACTAATCAGACCGATATACCGGCAATAACCAACGATATTTTTGTTCATAAAAATGGTCCGCAAAGATGGTCCCGCCCAGATTGGCTCGATGATCGAACGGACAACAACAATGATTCGCGCGAGCTCCCCCTTTCGCACAGCCACACCCTTTTTGACAAAGACAGGAGAACCCATGAAAACAAGCATCAGCGGTGCGCTGAAGACCACCCTCAAGGCAACCGCGTGTGCCGCTCTGCTGGCCAGTGCATCGTCTGCTTTTGCGCAATCGAGCGTGCAACTCTATGGTCAGGTCGACGAATGGGTCGGCGCGCAGAAATTTCCGGGCGGCAAGACTGCGGTGCAGGTCTCGGGCGGCGGCATGTCGACTTCGTACTGGGGCTTGAAAGGGGCGGAGGATCTGGGCAACGGTTACAAGGCGATCTTCGCGTTGGAAGGGTTCTTCCTGGCGCAAAACGGCCAGTACGGCCGCTTCACGGGCGACACGATGTTCTCGCGTAACGCGTACGTCGGTATCGAGTCGCCCTACGGCACGGTGACGGCCGGCCGTCTGACGACGCCGCTGTTCGTGTCGACGATTTTGTTCAACCCGTTCATCGACTCGTATCAGTTCTCGCCGATGATCTGGCACACGTACCTGGGTCTCGGCACGTTCCCGACCTACTCGACGGATCAGGGCGTGACCGGCGATTCGGGCTGGAGCAACGCGGTGTCGTACTCGTCGCCGAACTTCAACGGTTTGAGCGCGACGGCCATGTACGCGCTCGGCAACACGACCGAGAACGGCGCGAAGAAGTGGAGCGGCCAGGTGCTGTACTTCCACGGCCCGTTCGCGGCCACGGCGGTGTATCAGTACGTGAACTTCAACAACGTGCCGAGCGACCTGGGCAGCTTCGGCACGTCGGGCGTTCCTGGCCTGAAGAGCCAGAGCGTCGCGCAAGTCGGCGTGTCGTACGACCTGAAGTTCGTGAAGTTCTTCGGCCAGTACATGTACACGTACAACTACCAGCAGGTCACGAGCTGGCACGTGAACACGGCGCAAGGCGGCGCGACGGTGCCGTTCGGCCCGGGCTCGGTGATGGCGTCATTCGCCTACTCGCGCGATGGCGGCGGCTTCGACCAGACCCGTCAGACGGCAGCGGTCGGCTACGACTATCCGCTGTCCAAGCGCACGGACATCTACGCGGCCTACATGTACGACCACATCTACAACGTGTCGAGCGGCAACACCTACGGCGTCGGCCTGCGCGCGAAGTTCTAAGCGTCCCGGCCACGCGGCGCGACGCCTGCTTGCGGGCTTCGCGCGACAGTCGCATCAGCTTGATCTCCCAAGCCCGTCTTCTTCGGAAGGCGGGTTTTTTTGCATGTGCGCCTAGGTATTCATGCCTTGGGAAGCTGTTTTGCCGACCAGTCTTTGATAAACCCGGCAAAATGACGTCGATTGATTCCTGAAGCGAGCGATTGAGATGGATACCCTCGTCAGCATGAAAGTGTTCCGCCACGTCGTCGAAGTCGGCAGCTTTGTCGGCGCGGCCGAGCGGATGGAGATGTCGGCGGCCATGGCGAGCAAGCATGTGATGCACCTCGAACAGCAACTTGGCGCGCGTCTCCTGAACCGCACCACGCGGCGGGTCGCGCCGACCGAGGCGGGCCGCGAGTACTACGAGCGTCTGAGCCAGGTGCTCACGGAACTCGAAGAGGCCGAGCAGGTGGTCGGCGCGGCAAGCGTCGTGCCGCAGGGGCGCTTGCGGGTGTCGTCGCTGTCGGCGTTCGGCTTGAGTCACGTGATGGCCGCGGTGGCCGACTACGCCGCGCAGTATCCGCAGGTCACCGTCGATATGACCTTGTCGGACCGCGTGGTCGAACTGATCGACGAGGGTTTCGATGTCGCGATCCGCGCTTCGCCGAGCGGACTGAAGTCGTCGTCATTGATCGCGCGGCAAATCGCGACCGCGCACCTCGTGCTGTGCGCATCGCCGGCGTATTTGAAGCGGCACGGCACGCCGAAGACCGTCGCCGATCTGGCGCGCCACAACTATCTGCAATACGCGGGCGTGTCGGCGCTCGAAATCGCGCCCGCCACGGGTGATGCCTCACCGCGCGTGCGTCTGACGGGCAATCTGATCGTCAATCATCTGGAAGCGCAGCGCGTGATCGTGCTGCAAGGCGCGGGCATCGCGATGCTCGGCACCGAAGTGATCGGCGACGATCTGGCCGCGGGGCGTCTCGTGCCGCTGCTGGTGGACGACGTGCCGCCGCGCGAGCTGCCCATTCACGTCGTCTACGCGAGCCGCCGACATCTGTCGGCCAAGGTGCGCTCGTTTGTGGACTTTCTCGCCGAGCGGTTCGCGAACGAGTCGCTGTGGCCGTCGCTCGAACAGATCAAGGCGTTGGCGGTGCGCTAGGCCGCCCAGGCCAGCGAGGCACCCCGACCCGTTTCGCTATACTGGTTGGCAGCACCCATACGCGTAACGATCTGGGGGAGACATGACCGATCTGTCCACGCCGCAGCGCGCCGGCAGCCACAAGCTGCCCGCGGGCCGGCGCCTGCGCTTTGTCACGGCGGCTGCCTTGTTCGATGGGCACGATGCGTCGATCAACATCATGCGGCGCATTCTGCAGGCGAGCGGCATCGAGGTGATTCACCTCGGCCACAACCGCTCCGTCGATGAAGTCGCCGCTGCCGCGCTGCAAGAGGACGCCGACGGCGTCGCCGTGTCCAGCTACCAGGGCGGCCACAACGAATACTTCCGCTATCTGGTCGATCTGCTGCGGGCACGCGGCGGCGAGCGCATCAAGGTGTTCGGCGGCGGCGGTGGGGTGATCGTCCCTGAGGAAATTGCGGAACTCGAGCGTTACGGCGTCGAGAAGATCTATTCGCCGCAGGACGGGCAGCGGCTCGGGCTGCAAGGCATGATCGACGATATGATCGCGCGCTGCACCGAAGGTGCGCGCGCGGAGGTGGTGGGTGGGCAGAGTCCTTTTGTCGGATGGGTGGACGAGCTTTCGGAGCGCGGGTTCCCGCGGTTTGATTTGCGCGGCAATGACGGCGGCAGTAAGCCTGCGGCCGCCGCGCGCGAGCGGTCCAGCAAGGCGAGTCATGTGGGCGAGGCGGCGCGCGCAGAGCATATGGGTGGCGAGGTTGACGCGGCCGACCCAGCATCCTTCACCTTCCGCCGTCTCGCACAACTCATCAGCGCATTCGAAGCAGGTGCCGTTGACGCATCCGCCCGCGAAAAGCTATCCGCTCAGGCCAAAGCAGCAACCTCAACCCCGGTCCTCGGCATCACGGGAACGGGCGGCGCAGGCAAATCCTCGCTCACCGACGAACTGATCCGGCGCTTTCGCCTCGACTACGGCGACGCCCTGACCATCGCCGTGCTCGCTATCGATCCGTCGCGCCGCAAGTCCGGCGGCGCGTTGCTGGGCGACCGCATCCGCATGAACGCGATCGGCGACTGGGGCGGCGGCGCGCGCGTCTACATGCGTTCGATGGCAACGCGCGAAGCGTCGAGCGAAATCTCCGACTCGCTGCCCGATGCGCTGATGCTATGCAAAGCGGCGGGCTTCGATCTGATCGTCGTCGAAACATCCGGCATCGGCCAGGGCAATGCGGCGATCGTGCCGTTCGTCGACGAATCGCTGTATGTCATGACGCCGGAGTTCGGCGCGGCCAGCCAGTTGGAGAAGATCGACATGCTCGACTTCGCTGGTTTCGTCGCGATCAACAAGTTCGATCGCAAAGGCGCGCCGGACGCATTGCGCGACGTCGCCAAGCAGGTGCAGCGCAATCGCGGCGACTTCGCGAAGCCGCCGGAAGCGATGCCGGTGTTCGGCACGATCGCCTCGCGCTTTAACGACGACGGCGTGACCGCGCTCTACCGGCACGTCGCCGAAGCGCTGCGCAAGCACGGCCTGCGATCCGGCGGCGGCCGGCTGGCCGCGCCCGAAGGTCTGCGCTTTTCGAGCGGCCGCAACGCGATCGTGCCGCCGGCGCGGGTGCGCTATCTGGCGGATATCGCGCAGACGGTCCACGCTTATCGCGAGCGAGCCGACGCGCAAGCGCGCGTGGCGCGCGAGCGCTGGCAACTTGTCGAGGCGCGCCGGATGCTCGGGGAGGCGGGCGTGGCTGCAGGTGCAGGTGCAGGTGCATTTGCAGTTGCAAGCTCAGGTGCCGCCGCAAGTGCAAACGCTGGTTCAGGCACAAACGCGACTGCGAACTCAGCCTCAACCGCAAACCCTGAAACGACCACACCCGCCGCTACCGCCAACCAAAATCTCTCGCAACTCGACACCCTAATTTCCCAACGCACCGCCTCCCTCGGCGAACGCGAACGCACGCTCCTCGACGCCTGGCCGCAAACCGTCGCCACCTACTCGGGCGCCGAACACGTCGTCCGCATCCGCGACCGCGAGATCCGCACCGCGCTCACTGTCACGACGCTTTCCGGATCTGAAGTCCGCAAAGTCTCACTGCCGAAGTTCGTCGACCACGGCGAGATTCTGCGCTGGCTGATGCTCGACAATCTGCCCGGCTACTTTCCGTTCACCGCGGGCGTGTTCCCCTTCCGCCGCGAAAACGAAGATCCCACGCGGATGTTTGCCGGCGAAGGCGATCCGCAACGCACCAATCGCCGCTTCAAGCTGCTCTCTGAGGGGATGCCGGCCAAACGTCTGTCGACCGCTTTCGATTCGGTCACGCTCTACGGCGAAGAACCCGACGAGCGCCCCGACATCTACGGCAAAGTGGGCAATTCGGGCGTTTCGGTGGCGACGCTTGACGACATGAAAACGCTCTACGACGGCTTCGATCTCTGCGCGCCGGAAACCTCGGTCTCGATGACGATCAACGGCCCCGCGCCGACCATCCTCGCGATGTTCTTCAACGTCGCGATCGATCAGCAGATCGCACGCGCGACCCCACAGCAAGGCCATCCGCTCTCGGACGACGAACTCGCCGCGACGCGCCGCGCGGCGCTCGAAAACGTGCGCGGCACGGTACAGGCCGACATCCTGAAGGAAGACCAAGGCCAGAACACCTGTATCTTCTCGACCGAATTCAGCCTGAAAGTGATGGGCGATATTCAGGCGTACTTTGTCGAGCACGGCGTGCGCAATTTCTATTCGGTGTCGATCTCCGGCTATCACATCGCCGAAGCCGGCGCGAACCCGATCTCGCAACTGGCCTACACGCTGGCGAACGGCTTCACCTATGTCGAGGCCTATCTGGCCCGCGGCATGTCGATCGACGACTTCGCGCCGAATCTGTCGTTCTTCTTTTCGAACGGCATGGACCCGGAGTACACGGTGCTGGGCCGCGTCGCGCGACGCATCTGGGCCGTTGCGATGCGCGAGCGTTACGGCGCGAACGAACGCAGCCAGAAGCTCAAGTATCACGTACAGACGTCGGGCCGCAGCCTGCACGCGCAGGAGATCGACTTCAACGATATCCGTACTACGCTGCAGGCGCTGATCGCGATCTACGACAACTGCAACTCGCTCCACACGAATGCCTTCGACGAAGCGATCACCACGCCCACCGAGGATTCAGTGCGCCGCGCGGTGGCGATCCAGTTGATCATCAACCGTGAATGGGGACTCGCGAAGAATCAGAATCCGAATCAGGGCAGCTTCGTGATCGAGGAACTGACCGATCTGGTGGAAGAGGCGGTGCTCGCCGAATTCGACCGGCTGACCGAGCGCGGCGGCGTGCTTGGCGCGATGGAAACCGGCTATCAGCGCGGGCGCATTCAGGACGAGTCGATGCTGTACGAGCATCGCAAGCATGACGGCTCGTATCCGATCGTCGGCGTGAATACGTTTTTGAGCGCGCATCCGCACGAGGCGCCACAGCCGATCGCGCTGGCTCGCTCCACCGACGATGAAAAACAAAGTCAGTTGCAACGTCTGCGCGCTTTCCAGGCGCAGCATCGCGACGCGGCGCCCGTCGCGCTCGAACGCCTGAAGCGCGCGGTGATCGACGATGAAAACGTCTTTGCGGTGCTGATAGACGTCGTGCGTGTCTGCTCACTCGGGCAGATCACGCACGCGTTGTTTGAAGTGGGCGGGCAGTACCGCCGCAATATGTAAGTCAGGCTGCGCGGCAATCGCTGCGGCTCGGCCTGAAGCTGGGCCGCAGCGCAAGACCGTCCTGATCAAGTGCCTCAGATCAAGCGCCTCAGATCAAGCGCCTCAGATCAAGGGCCCCGGATCAAGGGCCCCGGATCAAGCACCTCGGATCAAGGGCCCCGGATCAAGCACCTCGGATCAAGCACCTCGGATCAAGCACCTCGGATCAAGCGCCCGAAGCAAGCGCCCGAAGCAAGCGCCCGAAGCAAGCGCCCGAAGCAAGCGCCCGAAGCAAGCGCCTTCGCCGAGGCGCTCCAAGCTAACGCGCAGCGTGCAACCCCGACCGCATCACGCCGGGGTGCACAACCTCAGCGCGCAATCCCCAGTCGCGCCTTCGCATCGTCATATTCCTGTGTCAAACGCTGCACCAGTTCGCCCACGCTCGGCACGTCGTCCATCAAACCGACGCCCTGACCCGCGCCCCAGATGTCTTTCCACGCCTTCGCCTTGTCGCTGCCGAAGTTCATCGCGCTCTTGTCCGATTCCGGCAGCGCGTCCGGGTCCAGCCCCGCGTTCAAGATACTTTCGCGGATGTAGTTGCCGTGCACGCCGGTGAACAGGTTCGTGTAGATGATGTCCGACGAGGTGGAATTGACGATCGCCTGCTTGTAGCTGTCGACCGCGTGCGCTTCCCGGGTCGCGATGAAGCGCGTGCCCATGTACGCGAGGTCCGCGCCCATGGCCTGCGCAGCGAGAATCGAGCCACCGTTGGCGATCGACCCCGACAGCACGATCGGGCCGTCGAACATGCGCCGCACTTCGCCGACCAGCGCGAACGGCGAGGTCGTGCCCGCATGGCCGCCCGCGCCGGACGCCACCAGGATCAGACCGTCGACGCCCGCTTCCAGCGCCTTCTGCGCATGACGCAGATTGATCACGTCGTGCAGCACGATGCCGCCGTAGCTGTGCACGGCATCGACGATTTCGCGCGCCGGCGCCCGCAGGCTCGTGATGAAAATCGGCACCTTGTGTTCGACGCACACGCGCACGTCGTGTTCGAGCCGCGTATTCGACTGATGGACGATCTGGTTGACGGCGATCGGCCCGATGACCGCATCGGGATTGGCCGCCTTGTGCTCGGCGAGCTGCGCCTGAATCTGCGTGAGCCATTCGTCGAGCAGCTCAGCCGGACGGGCATTCAGCGCGGGGAACGAGCCGACGATCCCGGCCTTACATTGAGCCAACACGAGTTCGGGATAGCTGACGATGAACATCGGCGAAGCGACGACGGGCAGCGCAAGTTTTTGCAGGACGGCGGGCAATGCCATAGTGCGTGTCTCCTGATTTGAGCGGGCCGGTGCGTCGTTGCGCGCCCGGCGATGACTGAGTTTAGCGGCACATGGCTTGTGGCGCTTTCATCCGCCACAGCCATCCGAAAATTTAAGAACGGTCGTTCGATTATAGGCGAAGCGCGACGAGCGCGTTCGATTGGGTCGTTTACAACAGTTGGAAGGAGTGTTCAGGTTCTATGCTTGCGTGGGCTTTCCCACCTCGCGTGGACACATTGGGCTTCTACAATGCAGGGACTCCAAAATCACGAGAGAGACGCCATGGCCTTCGAGAATTTCACGCCTTTTCGCGTCGCCGTGGGCGATGTCGATATTTTCGGAGTGAAGGGCGGGGCGGGCCCGCCTCTTCTGTTGCTGCACGGTCATCCGCAGTCGCATCTGATCTGGCAAAAGTGCGCCGCGCAACTGGCGCAGCATTTCACGGTAATCGCCACGGACCTGCGCGGTTACGGCGCATCGGGCAAGCCGCCGAGCGACGCCGTGCACACACCGTATTCCAAGCGCGTGATGGCGGCCGATCAGGTCGCCGTGATGCGCCATTTCGGCTTCGAACGTTTTCTCGTGTGCGCGCACGATCGCGGCGCGCGCGTCGCGCATCGCATGGCGCTCGATCATGCCGACGCCGTCGAGCGTCTGATGCTGCTCGACATCGCGCCGACGCTCGCGATGTACGAGGCAACCGACCGCGCTTTTGCGACGCACTACTTTCACTGGTTCTTCCTGATCCAGCCGGAGCCGCTGCCTGAAACGCTGATCGGCGCGAACCCGGCGGCGTATGTCGACGCGGTGATGGGCAGCCGTCACGCGGGTCTCGCGCCGTTCGATCCCGCCGCGCTCGACGCCTATCGCTTGGCGCTCGCGCAACCGGGCGCGGTGCACGCGATGTGCGAGGACTACCGCGCGTCGGCGAGCATCGACCTGGAGCACGATCGCGCCGACATCGAGCGCGGTCACAAGATCGGCTGTCCGCTGCGCGTGCTGTGGGGCGACAAAGGCGTGATCGAGAAGTGCTTCGACGCGCTGGTGGAATGGCGCCACGTGGCGCGCGACGTAAGCGGCCGCGCGTTGTCTTGCGGACACTACATCCCTGAGGAAGCGCCGGACGAACTGGTCGCCGAAATGCTGTCCTTCTTCGAAGCGGTCGAACAGTAAGCCTCTCCGTTCGTTTCATTCATACGCGACGCCGCGCCCGCGCCTCGCTCAACCGAGCGGCGGCAAGCGGCGCGCGACTGGCGTCGACTTGACGATCGCGGTGCTGGTCTCAGCGCGCTCGGTGACTTTCGACAGAATCTCGTCGAGCTGCTCGATCGAATGGAGATACAGGCGGCAGATGAAGCAATCGTCGCCTGTCACCTTGTCGCATTCGACGAACTCCGGAATCCGCCGGATCACCTCTTCCACCAGATGCAACTGGCCGGGCAACGGCTTCACGCGCACGACGGCCTGCAGCGTGTAGCCGAGCGCGCGCGGATCGATCTGCACCGTGAAGCGCTCGATCACGCCTTGCGCTTCGAGCCTGCGCACGCGCTCCGCCGTACTTGGCGCCGACAGGCCGACCTGACGCGCTAGCTCGCTGACCGGCTGACGGGCGTCTTCCGCGAGCGCGGCGAGGAGTGCCCGGTCCGTATCGTCGAGCAGGGCGGGCGTCGGAGGAGTAAGGCGTTTGGTCATCACGGCCTTCGATTATTAGGTCGCATCGCGAGAACGCTTAAGTTTAGCCATGTATTCGGACGATCGGATTAATTACACTGCTCGTCATGCAGGAATCAATTCGAGGATCGAATCATGGCGTCAAATGAAATCCGCCGCGGAGCCGCGGAAATGACCATGGCGATGCTGATGTCCGGCACCATCGGCTGGCTGGTGGTGTCGTCGCAGCAAAGCCCGTTCAATGTCGTGTTCTTCCGCTGCATTTTCGGCGGCGCGACGCTCGCGCTCGTGTGCGCCTTACTTGGGCTGTTTCAGCGCAAGCTCTTCTCGTGGAAGATGCTCGGCCTCGCGTTGCTCGGCGGCGCGGCGATCGTCATCAATTGGGTGTTGCTGTTCGCCGCGTATTCGCGCGCCTCGATCTCGATGGCGACGGCGGTCTATAACACGCAGCCGTTCATGCTGGTGGCGCTCGGCGCGCTGGTGTTTCGCGAGCGCATCAGCGCCTCGACGGTGCTGTGGCTGGTAGTCGCGTTCATCGGCCTCGTGTTCGTCGTGAAGGTCGAGCCGGCGGTGCTGGCGGTGCCGGGGCAATATCTGGTCGGCGTCGCATACGCGGTGGGCGCGGCGGCGATGTACGCGGTGTCGTCGATCATTACGAAGCGGCTTAAGGGCACGCCCCCCCATCTGATCGCGCTGATCCAGGTGTCGCTCGGCGTGCTGATGCTCGCGCCGTTCGTGCGCTTCGATGCGTTGCCCACAAGCGGCGTGCAGTGGCTCGAACTGGTCGTGCTCGGCGTCGTCAATACCGGCCTCATGTACGTGCTGCTCTACGGCGCGATCCAGAAGCTGCCGACTTCGATGACGGGCGCGCTCTCGTTCATCTATCCGGTGGTGGCGATCATCGTCGACCGGGTTGCGTTCGGGCAAACGCTCGCGTGGATTCAGGTGCTGGGGGCGGTGCTGATTCTGGTGGCGGCGGCCGGCGTCAATCTCGGCTGGCGGATCGTGCCGCAAAAGCGCCTGTCGTCGACCTGACGGGCGTTATGCTGTTGCGATGAGTGA
The DNA here is from genome assembly GCF_012689525.1 of Paraburkholderia aromaticivorans. Lineage (NCBI taxonomy): Bacteria > Pseudomonadati > Pseudomonadota > Betaproteobacteria > Burkholderiales > Burkholderiaceae > Paraburkholderia > Paraburkholderia aromaticivorans. The sequence goes on from NZ_CP051516.1 coordinate 212,768, forward strand.
CAATGCTACGGATTCCAGAGTAACCGGATGCGCAAATTACTCATATCTGTGGACTAATGATTCGAAAGATACGCAACTACGGGGCCTCGTAACGTGACGTGTTGTAGGCGGCTTTGAAAGCGGGCGTCAAACTTCTGTAGGGAAATCACCGATGCGGTCAAAAAACAGGCGCGCGTATCATGCGTCTTGACGCTGATCACGTCCGACAGAATTTCCGCCGCTCGCCTGCAAGGGTCGAGCGGCTTTCTTTTTGTAGCGACGGTAGCGGCGGCGCGTCAGGCGGCGCGCGCGACGATGCGCGCACCATCCACTTCCAGCGGCCCATTCCTGGCCGCCAGCTCCTCGACGATCTCTTTCAGCAACGCGGGCCATTCGCCACGCGGCTTGAGCATCGACGCGGCGGCGCCCATCACGCTGGCGTCGTCGAGCATGTGCAGCAAGGTGTCGAAGCGCATCGCGCGGACTTCGAGCAGCTTGAACACGATCAGCACCTTCAGCGCATTCTTGGCATTGCGTGCGGGATCGGCGCGTAGCCACGCAACACGCGAAAACGCGCGTTCAAGCGCCTGGTCGACATTCGTGAAGGGTGAGCCATGACCGGGGATCACGAGGCGCACGGCGAGCCTCGCAATGGCTTCCAGCACCGCCTGCTCCTCGGCGAAACCGCTTTCGCCTTCCAGTTCGGGAAAGATCACGCCGAAGCCGTTTTCCCACAGCGCGTCCGCGCTGATCAGGATGCGTTCGTCCGCGCAGTAGAGCATTAGCGAATGCGGATCGTGGCCGGGCGCGCCGAGCACATCCCAATCGAGCGCGCCGAGCCGCGAGCGCGCGCCGGGCGCAATCGTTCCGGTGAAGGTGAAGCGCTCGCAGGTCTGGCCGGTGGCGCGAAACGTCAGGCGCGTTTCGTCCCAGTCGCGCACGGCGCCGGCTTCCGAGGCGGGAATGACGGTGCGGCACGGCCACGTCGCCTGCAATAGCGCATTGCCGCCGCAATGGTCCGAATGCAGATGCGTGTTGACGATCAGATCGAGCGGCCGCGCGCCGAGCGCTTGCCGCACGAGGGCGAGCGTTTGCGGTGCGTGCGTGGCATAGCCCGTATCGACCAGCGCGGCGCAGGCGTCGTCCATCAGCAGCACGTTGTTCGACGAGAGCCAGCCGCGTTCGAAAACCCGAATCGATTCCGGCAGCGTGATCATGGCGAATTGGGCATTGCGTTAGCGTTAGCGTCTGCCTTCGCGGACGCTTCGGGTTTCGGCATCACGAGAATCGTCGACGAACCGATCAACATGGTCTCGCCACGCTGATTCACGACCGAGCCTTCGAGATGCGTCAGATCGCCGTTCAGGCTCGGCTTCCAGTAAGCATGCTTCACGCGCCACGTGATGGTGAGCGTGTCGTTCGCATGGACGGCTTTCTTGAGCTTGATATCGAACTCGAGGCCGAGCGGTTGCGCGTAGGTCGAATAGTGCGTTGCCAGCAGCGCCATGAAATGCGCGGTCGGTTGCGTGCCGGACGCGATCAGGCCGCCGAAGCGGCTTTGCGCGGCATACGCTTCGTCGTGATGCAGCGGGTTGTAGTCGTTGACGAGCGCGGCGAACGATTTCACCGACTCCGCCGACAGCGCCAGCGTCGAACTGAACGTTTCGCCAACCGTGACGATGCGCGGTGCGGCGTTCATCGTCGCACCTTCGGCTGGCTCGCGATGAACTCCGCGTGGCGAACCTCGATCGCGTCCCACACCGCGCGCTTCGCTTCGTCGTCGAACAACGACCAGCCGGCGATTTCGTCGATGGTGCGCAGGCATCCTTCGCACCATCCGGTCGACGCATCCATCCTGCACACGTTGATGCAAGGCGACGGCACGGCGTGCTGATCTTCGTTATCGAGGCCCGCTGTCATCATCGTCATCGCGTCACGCCGTCTCGCGCAGCGCCACGTCGATCACCGGCGCGCCCGTCAGCGCAATCAGTTCCTGCGCCGTCAGATTGAACACCGCATGAGGATGACCCGCGGCGGCCCACAGACTGTCGAGTTCGAGCAGATCGGCATCGATCAGCGTGACCGGCTCGGTCGCATGACCGATCGGGCAGACACCGCCGATCGCATAGCCGGTTTTTTCGCGGACGAACTTCGCGTCCGCACGACCAATATCGCCAACTTGTGCGGCGACTTTCTTTTCGTCGACGCGATTCGCGCCGCTCGCGATCACCAATACCGGCGCGTCGTCCTCACGGCGGCGAAACAGGATCGACTTGGCGATCTGCGCGACCGAGCAGCCGAGGCCCGCCGCGGCTTCGGCGGAAGTCTTGCCTGTTTCCGGCAGCATCACGATCCGGCCCGCGTGACCGCGTTCGCGCAACAGCAGCGCGACGCGGCGTGCCGAGTCGGGCAGCGCGGTGAGATCGTCGGATTCGAGAGAAGCGTGGTCCGTCATCGTTTCAGGTCCTGATTGATTGCGTGAGTGGTGAGCGGCCGCGTCGAGTTGCCATCAAACGCAATTGGCCGCTTCGCTGCGCGCTTTGGCGAGCAGCGCTTTACCGGCGCGCGAAACATTGGGCCGGCCGATCGACGTCGAGATGAAATCGCCGATCGCCACGACTTGCGCGAGGTCGATGCCGGTCTCGATACCGAGGCCGTTCATCAGATACAACACGTCTTCGGTTGCGACGTTGCCGGTCGCGCCCTTCGCATACGGACAGCCGCCGAGGCCCGCCACCGACGCGTGATAAATCTCGATACCTTCCTGCAACGCCGCGTAGATGTTGGCGAGCGCCTGGCCATAGGTGTCGTGGAAGTGGCCGGATAGACGCTCGCGCGGAAATACCTGCGTGACCGCCTCGAACACTTCGCGCGTGCGCTTCGGTGTGCCGACGCCGATCGTATCGGCGATATCGATCTCGTCGCAGCCGAGCGCCGCGAAGCGCTGGACCACATCCACCACCGATGCCACCGGCACTTCGCCCTGATACGGACAGCCCAGCGCGCACGACACGCTGCCGCGAATCCGCAGGCCATGTTCCTTCGCCGCCTGCGCGACAGGCGCGAATCGATCGATGCTTTCCGCGATGCTGCAGTTGATGTTCTTCTGCGAAAACGCTTCGCTGGCGGCGCCGAAAATCACGATCTCGTCGGCACGCGCGGCGAGCGCGCCCTCGAAGCCGCGCAGATTCGGCGTCAGCACCGAGTAGATCGTTCCCGGGCGTCGTTGGATACCGGCCATGACGTCGGCGCCGTCGGCCATCTGCGGCACCCATTTCGGCGACACGAACGAAGCGGCCTCGACGTTACAGAAGCCCGCCGCCGACAAACGGTTGATCAACTCGATCTTGGTCGCGGTGGACACGAAATCTTTTTCGTTCTGAAGTCCGTCACGCGGACCGACTTCGACGATTTTCACTTGCTGGGGTAGGGCCATGATGTGTCTCCTTTGTCGATCAGAGTTGGCGCTTTAGCACTTACTCTGGTCCCATGCAACTTGTTGCCGAGCGCGGGGCGGCGCTCCTTCAATGGGATTCGATGGGTTCAGTATCCGCGTTCGATATTCACCACGCCGCTGATCCTGTCGCCGCGCACGAGCGCGGCGATCTTCAGCGCGACCTGGGTCACGCTTTCTTCGCGCAACGTCAGCGCGGACACATGCGGCGTGATCGTGATGCGCGGCTCCTGCCAGAACAGATGATCCGGTGGCAACGGTTCCTCGCGGAACACGTCGAGCGTGGCGGCGGTGAGCTGTCCGCTCGCGAGTGCGTCGAGCAAATCCTGTTCGACCAGATGGGCGCCGCGCGCCACGTTGATCAGATACGCGCCGTGCGCCAGCTTCGCGAAGGTGCGCGCGTTCAGCACGTCGCCGGTATCCGGAGTATGCGGCAGCAGATTCACCAGCACTTTCACGCCGTCGAGAAACGCGTCGAATTGAGCATCACCGGCGAATGTCGTGATGCCGTCGATCTGCCGCGGGCTGCGGCTGTAGCCACGCACCGGCATGCCGAACACCGCGAGCGTTTGTGCGACATGCGCGCCGAGCACGCCGAGTCCCAGCACGCCAACCGTGAAGGTGTCACGCGGATGCGGCTCGAGTACTTCCCAGCGGCGCTCGTCTTGCAGCGTCTGATACTCGTCGAAACGGCGCAGATAGCGCAGCACCGCGTGCGTCACATACTCGGCCATTTGCAGCGCCATGCCGGTGTCTTCGAGACGGATCAACTGGGCGTTACGCGGCAAGGTGCCGGGCTGCTCGTGTTCGAGCGCGAGGATTGCGTCGACGCCCGCGCCGAGATTGAAGATCGCGCGCAGATCGTCGCGGCCGGCCAGCATCTCGCGCGGCGGACGCCACACGACCGCGAAATCGGCCGGCGCGGTGTCGCCCGGCTGCCATTCACGCAGATCGGCGTCCGGCAGGGCGCGGGCGAAGTCGTGCAGCCACGCGGCGGCGTCGGCATGCGGCATGTAGAAGAGGATTTTCATACGGTCCGGAAGGCGCCTGCGAGATCGGGTCTGGAGACGAAGAAGCCACGGCATGACCGGCGCGACGGCTGCGGCGTGGCGGACGACGCTTGCGGCATGAGGCCTCCTCCTTTTATGGATAGGCTTCATTCTACTTTTTCGACGCGAATCGCGCGCGTTTGCGTACGGGCGTGCGGGTCGGCGGTGAGCTTTCCGCCGCGCGGCCCCTATCGGCGGTGCGTTTACCTGCGCATTTGCCCGCACCGTTGTCCGATAAACAAAGCACAAAAACTTGGTTCGCCCTTGCGGCACGCGGCGGGACAATCACTACCCGGATTCCCGCAGCGAGGCACACACATGCTTTCATGCACCAAATCGACATGGCCGCCGCGGCTCGTCACCGTTCCCGGTCTGCACGGCAGCGAGGGCGCGCACTGGCAGACCTGGCTGGAGCGGCAGTTCGCGCGCTCGCTGCGCGTCGAGCAAGCCGACTGGGACGCGCCGGACCTCGCGCTGTGGTCGAAATCGTTGCGCGATCTGCTGGCGCGCGAGCGCGGGCCGTTCGTGCTGGCCGCGCATAGCTTCGGCTGCCTCGCGACCGCGTATGCGTTGCAGCAGGCCTCGTATGCGAACGACGTGGTCGGTGTGCTGTTCGTGGCGCCCGCGAGTCCGCAGAAATTCGCCTTCGCGGGAGCGTTCGACGCGCGGCGTCTCGGCGTGCCCTCGATTCTGATCGGCAGCGAAACCGATCCGTGGATGCCGCTTGCCGGTTCGCGCGATCTCGCGCAGCGTTTCGGCAGCGCGTTCGTCAATCTCGGGGACGCGGGGCATATCAACACCGCGGCCGGCTTCGGTCCGTGGCCGCGCGCCAAATATTTCGTCGATACGCTGGTGCACTGCGCGGCGCCGCTGCGTTTTCGCGAGGAGTCGTTCGAGGCCGTACAGCACGCGTTCGTATGAGTGGTCAGGGCCGTCGTTCGCGCATCGAGTGGCGCGCGAACGGGCCACTGGCCAAGTAAGCGATCCGTTAGAATCCCGCTTCACGCTGCACGTTCGTGTGGCCACTGGTTTTCATCATCGATAGGCGGGGACAAGATGGCAGGCAAGACGGGGACATCGCGCTGGCTGGCAGCCGGCACGACGGCAATCACGCTCGCGCTGGCGGGCATGTCGACGGCGCACGCGGATGCGTCGTTGCTCAACGTGTCGTACGACGTGACGCGCGAGTTGTACAAGGACATCAACGCCGGCTTTATCGCGGCGTACAAGCAGAAGAGCGGCGAGACCGTGTCTATCCGCCAGTCGCACGGCGCGTCGAGCGCCCAGGCGCTGTCGGTGCTGCAAGGCCTGCAGGCCGACGTGGTGACGATGAACCAGCCGAACGACATCGACCTGCTCGCCGAGAAAGGTCAACTGGTGCCGGCCAACTGGCGCGCGCGTCTGCCGGACGACAGCGCGCCGTACACCACGACGATGGTGTTCCTGGTACGCAAGGGCAATCCGAAGCACATCAAGGACTGGGACGATCTCGCCAAGCCGGGCGTGCAGGTGATCATCGCGAATCCGAAGACTTCGGGTAACGGACGCTACGCGTATCTGGCCGCATGGGGTTATCGCAAGCAGCACGGCGGCACCGATGCGCAGGCGCTCGACTTCGAAAAAGAGATCTTCAAGAACGTGCCGGTGCTCGACACGGGCGGCCGCGGCGCGACCACCACGTTTACGCAACGCGGCATCGGCGACGTGCTGGTGACGTTCGAAAACGAAGTCGCGCTGATGGACACGGGCGTGGGCGGAGGCAATTTCGAGGCGGTGTATCCGTCGGTGAGTTTGCTGGCGGCGCCGCCGGTGTCGATCGTCGACAAAGTGGTCGACAAGCGTGGCACGCGCAAGGAAGCGCAGGCGTATCTCGACTATCTGTGGTCGCCGGCCGCGCAGGACATCATCGCGCAGCATCATCTGCGGCCGCGTGACAAGACCGTGCTCGCGAAGCACGCGGCGGAGTTCAAGCCGATCAAGACGTTCACCGTGGAAGAGATGTTCGGTAGCTGGCAGAAAGCGCAGCAAACGCATTTCTCCGATGGCGGGACGTTCGATCAGATCATCGTGGATAAGAAGTAAATTTTCTGCCGCGTAAGTCAGCAAAAAGGCTGCCTCGAAAAACGAGGCAGCCTTTTTTATCGCGCGTGCACTAACTCACGCGATGCATACGCTCAGTTCGGCGCAGCGTGCTTATCGCAGCCATGCTCGCAGCCGCTTTGATCGAGCGGCATCTGTTGCGCGGCCTCGGCGCGAATGCCGAGACGTTCGAGCAGTTTGCGGTCCGCTTCCGCTTGCGGGTTGCTGGTAGTCAGCAACTGATCGCCGTAGAAGATCGAATTCGCGCCGGCGAGGAAGCACATGGCCTGCAACGCTTCGTTCATCTGCTCGCGGCCGGCCGACAGACGCACCATCGCGCGCGGCATGGTGATGCGCGCGATCGCGATCGTACGCACGAATTCGAACGGGTCGATCGCTTCGGTGCCAGTCAGCGGCGTGCCTTCCACCTGCACCAGATTGTTGATAGGCACCGATTCCGGATACGGCTCCATGTTCGCCAGTTGCGCGATTAGACCGGCGCGCTCACGGCGCGATTCACCCAGGCCGACAATCCCGCCGCAGCACACGTTGATGCCCGCGTCGCGCACGCGTTCGAGCGTGTCGAGGCGGTCCTGATACGTGCGCGTCGAAATGATCTGTCCGTAGAACTCCGGCGACGTATCGAGATTGTGGTTGTAGTAGTCGAGGCCCGCTTCGCGCAGTCCTTGCGCCTGATGCGTTTCGAGCATGCCGAGCGTCACGCAGGTTTCCAGACCCATGGCCTTCACGCCGCGAATCATGTCCTTGATCGGTTCGAGGTGACGGTCTTTCGGATTGCGCCACGCCGCGCCCATGCAGAAACGCGTCGCGCCGTTTTCCTTGGCGACCTTGGCGGCGGCGAGCACTTCGTCGACCGGCATCAGCTTGTCGGCTTGCAGACCCGTGTCGTGATGCACCGACTGCGGACAGTACGCGCAATCCTCTTCGCAGCCGCCGGTCTTGATCGACAACAGCGTGGACAATTGCACGGTGTTTGCGTCGAAATGCTCGCGATGCGTTTGCTGTGCCTTGAACATCAGATCGTTGAACGGCAGTTCGTACAACGCGACGATGTCGGCGACGCGCCAGCGCGCGACCTGCTTCGTTGCCGCCGCATTGGCAGAGTTGTTGGCCGAGGCCGTGTCGGCGGGCGTGGGAGCGATGTTCAGTTGCGTCATGTCGTCAATCCTCATGGAGGGATATGTGAGTTTTTCAGCGCTGCGTATGCGATTGCGTGTGCCGCAGCGTCTGCAAAAGCCGGTTGATGTCGAGTTGGTCCGCCGCAAGTTCGGGCGACGCTGGATTCAGATTCGGCACGATGCCGAGCAACGGCGCGTCGTATTCACGTGCCAGGTGCTCGCGGATCGACGCGATGTTTTCGTCGGGGAACGTCATGTCCGGATCGATGCGATTCGCGACCCAGCCGGCGAGCGTGAGCCCGCGCGCGGCGATCGCCTCGGCGGTCAGCAACGCATGGCTGATGCAGCCGAGCCGCATGCCGACCACCAGCACGACCGGCAGCTTCAACGCGACGGCGAGATCGGCGGTGTCCTGCGTCGCTGTCAACGGCACACGAAAGCCGCCGACGCCTTCCACGACCACGATCTCCGCGCGCGTTAGAGCCTGCGCGTGACAATCGACGATATGGTCGAGATCAAATGTGACGTTTTCCAGCGCGGCCGCGATGTGCGGCGCGGCCGGTTCCTTCAGCAGATACGGCGTGCGCATTGCGGGCGGCAGCAGCACGTTCGAGGCGGCGTCGAGTTGATCCGCGTCTTCGTTATGCAGCACGCCGTTCAGTTCGAATGCGCCGGCGGCGATCGGCTTCATCGCGGCGGCTTGCAGGCCTTCGCGGACGAAGCCGCGCAACAGCGCCGTCGAGACGAACGTCTTGCCGATTTCCGTATCGGTGCCGGTGACGAATAAGGACAGTGCGTGTTGAACTGCGCTACTCATGCCGCTTTCGCTCCGAGTTGCTGCAAGCCGGCTTCGAGCCGGTCGAGGTCCGCTTGCGAGTGCGCGGCCGACAGCGAAATACGCAAGCGCGACGTGCCGGCGGGCACGGTCGGCGGACGGATCGCCGGCACCCACAGACCCGCGCGGTCGAGCGTGGCCGCGATGTCGAGCGTGGCTTCGTTCGCGCCGATGATGAGCGGCTGCACGGCGGTATGCGAGTCGACCGGAAGCCACGGTGTGGCCTTCAGCATGGCGCGCGTGCGTTCGATCAGTTGCTGAAGATGCGCGCGCCGTGCGTCGCCTTCCTCGCCACCGATGATGCGCAGGCTTGCCGACACCGCGTGCGCCGCAGCCGGCACCGATGCCGTGGTGAAGATGTACGGACGCGCGCGCTGCACGAGCCACTCGATCACCGTCTCATGCGCCGTGACGAACGCGCCGGAGACGCCGGCCGCCTTGCCGAGCGTGCCGATCGAAATGAGGTTCGGCGAACGCAGCGCGGCTTGCGCGATCGCGCCGCGGCCTTGCGGGCCGAGCACCCCGAAACCGTGCGCGTCGTCGACGATCAGCCAGGCGCCGTGCTGTTCCGCGAGTTCCAACAGACGCGGCAACGGCGCGATATCGCCGTCCATGCTGAAGACGGTATCGGAGACGATCACCTTGACGTCGGCCTCCGAGGCTTCGAGCATCGCCCTCAGCGCTTCGGTATCGCAGTGCGGATAGATTTGCACGTCGGCGCGGGACAGGCGCGCGCCGTCGATCAGCGACGCGTGATTCAGCGCATCGGAGAAGAGCGTCGTGTCGCGGCCCGCGAGCGCGGTGAGCGTGGCGAGATTCGCCATGTAGCCGGTGCTGAAGTAGAGCGCGCGCGCGTTGTCGACGAAGCCGCCCGCGAATTCCGCGAGATCGTCTTCGAGTTGCGCATGCGCGCGCGAGTGGCCGCCGAGCAGATGCGAGCCGCCGCTGCCCGCGCCATAGCGCTGCGCGCCTTCAGCGATCGCCGCGATGAGCAGCGGATGCGCGGCGAGGCCGAGATAGTCGTTGCTGGCGAAGCCGATGATCTCGCGGCCATCGACGGTCATGTGTGCCGCGCACGGCGTGTCGGCGGTGCGGCGGCGACGGCGCAGGCCCCGCGCGTCGATGTCCTTCAGGCCTTCGGTGAGTGTGTCGAGCAGATGCATTAGCGGGTCTCTGCGAGCGTGGCTTCGAAGGTTTCGCGCGTGCGCGAGGCGAGCAGCGCGAGTTCTTCGTCGTCGAGGATATAAGGGGGCATCAGATATACCGTGGTCGAAATCGGGCGCAGCAGCAGTTCGCGCTGTAACGCGTTTTCGAAGAAGCGGCGCGAGAATGTTTTGGCTTGCTGAGCATCGTCGATCACGGCGTCAAACGCGAAGATCGTGCCGCACTGACGCAGATTGCGGACTTGCTCGTGCTCCGCGAGCGGCGCGAGCGCGGACTTCAGCTTCGCGGATTTTTGCGCGTTGACGGCGAGCACGTTGTCGCTCGCGAACAGATCGAGCGTGGCGAGCGCCGCGCGGCAGGCGAGCGGATTGCCGGTGTACGAATGCGAGTGCAGGAAGCCGCGCGCGGTGTCGTCGTGATAGAAGGCCGCGAAGATCTCGTCGCGCGACAGCACGATCGAGAGCGGCAGATAGCCGCCGCTGATGCCTTTCGACAGACAGAGGAAGTCCGGCCAGATGCCGGCCTGTTCGCAAGCGAAGAAGCTGCCGGTGCGTCCGCAGCCGACGGCGATTTCGTCGGCGATCAGATGCACGCCGTACTGGTCGCACAAGGCGCGCAATCCCGCGATATACGACGCGTCGTGCATGGTCATGCCGGCCGCGCACTGCACCAGCGGCTCAACGATCAACGCGGCGATTTTCGAGGCACGCGCTTCGAACAGCGAGCGAACGTGATCGAGCGCGCGGCGGGCGACATCGGCGGCGGTTTCGTCGGCTTGCGCGAGGCGCGCGTCAGGCGATGCCACGACGTGCGCGTGGCGGATCAGCGGATCGTAGGCGTCCTTGAAGAGCGCGACATCGGTGACGCCGAGGGCTCCGATGGTTTCGCCGTGATAGCTGTTGGCGATGCAGACGAATTCCTGCTTGTCGGCGAAACCGCGATTGCGCCACGAGTGGAAACTCATCTTCAACGCGATTTCGACGGCGGATGCGCCATCTGACGCGAAGAACGCGTGACCTAGCGTGTTGTTCGTGAGCGCGCTGAGCCGCTCCGCGAGTTCGATGGCCGGTTCGTGCGTGCAGCCGGCGAGCATGGCGTGTTCGAGCGTGTCGAGCTGGTCTTTCAGCGCCGCGTTGATGCGCGGGTTGGCGTGACCGAACAGGTTGACCCACCAGGAGCTGATGGCATCCAGATAACGATGACCGGCGCGGTCGTAGAGCCACGCACCCTGGCCGCGCGCGACGGGCACGAGCGGCAGGCGTTCGTGGTGCTTCATCTGCGTGCAGGGGTGCCAGACGGCGCGGAGGCTGCGGGCGATCCAGTCTTCGGGGGCTGCTGACGGTGGTGCTGGGTTGTCCAAAGGGGTACTCCAGAGGTGCTTTTTTGCCGATGCGCGGCGTGGCTTTTTTGGGGCCTTTTCGAGCGTGATGCGCATCGTGTTCCTGCGCTGTACGCGGCCCTTGACGGGCTCGCGGGGTCGAGATTAGCGGTTTATTTCGTGCTGTGCACTAGGGGTTCGATGGGCGTTTTTGCCTGCGGCGCTGGGGTTTGGCGATGTTTGGGGCAGGTGGTTTCTGTTTCTGTGCGAAGCTCGCTGATCGGCGGAGTTGACGACGGCAAAGTTGTTGCGACTTACTGGCTGGAATTTGGGTTGTGCTCTCGGTGGTGTTGGCCTTTCCTTGCGTTGTTAGTGGTCTATTAGCGTCGCCCCTGTGCGGGGCGGGCACCTACTTTCTTTGCCGCGGCAAAGAAAGTAGGCAAAGAAAGCCGCTTTACACCGCCAGCTTATAGGCGGGTCCCTCGCGCAGTCGCGGTAGTGGTGCATCTGGAATCTGTGTTCTCGCAAATGCCGCGCTGGTGACACAGCCGTCATACTTCCCGCCTCGCGCTGCGCACTCGCCGGAACGGTGTGCTTAAAACCAGATGCTTTAGTTATGTTCCGTGGGGGCCGTCGGCTTCGCCTCGGCGTGGCGCCGAAGGGGAGAGTGGTTTGGGACGTGCGCCGGTGAACGAGCCCGCATTCAAGAAGACTGTTGTCTCAAGAAACAGTGGGCAGCCTGATGAGGATTGCCGGCGCAAGAAACAGCTGACGGCGTGATAAATGTCGCCGGCACAACGAAACACTAGCGCTCGGACAAGTATTGCAGACGCAGAAAACCGCCACGGGTTTGAGCAGTGCGCTGCTACATTGAAGGTGGGTGACGCGAAGATCGTCGACGCGCAGAAACGGGCGGCCAGTCAAAAGTACTGTTGGCGCAAGAGCCACCCGACCGTTTGATGAAGCACCGCGACGGCGCGCGCAGCGCCGCCGCAAGAATGACGGCTGTGTCACTGGGGTTGAATGTGCGAGGGCACAGATTCCAGATGCACCACTGCCCCCTCCAAGCCAGGGGACCCGCTTATAAGCTGGCGGTGTGAAGCGGCTTTCTTTGCCTACTTTCTTTGCCGCGGCAAAGAAAGTAGGTGCCTGCCCCGCACAGGGGCGACGCTAATAGACCACTAACAACGCAAGGAAAGGCCAACACCGCAGAGAACGACAACCAACCACCACAAGCCGAGCAGGCAAAAGCCCTTAACCCCTATTCCCGACTAGCAATAGCCCGCCGCGCATCGGCGCCGCCGCCAGAAGACCCACCATCAGCCGTCTGCGAAGACTGATCTCCCCAAACAACCGCATTATTCACCGCATACAACCGGCAAGGCGCCGAACTCTGCTTCTGACAATTCGAGACCGCGACCGACATCGGATCATCACCACCTTCAGCCCAGGACCAAGCCCCTGAGTCAGAAACAGCAAACGCCCGGCTAGGAAACTGATGCAAGAAATTCCGATATCCATTACGTCCGGCTTCATCGACAAACGGCACGGCGTCAACAGCATCGACAGCAGCAAACCCGCTAGCCTTAGGCATGGACGGATCCGACACGCGATACTGCACACCAGTCGGCATGCCCACTTGCGCCAGGAACGCCTCGACAGTCGGCCACCAGACATGCACGCCGTCGCGGTCGCCGACCAGACGGTGCGCGTCATTCTTGTAGTTGCCGAAATCCACCATCTTCGCGCTCGCGCCGTGCGCGCCATACGCGGCGTACATGCCCGCCACCAACGGCGCGTTCCAGACCGAATCGTTATCGCCGTACATCCACAGCGACGGCACCTTGGTCTTCTCGCCATACGCGCCGAATGCACGCGTCAGGTTGCCCTGCCAGTCGCTGCACGCGTCCTGCCGCAAGCCGCCCGAAAAATTGATCAGCGCCCGCACGCCCGGCACAGCCTGCGCGCCGTAGGCCATCGTCGCAAGACCGCCGTGCGAGGTACCGGCCACGACGATATGCGTGGCGTCCACGTAAGGCTGCTTCGACATGAAGTCGACTGTCGCAGCCACGTCGCCGGCCTGGCCGACGCCGTTCTTTTCGACGTCGCAGCCGTCCTGCTGATACGTGCCGTCCGAATGGCCGAAACCCTGGCGGTTCGGCGCCACCACCACGTAGCCGCGGCGCACGAATTCGCGCGCGAACGGCAGCGGGTCGCTGCGTTCCTGCGTGTGCGGATCGCCGGGGATCTTGCCGTGGTTGAAAACGATCATCGGAAACGGGCCTGCGCCGTCCGGTTTGTAGATCGTCGTTTCGAGGCTGGCCGTGCCGGCTGCGTCAATCGGTACGCGGATGATCTGTTCGTTCAGACCTGCTGAGGGCAGATAGACGTCGTCGTCGAGCGCGATGCGCGGCACGTGCGCGCGGGTCAACGGTCCCGCCTGGGTGTCCGCGAGCGGGTCGGCGTGCGCGAGTGCGACAGCGCATGTAGCCGCTGCACAGATCACCGCACACTTCGTCAGAACCTTGCTGAACACCATTCACGTACCTGCCTCAAAAAGCTGCCCTGAACACCGTGGTGCCTGTCTATCGGAAGTCATTGCTGACATTTGCCTTTCGGGCAGGTTTTCGACAAACAAAAACACACTCGCGTACGGAGTGCGCCAGAGGCGCACGCACGCTAATCGAGATCGCACGGGATGAACCCAAACGGCCGACGCGACCCCACGCGCCGATGATGAGCGTCACGTCTGCTGCCTGAAACCGCCGCCGGAACCACACTGTCTGGTGCCCGGCAGGGCTTCCTGCGCATTTTGCGGAGTTGGTATGGACCGGCTCTCGCAACGTGACGTCATGGAGCTACAGCCTCATCCTGGCACGACAATTTTGTTTTGTGCAATCAAGGAGAACCCGCGACTCAACAATTGCGGCGTGCTGATTAGTCGCCTCAAACCACTGCATGCAGGCCTCGCCAGTGTTTGGCGCAACGAAGCAATCAGGCGCGGCGCGGGTCTTGTGGCATCGAGCCAACAAAAAATTGGCCCTGCTATCAGGGCCATATGCGAGCGCGGCGTACGGGTGCTGCGGCGTTTTGTAAGGGGCAGAAAGGGACTTTATTCGCGGACGTCGCCGTCGACGTAGCGCCAGCGGCCGTCATCGGCGCGAACGAAGCGGCTCAGCTCGTGAAGCCGATTCGCTCGCCCGCCCACCTTATAACGTGCGACGAATTCGACCGTCGCGTGATCGGCGTCGGTTTCAGCGAATGCCTTGATTTGCAGTCCGAGCCAACGCGGCGCGTCGGGTGCGGTGATGTCCACGTCGAGATCGGCGGGGCAGGTTTGCGGTGTCCACGTCGTTCGCAGGTAGTCCGTTGCACCCACAACATACGCGCTATAGCGCGAACGCATCAATTCAAGCGCCCGTGGCGCTGCTTCGCCGCCGTCGATATAGCGGCCGCAGCACTGCGCGAAGCGCGGCGCCTTGGCACCGCTGCGCTGATCGGGCGCGGCGCCGCCGCAGGGACAGTCGGACGGTCGTTGCATTGAGAACAGTTGCTTATTCATCAGACTTTCAGCCAAGACCGCGCGCGATCAGGATTTTCTGGATGTCGCTGGTGCCTTCGTAGATCTGGCACACGCGCACGTCGCGGTAAATGCGCTCGACCGGGAAGTCGCTCAGATAGCCATAGCCGCCATGAATCTGTAAGGCGGCCGAACAGATGCGCTCGGCGGCTTCGGAGGCGAACAACTTGGCCATCGCGGCTTCGGTCAGGCACGGTTGGCCGGCATCCTTCAACGACGCGGCGTGCCAGATCAACTGGCGCGCGGCTTCGAGTTGCGTCGCCATGTCGGCGAGGCGGAATTGCACGGCCTGGTGCGAAAAGAGCGGCGCACCGAAGCTCTCGCGCTCCTTCGCATAACTCAGCGCCGCCTCGAACGCGGCGCGCGCCATGCCGACACTTTGCGCTGCGATACCGATGCGGCCGCCTTCGAGCCCCGACAACGCGATCCGGTAGCCTTCGCCTTCCGCACCGATCAGATTCGCGGCCGGCACGCGGCAGTCCTCGAAAATGATCTGCGCCGTATCCGACGAATGCTGGCCGAGCTTGTCTTCCACTCGTGCGACAACGTAACCCTTTGTGTCGGTGGGCACGACGAACGCGCTGATGCCGCGCTTGCCCGCGGCTTTGTCGGTCACGGCCATCACGATCGCGACGTTGCCGTTCTTGCCGCTCGTGATGAACTGTTTGACGCCGTTCAGCACATACGCATCGCCGTCGCGTGTGGCGGTGGTGCGCAACGCGGATGCGTCGGAACCCGCCTGCGGTTCAGTCAGGCAAAACGCGCCGAGCATTTCGCCGCGCGCTAGCGGCGTCAGCCAGTCGCGTTTCTGCGCGTCGTTGCCATAGGTCAGCAGAATGCTGCACACCGGGCAGTTGTTGACGGAGATGGCCGTCGAGGTGCCGCCGTCGCCGGCAGCGATCTCTTCGAGAATCAGCGCGAGCGCCAGCGCGTCCATGCCGGCGCCGCCGTATGCTTCCGGCACCAGCACGCCGTACGCGCCGAGTTCGGCGAGTTGCCGATGCACATCCTGCGGAAAAGTACGCTCGCGGTCCCACGCTGCCGCATGCGGCGTGATCGCTTCGCGCACGAAGGTGCGCAGCGCATCGCGGACCATCAAGTGATCCTGATCAAGCACCATGAGTGCGTCTCCTGTGTCGATCGGAGTTAGCGCTTTAGCGCTTACTCTGGTCCCATGCAACACAACTGCTTACCAGTCGAGCAGCGTGCCGTCGTATTGATAGAAGCGGCCATTAAACTCGTCGTGCGCGGCCGCGGCCTGCGCCAGCACCTCCCGCATGCCGGTGACGCTGCGCGCCGGATCGATCGCCGCCTGCGCGCCGCCCATGTCGGTGCGCACCCAGCCCGGATGCAATGAAACGCACGCGGCGCGTTTTGCCTCCAGCGACGCGAGTTTCAGCGCGTCGTTCAACGCCGCCTTGCTCGCACGATACAGCCACCCTGTCGTGCCGCTCGCGTCGCCGATGCTGCCCATCTTGCTCGAGATCACCGCGAACACGCCGCCGGCCTCTTCGACGAGCGGCAGCAGGATCGGCATCAACTGCATCGGCCCGCGCACGTTGGTGTGCATGACGTGGTCGAAGTCGTCGGCGGTGATCGTCTCGATGCCTTCCGTGCGCGGGCCGTACACGCCCGACACCAGGATCGCCGCATCGAGCCGTTCACCGTCGAGCTTCCAGCCGAGCGCGGCGACTTCCTCGGGCGCGCTCACGTCGAGCGAAAAAGTTTCGGCGCCGAGTGCGTTCAACGCGTCGAGCGCGGCGCCGTCGCGCGCAGTGGCGAGCACGCGCCAACCGCTCTTTTTGTACTGCCGTACAAACTCCTGGCCGATGCCGCGCGACGCACCGACGATCAACACTGTCTTCATCGAATACCTCAAGCCGTCAAAAACAGAGCGCCGTGAAAACGCGGGTTAAACCAGTTCGATACCCATCGCCGTCGCTTCGCCGCCGCCGATGCACAGCGTCGCGACGCCGCGCTTCAGCCCCCGCTTCTTCAGTGCGCCGATCAGCGTGACAAGAATCCGCGCGCCCGACGCGCCGATCGGATGGCCGAGCGCACAGGCGCCGCCGTTCACGTTGACCTTCTCGTGCGGCAGATGGTGTTCCTTCATGGCCGCCATCGTCACGACGGCGAATGCTTCGTTGACCTCATACAGATCGACTTCGTCCGCGCGCCAGCCGTTCTTCTCGAACAGCTTGCGAATCGCGCCGACCGGCGCGGTGGTGAACTTCGCCGGTTCCTGCGCGAAGGTCGAGTGGCCGACCACGCGGGCAATCGGTTCGACGCCCAGACGCTTTGCCGTCGACTCGCGCATCATGACGAGCGCGGCCGCGCCATCGGAAATCGACGACGAGTTCGCTGCCGTCACCGTGCCGGTTTTGCTGAACGCGGGTTTGAGCGTCGGAATTTTTTCGAGGTTCGCTTTGAACGGCTGCTCATCGCGATCGATGGTGACATCGCCCTTGCGGCTCTCCACCTTCACCGGAGCGATTTCCCAGGCGAACGAACCGTCTTCGTTGGCGCGCTTCGCACGGTTGAGCGACTCGACGGCGAACGCGTCCTGCGCCTCGCGCGTGAAGTCGAACGAGGCCGCGCATTCTTCAGCGAAGGTGCCCATCAGACGGCCTTTTTCGTAGGCGTCTTCGAGGCCGTCGTAGAACATGTGGTCGATCACCTGACTGTGGCCCATGCGCATGCCGCTCCGCGCTTTGGGCAGCAGGTACGGCGCGTTCGTCATGCTTTCCATGCCGCCCGCGACGATCACGTCGACGGAGCCCGCCGCGAGCATGTCGTGCGCGAACATCGCCGCGCGCATGCCGGAGCCGCACATCTTGTTCACCGTGGTGCTGCCGGTGGCGAGCGGTAAGCCGGCGCCGAGCGCGGCCTGACGCGCCGGTGCCTGACCGAGACCGGCGGGCAATACGCAGCCCATCACCACTTCGTCGATCTGTTCGGGTTTCAGACCCGCGCGCTGCACGGCCGCCTGGATCGCCGCGGAGCCCAATTGCGGCGCCGTCAGCGCGGCGAAGTCGCCTTGAAATGCCGCCATCGGCGTGCGGGCCACGCCCACGATGACGATCGGATCAATCTTTGTCTCACTCATGTTTAAGCTCCTTGATTACGCCTTCGACGATAGCCGGCACGTCGCCGAGCTGAGCCGCATCGGCGGCGACCACGTCGTTCTCTGCCTGATGTGCGCCGCTGGCCGACACCGCCGCAACGCACTTCTGATAGGTTGCATCGAGCGCGCCCGGCTCGCCGATCGTCATGCCGAGATTGCGCACCTTGCCGTCATGCACGCCATACGCCCAGCCGTGTACCGTCAACTCCTGGCCGCGCGCCCACGCATCGTTGACGATGGTGGTGCGGCATACGTTCATCACCTGTTCGATCGCGTTCAGTTCGACCAGACGCCGGTGACGCGCCTCGCCGATCGGCCATTCCTCGATCAGCGCCGCATGTTTGGTGCGCACGTCCTGCACGTGATGCAGCCAGTTGTCCGCGAGACCCACGCGCCGGCCGTGCAGCGCCGCGCCGACACCCGAGCAGCCGTAGTGGCCGACCACCATGATGTGCTTGACCTTCAGCAGATCGACGGCGAACTGGATCACCGAGAGGCAGTTCAGATCGGTATGCACGACGACATTGGCGATGTTTCTGTGCACGAACACTTCGCCCGGCGGCAAGCCGATGATCTGGTTCGCCGGCACGCGCGAATCCGAGCAGCCGATCCACAGATACTCGGGCGTCTGTTGATGAGCGAGACGCGAGAAATACTCAGGGTCTTCGGACAGCTTGCGGGCGACCCATGCTTCATTGTTGTCGAACAGATGCGAGAGCGGATTGTCAGGAGTAGAAGCGTTCGTGTTCATGGTGCGTCTGGGCGGTTGCTCGACCGATTGACCGGTCGATGTCGTTACATAAGGTTCGGACGAGGCAGTCAACACTGCGAGCGGCGTATGAGCTTCACGCGGCCCTCACGCTGCGCGCGTCGGCTGGCGCATCCGGCGCGGGCGATGCACGGCCGGCGGCATCGGCAAAGCGTTCCGGATAGCGCATACAGAAGCGCGCGCTGTCGTCGTACGGGAAAAAGTCGGGCAGTTCGCCTTTCAATAGATGATCCTTGTGCCGTTGCCATAGCGCGGGATCGAAGAAGTCCGCGTGATGCTGCATGAAGGAACGGCGCACGCGTGGATCGCCGAGCAGAAATGTGCCGTACGTTTCCGGGAAGATGTCGTGCGGGCCGACCGAGTACCACGGCTCGCCCGACATTTCGTCCTCCTCGTTACGTGGCGCCGGCACCGCGCGCACGTTGCAGTCGGTCAGATATTCGATTTCGTCGTAGTCGTAGAACACGACGCGGCCGTGACGCGTCACGCCGAAGTTCTTGTAAAGCATGTCGCCTGGAAAGATGTTCGCCTGCATCAGTTCCTTCACCGCATTGCCGTATTCCTTGATGCCGTGCTCGACGTCCTCGTCGTTGCCGTTCTGCAGAAACAGATTGAGCGGCACCATGCGGCGCTCGATATACATGTGTCGAATCACGAGGTTGTCGCCATCGTATTCGAGCAGCGAAGGCACTTCCTTTTCGAGTTCACGCATCAGCGCTTCGTTGAGCCGCGAGACGGGCAGCGCGACGCTCGAATATTCGAGCGTGTCGGCCATGCGGCCCAGACGGTCGTGTCGTTTGACGAGCTGATACTTGCCCTGGATCTGCGCACGCGTGGTTTCTTTCGGCGGCGGGAAGTTGTCCTTGATCAGCTTGAACACGTACGGAAACGACGGCAACGTGAATACCAGCATCACGAGCCCCTTGATGCCGGGCGCGATGATGAACTGATCGCTCGAATGCGAGAGGTGGTGCAGCAGGTCGCGATAGAACAGATTCTTACCCTGCTTCTGCAAACCCACCGACGTATAGATTTCCGCCTTCGGTTTGCCCTGCATGATGGTGCCGAGAAATTCGACGTAAGCGGACGGCACTTCCATATCCACCAGGAAGTACGAATGCGAAAAGCTGAAAATGATCAGCAACTGTTCACGCTTGAGCAGCACGGTGTCGAGCGCGAGCACGCCCGGCTTCACGTGACGCAGTGGCACGGCGAACGGCAGCAGCAAATCGCCGTTGATGATCCGTCCGACGATATACGCCGACTTGTTCCGGTAGAACAACGACGAGAGCACGTGAATCTGGAAGTTGGGCGCTTCGTCGAACACGCCGAACGCGTCGTGGATCGTCTGCATCACGCAGCCGACGTCGCGCGTCAGGTCTTCGAACGACGCCTCCAACTGGAAGTTGGTGACGATGCGTTCGAGCGTCGCCGCGAGTCCGTCTTTGCCAGGATAGTACGCACGGTAAGTCGGCTTCGCGGCCGGCTCGTCGTTCTCGATGTATTCGGTCGAGATGGCCGGGCGCACGAAAATGAAGTCGTTGTTGAAGTACGAGCGGTGCAGGATCTTGCAGCACACCGAATTGAAAAACGTTTCCGCGCACTCCGGCTGGCGGTGCGTGGTCAACAGGCCAATGTAATGCAGCTTGATCTGCTGCCACACTTCGCTGTCGATTTTTTCCGCGTCGTATTCGTCTTCGAGCAGTTCGACGCATTCGTCGACGCGCTCGTCGTATGAAGTAATGCGATCGCGCGCGAGCTTCTGCAGACCGTGCCAGTCCGCTTTCTCAAAGAGCGTCTTGGCGTGGATCGCGGCGTCGCGAAAGACCCGGTAATGCCGGTCGAATCCTTCGAGCATGGTCTGCGCAAGGTCAAAGCCGATCTGCGACGACAGCAGTTTGGGGAAGTGATTCATGTCGACCGTGCATTCGCCTCATGTCGTGAAGACACCCGTGATTGTATCGTTCGGGTGGACCTGCGACGCATCGCGCCGCGATTGTTCAGGCCGGCTTGGCTTCGCGCGCGCCGCTTTCCAGCAGCGCGCGCGCCTGGGTTTCGTATTGCGCGAGGTCTTCGAGCGTCGCGTTCAGGTCTTCCAGTTGACGTTCGAGCACTTCGCGATGACGCGCCACCGTGGCGAGGAATGCGTGCAATTGCGGCACCGTGTCGGTCGGCGACTCGTACACGTCCAGCAGGTCGCGAATCTCCGACAGCGTGAAGCCGAGCCGTTTGCCGCGCAACGTGAGCTTCAGGCGCGTTCGGTCGCGGCCCGAATAGACGCGCCGCAAGCCGCTCGATCCCTCGCGGCTCGGCGAGAGTAAACCCTGGTCTTCATAGAAGCGGATGGCGCGCGGCGTGACGTCGAATTCCCGCGCGAGCTCGGTGATCGTGTATTGCGTGTTCATCGGGGCATTCCGTGGCCGGGCAGAAAATCGGATTGAACGATAGAATCGACGTTTACGTTATCGTCAACTTGAGTTGAACGCAACCAGGCGCAGTACGGCGGCGGTACGTCACTCGCACGCCGCAACCACGCCGACCGGCATCGCATACCTCGCCATGCCCGACGGCCGACGGAGGAAGACACCCACAATGAATGCACTCGAACATCAACTCGACTACCCGTTCGGCGACACCTTGCCGGACGCGGGCCAGGCGATGGAAGTCGCGCCAGGCGTGTTCTGGCTGCGCATGCCGCTGCCTTTCGCGCTGGATCACATCAACCTTTGGCTGCTGCGCGACGAAATCGACGGCCAGCAGGGCTGGACGGTGGTCGATTGCGGCATCACCTCGGACACGATCAAGGAGAACTGGGAGAAAGTGTTCGACTCGGTGCTCGACGGCCTGCCGGTGCTGCGCGTAATCGTCACGCATTGCCATCCCGATCACATCGGCCTCGCACACTGGATCTGCGCGGGCGGCGACCAAAAGCGCTGGGACGTGCGGCTATGGATGACGCTCGGCGAATACATGCAGGCCCGCGTGATGGCTGCCGGCGACGGTTCGAATGCGGGCGGCGAGGGCGCGGCGCGGCACTTCGCGCGCCACGGCGTGACCGACGAAGAGTCGCTTGAGAAACTGCGCAATCGCAAGAGCTATTACGCGAGCCTCGTGCCGGCGATTCCGGGGCAGTATCGCCGTCTGCGGGAAGCCGACGGTGTGAAGATCGGCGGCAAGACGTGGCACGTGGTGACTGGCTTCGGCCATTCGCCGGAGCACTGCGCGTTGTTCTGCGAAGAGACCGGCGTGCTGATTTCCGGCGACATGGTGCTGCCGCGCATTTCGACTAACGTGTCGGTGTTCGATATGGAACCGGAAGGCACACCGCTCGCGCTGTATCTGGAGTCGCTCGGCCGCTATGAGACGATGCCGGAAGACACGCTCGTGCTGCCGTCGCATGGCAAGCCGTTTCGCGGCGTGCGCACGCGCATCCGGCAATTGCGCGAGCATCACGACGCGCGTCTAGCCGAAGTGCGAGAGGCGTGCGCGGAGAAACCGCAGAGCGCCGCGGATATCGTGCCGCTGATGTTCAAGCGACAACTGGATATTCATCAGATGACGTTTGCGATGGGTGAGGCACTGGCGCATTTGCATCTGCTGTGGCTGGCGGGGGAGTTGAAGCGCAAGCAGGATGCGGATGGGGTGATTCGGTTTTCGCCTGCGTGATCGAGGCGGTGTGTCGATAAAAAAGCCCGGTGCTTTCGCAACCGGGCTTTCTTCCGCAGGTTCAAACGCGAACGCGATTACTGCACCGACACCGCTCCGAAGTTCTGCCGCCCAAACGGACTCACGTGATAACCACTCACATTCGTGCGCGTGATCGCCGCAGCAGTCGGATACCCCAGCGGAATCCACAGTGCCTGATCGTGAATGATCTGCTGCGCCTGTTCATACGCCTTCGCGCGCTTGGCCTGATCCGGCGTTGCCTTGCCGTCGGCGATCAATTTGTCCAGATCCTGATCGCAGAACCGCGCAAAGTTGATCCCCGACTTCACCGCGTTGCAACTGAATAGCGGCGACAGGTAGTTGTCCGGATCGCCGTTGTCGCCGGCCCAGCCCATGAAGAGCGAATCATGCTGGCCAAGCTTGGCCTCCTTGATCAACTCGCCCCATTCGATCACCTTCACGTCGGCCTTCACGCCGATCTTCGCGAAGTCGGCTTGCAGCAGTTCGGCGCCGGCCTTCGGATTCGGATTCAGCACGCTGCCGTTCGGCCGCACCCAGATCGTCGTTTCGAAGCCGTTCGGATAGCCTGCGTCGGCGAGCAGCTTCTTCGCCTTCGCCGGGTCGTACGGCCATCCCTTCACGCCCTTGTCGTAGCTCCACGTGTTCGGCGGATACGGGTTCACGGCCGGTGTCGCCGTGTTGTCGAACACGGTTTTCAGATACGTGGTGCGGTCGAACGCCATGTTCAGCGCGGCGCGCACCTTCTGGTTGTCGAGCGGCTTCTTCTGCGTGTTCAGCGCGACGAACGCCGTCATGAACGCGGGCGTCTGCACAATGGCGAGCGACTTGTCGCCCTTCGCTTCAGCGAGATCCTGCGGCTTCGGCGACAAAGCGATCTGGCATTCGCCGGCCTTCACTTTCTGCGCCCGCACCGTGGCGTCCGGCGTGATCGCGTAGATCAGGCGGTCGATCTTCGGCTTCGGGCCCCAGTAGCTTGGGTTCACGTCGTAGCGAATCACTGCGTCTTTCGTATAGCTCTTCAGTTCGAACGGACCGGTGCCGATCGGCTTCGAGTTCAGATCGACCTGCTTGCCGGCCTTGAGTAACTGGTCGGCGTATTCGGCCGAATAGATCGAGGCGAAACCCATCGTCAGGATCGACACGAAGGTCGCGTCGGGCGCGTTCAACTCGAACTTGACGGTGTTGTCGTCGACTTTGCTGATCGACTTGATGAGCTTCGGCAGACCCATCGACTGCGCATGCGGGAAGCCACTCGCGCCCGCCACCTTGTGCCACGGGTTGCTGTCGTTGAGCATGCGGTCGAACGTGAAGACGACGTCGTCGGCATTCAGAGCACGGGTGGGCTTGAAGTAGTCGGTGGTCTGGAACTGCACGTTCGGACGCAGATGGAACGTGTAGGTGAGGCCGTCGGCGCTCACGTCCCACTTGTCGGCCAGCGCCGGCACCACTTTCTTCGCGGCCTCGTCGTACGAGACCAGCGAGTTGAAGATCACGTCGGCCGACGCATTGGTCGTGACGAGCGAATTGAACTGCACGACATCGAAGCCGTCAGGGCTCGACTCGGTACAGACGGTCAGCGGTTTGGCGAGCACGAGCGCGGGCGCCGTGAACAGTACGGCGGCTGCGAGCAGTTTGAAGCGCATAGGATCTCCCATAACAAGCGCAGTCAGGCAGTGCGTCTGGTTGTGTGGTTATGTTCCGTTGACGAAGGACGGGCGGCCTTCCGGCGTAGCCGTCGTCTTTATTGTGATACGTTTCCGGCGCTGGCGCATGGGTCGGCTGGTGCCGCCAACGCGCGCGTGGGCCTTCGCGAAAGCTTATCGAAGGGTGGTTGCGGCGACAACAACATAATCCGCATATCCATATGGAGCGGGCGGGCCGGGCTTGCGTCGCGGCGTCCTTATTCGCGCTTAGTACTACAGCCGTAGATAAAACAAAGCAGGAGGTACGCAGCCGCGGCGCCGGTAGTGACACTGCTGGGCGCGGTACTGGTGCCTGCGCCGCCATGCCGACCAGGCCAGGACGTACTCGATGGAGTGAGCTCCGCGCCATAGGAGGCGGCACAGTAGCCGGCGGATCTCCTGCACACTGAGCGGCACCGAATCTTCAGGTGTTTTTTTTGGCGCGCACCCGCAGGGTGACGAGCGCGGCATGGGCCAGCAGCGCCAGCGTGATGTGACGGTACCAGCCCTGCCATTGGCGTACCTCGTATTGATCGAGCCCGCATTCGCCTTTGGTTGCCTCGAAGCCGGTTTCGATTTCCCACCTGCGGCCCGCGACGTTGACCAGGGTTTGCCGTGTGGCTTTGCTGCGCGGGGCGTATACGACGTAATACGCATGCTCGCGTTGCTCGTCCAGGCTGCGCCGCACCAGCAGGTAATGCCCGAAGCGGCGCTCTTCTGTGGTGATCTGCAGACGCCACAGCGGAGTCAACGCCCAGTCATACAGGCGCTCGCCTTTGGCGCCGGCACCTGCTGACAGGCGTCGCCATGCCCGTGCCGGCAAGGCTTCGGCGATCCGGTCGGACCGTACGTAGTCGGGACCCTGCCACCACAGGGGTTCGTTCTTCGCGACGGCCAGTACGAAAGACTGGCCGCGCGACTCGAGCCACAGCCGCAGGTGACGGTCGCCGCCGTAGACTTCATCACCCGTGACCCAGCCGCACGGCACACCTGCGTCCAGCGCCCGCTCAAGCATGCTGCGCGCGAGCTGCGGCTTCGTTGCAAACTCCACCGCCTTGGGAATGCCCGCTGCCTCGCAGCGCACACGGTCATCGGTCCACGCCTTGGGCACATACAGTTCGCGGTCGATAAACGCGCTGCCGCCGCGACCGGCATAGCAGAGGAACACGCCGATCTGGCTGTTCTCGATACGGCCTGCGGTGCCACTGTACTGGCGTTGCACACCGGCCGAGTGCTGCCCCTTCTTGACGAAGCCGGTCTCGTCCACAACCAGCACCGCGTCGCGCTCGCCCAGTTGTTCAACGACGTACTCCCGGAGCACATCGCGCGCGCCATCCGCATCCCATTGCGCCCGCTCGAGCAGGTGCTGCACGCCATCAGGCGTTTCTTCGCCGATCCATTCGGCGAGTTGCCAGCCGTTCTTGCGCTCGACTGTGCCCAGCAGGCCCTTCAGGTAAGCGAGAGACCGATGTCGGGGCTCGGGTCGCCTGAACAGTTCTCCGAGCCGCTGATGTAGCGCCTCCAGTTCACG
This sequence comes from Paraburkholderia aromaticivorans, assembly GCF_012689525.1. NCBI lineage: Bacteria > Pseudomonadati > Pseudomonadota > Betaproteobacteria > Burkholderiales > Burkholderiaceae > Paraburkholderia > Paraburkholderia aromaticivorans. The sequence continues at coordinate 238,158 of NZ_CP051516.1, forward strand.
CTCCCACGCTATTGCCGTCGAATGCATCGCTTTCTCATGTAGTAGTACTAAATATTGTTAGTATAGTAAAAAATCTACGGCTGTAGTATTAGGCCGCCGCGGCGCGCTGCAGCAGATAAGCGATGCCTTCGATCGCGCGCACGCCGTACCACGACACCATTTCCCCATCGATCAACTCGATACGCTTGCCGGCCAGCCGCGCGTCGCGTTTCAGTGCGTCGCAATGGACCTGTGTGAAGCGAAACGGCTCGCTGGAGAGCAGGATGCGGTCGACCTGGGCGAGCCACGGCGCGGTGTCGAAGTCGAGTGTCGGGTAACGCGCGGCGCCTGCCGCGCCGCCTTGCACGACCGGCAGCGTGTGCCAGTTCACGAGCCGCAGCATCGTCGAGATATAGGTGTCGCGCGCCACGGTCATCCACGGCTCGCGCCAGATCAGATACAGCACGTTTTGCGGAGTGAGCGCATGCGCCGCCGCTTCGCGAAGGCGGGCTTCGAGCGCTTCGCTCAGGCGCCGCGCTTCCTGCGTACGATCGAAGATCGCGCCCAGCAGCGTGTAGAGCGCCAGATTGTCCCGCGGTGTCCGCGGATGCGTCACGACGATATGCGGCACGAACTCGCGCAATTGCTCGACGGTATCGCGCTCGTTTTCGTCGATATTGACGATCAGATGAGTGGGGCGCAACGCACGAATGGCGTCGAGATTCACGGCCTTGGTGCCACCGACCTTGCGTACCTGCCGCACCTTGTCGTGGGGATGCACGCAAAAGCCGGTGCGGCCGACAATCTGCCTGTCGAGACCGAGCGCGAACAGCAGTTCGGTGATGCTCGGCACCAGCGAAACGATGCGCGCCGCGGCGCCTGCTGGATCGTGCGCGACGCCGGCTGCATCGACCGCACGGGGTGGCATGGCTTACTCGGCTTCGGTGGCGGCGCGCGGCTTGCGCGGCGCGCGCTCGAAAGCGCGGTCGTAGAGCCAGCGCGGCAGCACGTGCAGCAGCATGGCCACCACGCGCATCTGCCAGGGAAACACCGCGAACGCCGTTTGACGCTCGATCGCCTGCGCCACCTTGACCGCGAAACGGTCGGCGTCCATCAGGAACGGCATGGTGTATGGGTTGTGCTCGGTCATCGGCGTGCGGATATAGCCGGGCGCAATAGTGACCACGCCGACATCATGCGGCCGCATTTCGACGCGCAACGCCTCCAGATACTTGAGCGCCGCCGATTTCGACGCGCTGTACGCGCCGGAGCCCGGCAAGCCGCGCACACTGGCGACGCTGGCGATACCGACCAGCGTGCCGCGTTTCGCGGCGATCATCGCGGCGGCGAACGGCTCGAAGGTGGCGACCATGCCGAAGTAGTTGATGTCCATCACTTCGCGGAAGGTGCGCAGGTCGCCGTGGCCGGTGACCGCGCCGCGGCTGATGCCGGCGTTAGCGATCACGACATCCGGCAAGCCGTGCCGCGCGATGAACTGCGCGGCTGCATCGGCGAGCGCTTCGGCGTCGCGTACGTCGACGGAATAGATGGAGACGGTGTTCTGCGGATGGGACTGCTGGAAGGCGGCGAGAGCGTCGCCGCGGCGGGCAACGAGGCCGAGAATCGCGCCGCGCCGCGCATAGTCGGCGGCGAGCGCGAGGCCTATGCCACTCGAGGCGCCGGTAATGAAAACCTTCAGCGGTGAACTCATTCCGGCGCCTCGGCTTTACATCTTCTTGGCGCGGACCTGCGCGACCAGATAGTCCAGCACCTGGATCGTGCCCGGCAGGCTGTTGGTCGCGGCGGGGCCGGTTTCATACTTGCCCTGCACGGCCAGCGTCGGCACGCCGTCGATCTTGTAGTCGTCCAGCAGCTTCTTGTCCTTCTGCAGCGCGCTTTGCGTCGAGAACGAGTTGTACGCGTCCATGTACTTCTTCGGATCGACGCCGTTCTTCGCGAGGAATTTGGCCTGATCTTCCGGCGTCAGCAGATAGTCTTTGTTGACGTGGATTTCATTGAAGACCTTCGGCGTGAGCTGCGTGGCAAGGCCGAGCGCATCGAGCGCGTGATACATCTTGGAATGCGGAATGAAGTCGTCGCGGAAGGCGACCGGCACGCGCTTGAACACCACGTCCGGACCTTGTTTCTTCACCCACGCTTCGAGGTACGGGTTGAATTCGTTGCAGTGCGGACAGCCGTACCAAAAGAATTCGGTGACTTCGATCTTGCCGGCGGGGACGTCCGTAGGCTGCGCGGTGGGCAGCACGGTGAAATCCTTGCCCGACACCGGCGCGGTTGGCGATGCCTGTGCCGCGGCGGCGACGAGGCCCAGCGAGAGGAACAGAATGCTCAGCAGTTTCTTCATGTTGTGTTGACCCAAGTAGGCGTAAAGCGGTGGCGCCACGCAAATGCCCGTCACCGTCTTCAAAATTCGGCGTTGGACGGTTTGAACCGTCCGTCGTGCTTGTGACACGCGCCGCACGCCGATAGTTCGGCGGCGGCGCGTCCCGGCAAATCACCGTAGATTTATTGTTGGCTTATTGCTTCGTGAAGCGGATCACTGCGGTATCCACGCCCGCGTCCGACAAACGCTGACGGCTCGAATTCATGTCTTCGAACTTCGAGAACGGCCCGATACGCACGCGGTAATACGTGACGCCGCCGGCATCGCGCTGCGTCACTTTCGATTCGAAGCCCTGGAAGGCGAGACGCGCGCGCTGCTGTTCGGCGTCTGCCGTGGTCTTGTATGCGCCGACTTGCAGGAAGTAGCCAGTGTTCGCATCACCCGGCGTCGGCGCCGCGCCCGAACCGGGCTTGGCGTTGGCGGCCGTGGCGGACGAACTGCTCTTCGGCGCCGACCCTGCCGCAGTGGCGGCCGGCGCGCTGGAGGCTTGCGGCTTCTTCGGCGGCGCGGTGGCCGTGCCGTTGCCGTTATCCTGCGCGGGCTTCGGCGCAACGGCCGTGCCGTTCGCGTTGCCGCTGTTGCCGTTGGCGGGCGGCACTTCGACGATCTGCGGTTCTTCCAGCATGCCCGACTGCGTCTGCGAGTTGGTCTGGCCCGGCGCGGTGTTCGGCGGCGACGGCTGCGCGGCTTGCGGCACCGGTTGACCCGGCGTCTTGCCTTGCAGCGGACGGTTCGGATCGTATTGCGGCTGAGTCGCGCCCGAATCGGACGCCGCGGGCGGCGCTACTTTCGAGACGAAGGGCGTGGGCGCACGGGTGATATACAGCGCCACCACTACCGCGATCGCAAGGCCGACGATCAGGCCCAGCACGATGCCGAGAAAAGTCCCCCCGGTTTGTTTCGATTGCTTTGTTGTGCGGCGTGGTTTTGCCATCGTATGAATCACCTGCAAAAAGAATCCTGGAACGGCCGTCGATTATAACGACGGCCGCATGCATGTTGCGCCGGAGGACTTACATCTTGACGGGAGCGGAGACGCCGATCGTCGCGAGACCGTTGGCCAGCACTTGACGCGTGGCCGCGAGCAGCGCGACGCGTGCATTGCGCTCGGCCGCATCGTCGACCAGCACGCGCTCGGCTCTGTCATTGTAGAACGAGTGGAATTCCCCGGCGAGGTCGCGCAGATAGAACGCGACCGCGTGCGGCGCGAGTTCCTCGGCGGCGTGCTGCAGCATGTCCGGGAATTCGGCGAGCTTGTTCAGCAGAGCCATGGCGCGTTCGCTGGTGAGCGGCGACACGTCCACGTCCGCCAGCGTGCTTTCGTCCGTGCTGTAGCGCACCTTGCTCTCGGCGATGACCGAGCAGATCCGCGCGTGCGCGTACTGCACGTAATGCACCGGATTCTCGTCGTTCTGCTTCAGCGCGAGGTCGATGTCGAACACGAATTCCGTGTCGGCCTTGCGCGAGATCAGGAAAAAGCGCACGGCGTCGCGGCCACGGCGAATCGTTTCCTCGTCGATCAGATCGACGGCGGTTTCCGAGCCCGGCGTCGCGCCGCCCGACCATTCGATCAGGTCGCGCACCGTCACGTAGCTGCCGGCGCGCTTGGAGATTTTCACCTCTTCGCCGTTGCGCATGACCGTGACCATCTTGTGCAGGATGTAGTCGGGATAGCCCTTCGGAATGCCGACGCCGAGACCCTGCAGGCCGGCGCGTACCCGCGCGATCGTGCCGTGGTGGTCCGAGCCCTGAACGTTGATGACCTTGGTGAAGCCGCGTTCCCACTTGGCGACGTGATAGGCGACATCCGGCACGAAGTACGTGTAGGTGCCGTCGCTCTTGCGCATCACGCGGTCTTTGTCGTCGCCGTCGTCGGTGGTGCGCAGCCACAGCGCGCCTTCCTGTTCGTAGGTCTTGCCGGCGCCGATCAGCGCCTCGACGGTCTTCTCGACCCGGCCTTCCTTGTACAGCGACGACTCCAGGTAGTACTGGTCGAACTTCACGCCGAACGCCTGCAAGTCCATGTCCTGCTCGCGGCGCAGGTACGTCACGGCGAAGCGGCGGATCGCTTCGAGGTCGTCGACGTCGCGCGCGCCGGTGACCGGCTCGCCGTCGCTCGCGGCCACGGTGGCGCCGTTCAGATAGTCTCGCGCGATCTCGGCGATGTACTCGCCGTTGTACGCCGAAGCCGGCCAGCCTTCGACGCCGGGGGCGAGGCCGCGCGCGCGTGCCTGAGTCGACAGCGCGAGCGTCTGGATCTGCACGCCGGCATCGTTGTAGTAGAACTCGCGGTGCACGTCATAGCCTTGCGAGGCCAGCACGTTCGAGAGCGCGTCGCCGAGCGCGGCCTGACGGCCGTGGCCGACGTGCAGCGGGCCGGTCGGGTTGGCCGAGACGAATTCGATCAGCACGTGTTTGCCGGCGTCGTGTTGCGAACGGCCGAAGGCCTCTTTCTCGGCGAACACGGCGGCGATCACCGCCTGCTTGGCAGCGGACGCGAGGCGCAGGTTGATAAATCCGGGTCCGGCCACTTCAGCGGCTTCGACGAGGCCCTTGGCTTGCGGCTGCGCGAGCAGCGCGTCGACGATTTGCTGCGCCAGTCGGCGCGGATTGGCGCGCAGCGGCTTGGCGAGTTGCATCGCCACGTTGCACGCGACGTCGCCGTGCGCGGCGACCTTGGGGCGCTCCAGCGTGATGGTGGGCGACACGAACGCGGCTTCGCTCGCGCCTTGCGAGGCGGTCGCGACCTGCTTCACCGTGTCGGCGAGCAGGGTTTCGAGGGTAAGTTTATGTGCAGGCAGCATGCTTGTTGCGAGTCCAGTGAGGCAATCCGGTGATGCGGGAGAGGCGCCGGCCGCGCGCGAGGCGCGACCGGTTCGTCAGAAGCGTGGAAAGCGGCATGCGTTTGCCGAAGCGCGGCGGGCGCACTGGGTGCGAGACCAGGCACGTTGCCTGCGACGCATCAAGCACGATGCACACGGCTGCCGTCACACTGGCTGCCGCGGCTGGCAGCGGCGGTACGCGGGTTGCGTTCAACCGGCCCAGCCACGTCACCCGCCCTTCGCCGCGCGGTGCATTGCGGCACGCTTTTCCGTCCAGACGGATTTTAGCAGGTGCTAATATGTTCAATGAGATGCCCAACAAGGGCCGTGGCCGCTGCGCCTGATCGGCGAGCCAACGTAACGCGCGCTGGCAGCCGCCTCTCCGCCGCTCGCGCGCTTATCCAACATAACGAAAAAGGGAACAGTCATGTTGATTACTTTCAAATGCCGCGCCAGCCCAGACGTGATGATGCTGGAAAATCTTGCACAGTATCTGGTCGGCATCGTCGGCAAGCGGCTGGGTGAACGCGGCGTCATCACTCACGACGAACTGGGCCCGGCCATCGAGAAACTCGAAGCAGCGATTTCCGTCGACAAGCAGGAACGTGCCGAGCACGACGGCCATTTCCACGAAGGCGAAGACGGCCACGAGCATCACGAGATTCCGCCGGGACTCGCGCAACGCGCGTACCCGTTCCTCGACATGCTGCGCGCAGCGCGGAAGGAAAACGCGGATATCGTCTGGGGTCTCTGATCTCACGCTGGTCCGCCGGTCGCGGCGCTTTCGATAGAGCCGCGGCGTCCGGCGGCGCGAACCTTGCGCATCAATGAAAAGAGCCCGCACAATGCGGGCTCTTTGTCATTCAGAGATCCGGCCGACCGGTGCTGCCGTGCTGCTTACTGGCTGGCGGCGTCCGCCGGCGCGGCTGCGGGAGCCGACGCACCCTTCTTCGCTTTCTGTTTCTTCGGTTTCTTGACGTGTTTCACCGTGGGCGGCGAATACGAACTGACCGAACTGGAGCCGCCAGGCGCGGCAGGCTGGGCCAGCGCCGCTGTGGCGCCCAAGGCAAGCGAAACAGCGGTCAACAACAGCGTCAGCTTCTTCATACGATTTTCTCCGTTGACGATTGCAATTAGTAAGCCGACGCGTTTTGGCCGCGTCTGGCGGGGTCAAGCCGCCTCAGTCTACAAAGCCGAAAATTACGCTGCCGCAAATATTCAGTCTTTCAAGCCCGATATAGTGGGGTTCCCGCCACGCCCGACGGCTTACAGCAAAGGCGCCAAGGCCCGTTCCGCATCCGTTTTCGACAGCGACATGCGGTTTGCGTAGTCTTCGAGTTGATCCTGGCCGATCTTGCCGACGGAGAAGTAAGTGCTGTCCGGATGCGCCAGATAGAAGCCGGAGACGCTCGCCGCCGGCAGCATGGCCAGCGATTCCGTCACGCTCATACCGATTTCGGTGGCTTGCAGCACGTCGAACATGTCGCGCTTCACCAGATGGTCCGGGCAGGCCGGATAGCCGGGCGCCGGTCGGATGCCGTGGTACTTTTCCGCGATCAGGTCGTCGTTGGAGAGCGTTTCGGCGTTCGCGTAGCCCCACAGGTCGCGCCGCACGCGCGCATGCAGCGCTTCGGCGAAGGCTTCGGCGAAACGGTCGGCGAGTGCCTTCAGCATGATCGCGCTATAGTCGTCGTGGTCCTTCTCGAACTGCTTTTCCTTCACGTCGACACCTAGACCCGCCGTCACCGCGAACATGCCGATGTAGTCGGCCACGCCCGATTCCTTCGGCGCGATGAAGTCGGCGAGCGACCGGTTCGGCCGCATCACGCCGTCCACCACCGGACGCACGCTTTGCTGACGCAGGTTGCGCCATGTGAGCGCGACTTCCGAGCGCGATTCGTCCGTGTAGATTTCGATGTCGTCGTCGTTCACGGTGTTGGCCGGCAGCAGCGCGATCACGCCGTTCGCTTGCAGCCAGCGGCCCTGGATCAGACGCGTGAGCATCGACTTGCCGTCCGAGAACACGCGCCGCGCCGATTCGCCGACGATCTCATCGTTCAGAATGGCCGGATACGGACCCGCCAGGTCCCACGTCTGGAAGAACGGAGCCCAGTCGATATAGTTGGCCAGTTCGCTCAGATCGAAATTCTTGAACACGCGGCGGCCGATGAACTTCGGCTTGACCGGCTGATAACTCGCCCAGTCGACCTTGGTCTTGTTGGCGCGAGCTTCGGCCAAAGTCACCATGGGCTGCGCCTTCTTGTTGGCGTGCTGAACGCGGATCCGGTCGTAATCGGACTTGAGTTCGTCGAGGTACTTTGCCGCGCCTTCGTCGGACAGCAGGCTCGACGCCACGGAGACCGAGCGCGACGCGTCCGGCACGTAGACCACGGGCCCTTCGTAGTGCGGCGCGATTTTCACTGCGGTATGCACGCGCGAAGTGGTCGCGCCGCCGATCAGCAGCGGAATCTTCTTGATGCGGAAGTAGTCGTCACGCTGCATTTCCGAGGCGACGTACGCCATCTCTTCGAGGCTCGGCGTGATCAGCCCGGAGAGCCCGATGATGTCCGCGCCTTCGACCTTCGCCTTCGCGAGAATGTCGTTGCAGGAGACCATCACGCCCATGTTGACCACTTCGAAGTTATTGCACTGAAGCACCACCGAGACGATGTTCTTGCCGATATCGTGCACGTCGCCCTTCACCGTGGCGATGACGATCTTGCCCTTCGCCCGCACGTCGGCGCCGGCTTCGGCCATCAGCTTCTTTTCTTCCTCGATGTACGGAATCAGATGCGCGACGGCCTGCTTCATCACGCGCGCCGACTTCACCACTTGCGGCAGGAACATCTTGCCCTGACCAAACAGGTCGCCGACGATGTTCATACCGTCCATCAACGGGCCTTCGATCACGTTGATCGGGCGGCCGCCTTCCGCGGCGATCCTCGCGCGGACTTCTTCGGTGTCTTCGACGATGAAGTTGGTGATGCCATGCACGAGCGCGTGCGACAGACGCTTCTCGACCGGCTGGTTGCGCCACTCGAGGTTCTCTTCCTTCTTCGCGGCGCCGGTTTTGAACTTGTCGGCGATTTCGAGCAGCCGGTCGGTGCCGTCGTCACGGCGGTTCAGCACGACGTCTTCGACGCGTTCGCGCAACTCCGGATCGAGGTCGGCATACACGCCGAGCTGGCCCGCGTTGACGATGCCCATGTCCATCCCCGCCTGGATCGCGTGATAGAGGAACACGGTGTGAATCGCTTCGCGCACGGGATCATTGCCGCGGAACGAGAACGACACGTTCGACACGCCGCCGCTGATCTTCGCGTACGGCAGATTCAGTTTGATCCAGCGCGTCGCGTTGATGAAGTCGACGGCGTAGTTGTTGTGCTCTTCGATGCCGGTCGCGATCGCGAAGATGTTCGGATCGAAGATGATGTCTTCCGGCGGGAAGCCCACTTCGTTCACCAGGAAGTCATACGAGCGCTTGCAGATTTGCGTCTTGCGTTCGAACGTGTCGGCCTGGCCCTTTTCGTCGAAGGCCATCACCACCGCGGCCGCGCCGTAGCGGCGAATCAGGTTCGCGTGATGGCGGAATGCTTCTTCGCCTTCCTTCAGCGAGATCGAGTTGACGATCGCTTTGCCTTGCACGCACTTCAGACCCGCTTCGATCACTTCCCACTTCGACGAGTCGATCATGATCGGCACGCGCGCGATATCCGGTTCCGACGCGATCAGATTCATGAAGCGCACCATCGCCGCTTTCGAATCGAGCATCGCCTCGTCCATGTTGACGTCGATAACCTGCGCGCCGTTTTCGACCTGCTGGCGCGCGACCGCGACCGCGTCGTCGAACTGGTCGTTCAGGATCATTCGCGCGAACGCCTTCGAGCCGGTCACGTTGGTGCGTTCGCCGACGTTGATGAAAAGCGTCCCGGACGTGACGTTGAACGGCTCGAGGCCGGCAAGGCGCATGGTGTGATCGGTCATGGCGTATGTGCTCGTTTGCTGCGATTAGGTGCGTCGTGTTCGATGGCGGAGGTGCGGCGCCTGCTCAGCGAGGCGCCGCTCGACTCAGGCTGCGTCGCGGTATTGCGTCGGCCATTGGCGCGGCTTCACTTCGGCCAGCGCCTGAGCAATCGCCGCAATATGCTCCGGCGTCGTGCCACAGCAACCGCCGGCGATATTCACCAGCCCGGCCTGTGCGAATTCCTTCAGCAAGCCTGAGGTATCCGCGGGCAGTTCATCAAAGCCCGTATCGCTCATCGGATTCGGCAAGCCCGCGTTCGGATAGCACGACACATACGTGTCGCACAGCTTGGCCAGTTCCGCGATATACGGGCGCATCAATGCCGCGCCCAACGCGCAGTTCAAACCGAACGTGAGCGGCTTCGCATGACGCAGCGAGTTCCAGAACGCTTCGACCGTCTGACCCGACAGAATGCGGCCCGACGCATCGGTGACGGTGCCGGAGATCATGATCGGCAAACGCTCGCCAGTGTCTTCGAACAGTTCGTCGAGCGCGAACAGTGCGGCTTTCGCATTGAGCGTGTCGAAAATGGTCTCGACGAGGAACAGATCGGCGCCGCCGTCGAGCAAAGCCTTGGCCTGCTCGTAGTAGGCCGCGCGCAGTTCGTCGAACGTCACGTTGCGCGCGCCCGGATCGTTCACGTCGGGGGAAATGCTCGCGGTCTTCGGCGTCGGTCCGATCGCGCCGGCGACGAAGCGCGGCTTGTCGGGCGTCGAATACTTGTCGCAAGCGGTGCGGGCGAGTTTCGCCGACTCGAGATTCATCTCGATGGCGAGCGCTTCCATGCCGTAGTCCGCCTGGGCGACCGTGGTTGCACCGAACGTGTTGGTTTCGATGATGTCTGCGCCCGCCGCCAGGTACTGCTCGTGAATCTCGCCGATGATCTGCGGTTGCGTGATCGACAACAACTCGTTGTTGCCCTTGATGTCGCGCCCGTAGTCCTTGAAGCGTTCCCCGCGATAGCGGGCTTCGTCGAGCTTGTAGCGCTGGATCATCGTGCCCATTGCGCCGTCCAGGATCAGGATGCGCGACTTGAGCAGCGCGGGCAGCGCCGTGCCGCGCGTGTAGGCGGCGTCGGGGCGGACTGGCGTGGCGGTTTGAGCGGGCTGGTTCATGGCGGACGAGGGCTTGCGCCGGCTTTTTCGGGAAACCTGTCATTGTAGCCGCTGCCAGACAGATCCGCCCGGCGCGGGATGAGCAGCCGCCTTTGGCTGTCGAGGCGCCGCATGATCAAGAGCGGGAAAGCAGCGTGACAAAGAAAACGGCCCAGCGAGGCAAAAGCCTGCTGGGCCACTTCATATTTGCCGACCGTCTTGTAAAAGCCGCCTGCGTGTCCACTTACGGGGGCGGACGGCGCGGTCGATGTATGTCGCCAAAAACGCTAAGCCGAACCTCGCGGTTAGTGAAGAATCACCGGTTGATGCATCAGGCTGTCGAACTGGCCGAGGAATTCGTCTACTTCATCCAGCGACGGTTCCTCTTCAATCAGCTTCTGCACGTGCTCGCGAAAACGCGCCGCCATTGCTCCGTCGATATAGATCTCACGCTGCATGTTTTTGTCGACGATCTCGTAGCCGCCTGACTTCATGGCCAGCGGGCCTTCCTGCGGCGGAAACTCGACGACACAATAATTGGGGCTGTTGTAGATCATTTGCATGGCGACACTCCTTATTTCCGTTGGCTCCTGGCCATTCCTGCGCCATAGGTGGAGCGTATGGTTTGGAATTCAAGGGGTGGGTCCGGATTGACGCTTGTCAAGTTCCGAACCTACCGGTTAGACCGGCCTTTCAAGAAACGTTTCAAGCAGTCCAGCAAAACGGTGAGATTGCTCGATGGGCGCGAGATGAGCGGCATCCAGCAGTTCGAAACGTGCGCCTTCGATGGCGTCTGCTATTGCCTGTGTGGAAGCAGGCAGCGTGCCCGTGTCGTGGCGGCCCGCCACGGTCAATGTTGGGCATCGAATTGCTCCCAGCTTACTGCGTACGTCGAAATCGCGCAGGGCTTCGCACGCCATGGCGTAGCCTTCTGGCAACGTGTGGGCTAACACATCGCGGATCTGCTCGACCGCTTCGGGGTGCGCGGCCTGAAAATCGGGGGTCAGCCAGCGGCTCAAAGTCGCGGGCACGAGCGACGCCATGCCCCCGTCGCGGGCCGCCGCGGCACGCTGATCCCACGTGGCTCGGGCTTCCTGCGGCGTGCCGCCGCTGCTGTCGGCGATCGTCAAGGTATCGACGCGCGCGGGATGATCGAGTGTGAATTGCTGCGCGATCATGCCGCCCATCGACATGCCGACCAGATGCGTACTGGGTGCGTCGAGTGCATCGAGCAGCGTGACGAGATCGTGTGACAGATCGGCGATGCCGAAGGGCGCGCCGGATGCGGCGGTCTTGCCGTGGCCACGCACGTCGTAGCGCAGCACGGTGTAGTCGTCGCGGAAATAGCCGGCGAGCTGATCCCACACGGACAAATCCCCGCCAAGCTGATGGATGAACGTCAGCCACGGACCGCCGCCCTCGTTGCTCAGCACATAGCGCGTCTCGATACCGTTGATGTTCACTTGCATGCGGGCTCCTTTGAAGGGGAACGCAGTGGAAGGGTCCATTCGCGCGCTGAGTGCCACTTGGCCACTTCACTTGGCGACTTGCTTGCCGGGCTGATCTATATACGCAGCATAGGCGCGAACGGTTGCAGCAGGTGGCGCGAGTCAGGCTCGTTGCGGAAGTTTCTCCGATCCGATCGAAACGCTGTCCGAGTTCGTGGATTCAGGGTTTGATGATGCCGGGGTCGGTCGGATCGACCGGCGAAGAGGGCGTGGTCTCGGGCGTAACTGCCGATGCGGCCGGAGCCGAAGGGCTGGTGGAATTGTCAGGAGACGCTGTGGCCGCGCCGCCATTGCTGTTGGGAGCGCTGCCAGCCGAGTCGACATTGAGCTTGCCGCGCCACACCAGTTCGAATTGCGTGCCGTTCGGTTCCGTCTGAATTATGCGCGCAGGCAACCAACCGAGCGACGGCGCGAGCCACACGTCGATGCGGCGTAAATCGCCGTCATGGCGGGGCAGGCGTTTGAAATGACGCGTGTCGAGGAAACCTTGGGCCGTGCGGATGGTTTCGTCGCCGATCGTCTCGACCGGCCAGTTCTCGCCGCTATCGTTATCGACCACGAAGAACTGGCGCGTCACGCCCGGCTTGTAGGCGCCCGGGTCGCCGCGCACGAGGCTGGCAAGTTGCATCACCATGCTGAAACGGTCCTGCGCGCCGTCGGGCAACGGCAGGGTGGCCGGGGTGCGCGTAAAAGCGATCTTCTTATCGGCGCGGTTGAAGATCGCGATGTCTTCCGCCCGGCGGCCGCGTTTTTCGACGTATTGGTCTGGAGCGAGGCCGAAGGCGTCGATGCGACCATGGCTCGAATACACGAAGGTGCCGACGAAAGGCAGCGGCACGGAGACCACCATTTCATAACTTTGCGCGTTGCTGCTCCAGTGGATCGTGCCGGGCTGGTTGCGCACGCCGTTGTAGAACGTGTCGTACTGCAACTCGCCCGATGGCGGGACGGAGAACTTCACACCGGGCGACGCTTGCGGCGCGCTCGCGGCAGCGGGCGCGCTGGCGGCGCCGGCGGTGCTGGCGGCGGTGTTGGGTGCTGTGTTGGCGCTCGACGCTGCAGCCGGAGCGCTTGTGACGGCGTCCGATGCCGCAACAGGTACCGCCGGCGCGGCTTGCTTTGCCGATTGCAGGGCAGTCAGCACATGTTCGCGCGGCTTGCTCGCCGTGGCGTGGCGCGCGGGCGCTGGTTCAGGCGCGGGCGACGCGGCGGCCGGTTTGCGTTCGATACGTTCGGGCGTCAGTAATGCGACTTGCACCGGCACATGCTCGTTGTCGGAGGGATTGAGGTTCGCGCGATTGCGCTCGACCCATTGCGCCGCGATCCAGTGCAAAACCGCCACGATCAGCAGCACCACGATCCAGCGCCACACGCGCAAACCGGTGCGCGGCCCGCTGGGCGGCGTGCGATCGGAACGGCGGGTGGCGGGGGCTGAGGACATCGGTCAGTGAATGTGTGCGGGCAGAAAGCTTCGGGATCGACGAGCAGCGCGTGCGAGCGGCGGTGAATACGACAAAGGCGCCAGGCCTGATGCCTGATGCGTACAAGACCGGCAGCGAACCGATTCGACCGCGCCGCCGCGAGCGATGTTCCGCGCCGATGAAAACACGCGCACGTTCAAGACCCGTAAGCACATGCGGCGCCGTGCCGCCGCCGCGCTGACCGAGTCCGCTTCAGAGCCTGCGATCACCACGCGCTCAACGCGCCGCATCACGCCTGTTCGTCGCGCGGCGACGCACTATACCCCAGCTCATACGAGAGCTTTTCTGCGCACTCGCGCAATGCGGTATCGATCTCGCCGCCCCAGCGAATATCGAACGCGCCTTCATGACCGAGCGCGACGAGGCCGAGCGCGAGTTCGCCGGTCGAGTCGAACACCGGCATGCAGAACGCGTGAATGGTCGGCAGCAACATGCCTTCGACGCGCGCCGCCTGATGCTCTCGCACTTGCGCGAGGACCCGTTCGACTTCGTCGCGGGTGCGCGGGCCGCCCGTATGCGACGAACGGCGCGAGTCGGCCAGTTCACGTTCGAGCATTGCGGCGGTCTTGCTCGACGGCAGATACGCGGCGAACAACAGACCGGTGGCGGAACCGAGCAGCGGCATCACGTCGCCGAGTTTGAGGGACGCCTTTGCCGGATAGCTCGATTCCATCCAATGCACCATGGTCGGCCCCTGATTGCCCCATACCGCGATGCCGACCGTGAGATCGAGCCGGTCGCGCAATTCGGACAGCGCGATGCGCGCGAGCTTGACGCCGTCGACGCGAGCGAGCCGCGCGAGTCCCAGTTGCAGCGCGAATCCGCCCAGCTCGTAACGGCCCGACAGGGGGTCTTGTGACACCACACCGAGGCGCAGAAAACTCACCAGATAGCGATGCGCTTTCGCCGGGCTCATGCCGGCACGCTGCGCGAGATCGCGCAGCATCATGGCGCGCGGCTCGTGGGTCAGCACATCGAGCAACTTGAAGCCGACTTCGATCGACTGGATGCCCGAGCGCAGCTTTTCCTCGCCGTTCTCGCCACCTTCGTCGTCGGGTTCGTTCGGGTCGAGCGGTTCAGCGGAGTCAGCGTCGGTGCGGATGGCGCCGGAGCGGGCATTTGGAGGCATGAGCGAGGCGCACGCAGCGCATTCAAAAAGTGACACACGGATGAGGCGGATCGCAGGCACTTGGGCCGCGCCGATTCACCATCGTAGAATAGATTCCTTCTATCGTCACTAACACGGTTCATTCCTCTATGAAACTTGCCACGCTGAAGGACGGCACGCGCGACGGCCAGCTGATCGTCGTGTCCCGCGACCTGCACACCGCGGCTGTCGCCGACGCGATCGCGCCCACGTTGCAGCGCGTGCTCGACGATTGGGCCTTCTACGCGCCGCAATTGCAGGATCTGTACGACGCGCTCAATCAGGGCCGCGCGCGCAACACCTTCCCGTTCGACGCCAAGGACTGCATGGCGCCGCTGCCGCGCGCGTTCCAGTGGGCCGACGGCTCGTCGTATGTGAACCATGTCGAGCTGGTGCGGCGCGCGCGCGGCGCGGACATGCCGCCGGAGTTCTGGACCGATCCGCTGATGTACCAGGGCGGCAGCGACGACTTCATCGGCCCGAAAGACGACGTGCTGTGCGCGTCCGAAGCATTCGGCATCGACTTCGAGGCGGAAGTCGCCGTGATCACCAGCGATGTGCCGATGGGCGCCACGCCCGACCAGGCGCTCCGCAGCGTGCGTCTGATCACGCTCGTCAACGACGTGTCGCTGCGCAATCTGATTCCCGCCGAGCTCGCGAAGGGCTTCGGCTTTTTCCAGAGCAAGCCGGCCACGTCGTTCGCGCCGGTCGCAGTGACGCCCGACGAACTCGGCGAACACTGGCGCGAAGGCCGCGTGCATCGGCCGATGATCGTCCACTGGAACAACAAGAAAGTCGGTCAGCCGGACGCCGGCACCGACATGGTGTTCCACTTCGGCCAGTTGATCGCGCATGCGGCGAAGACGCGCAATCTGCGCGCGGGCGCGATCGTCGGCTCGGGCACGGTGTCGAACAAGGACGCCAAGCGTGGCTATTGCTGTATCGCCGAGAAGCGCTGCCTCGAAACCATCGAACACGGCGCGCCGCAGACCGAGTTCATGAAGTACGGCGATACGGTGAAGATCGAGATGTTCGACGAAGCGGGCAAGTCGATTTTCGGTTCGATCGACCAGGGCATTGCGCCGCTGGATTGACGCACTGCTTTTGTGCGGAACGCGGCGTCCGAACCGCGTCCGCAGCGCGCCGCGCTGGATTCGAAAGGGTTTCGCCCGATGCCGCGGCGAATGCGCGCGGCTACACTGACTGGCGCGACGGCATGGCCGGGGTGGCCGACTGCGGGTTCATCGCAGGACCGTCGCGAAGCCGCGTGTGAACAACGCGTGAGCAGGGCATGAGCCGGGACATCGGCAGCACATCAAAACGAAAAACCGACGTGAGGAGACAGCATGCCGCGAATCGAATCCCTTGAACCCGAAACCCGGCGCGCTCGCGCGTCCAGCCACTCGCGCCTGACGCCCTCGCGCGATCGCCTCGCGCGTCGTGCCGTTGCGCTATGCGCGGCGCTGGCCGGTGTATTGCCCGGCATCGCGTTGGCGCAGGTGAAAATCGGCCTGGTGTTGTCGCTCACCGGACCGGCCGCTTCGCTCGGCATTCCCGCGCGCGACACGGTTGCGCTGCTGCCCAAACAGATCGGCGGTCAGAGCGTCGAATACATCGTGCTCGACGACGCATCCGATACCACGCAGGCCGTGCAGGACACCAAGAAGCTGATCTCCGAAAATCACGTCGATGCGATCATCGGTTCGTCGATCACGCCGAATTCGCTCGCGATGATCGATGTGGTCGCCGAAGGTCAAACGCCGATGATCTCGCTGGCGTCATCGGCGAAAATCATCGAGCCCGTGGATGCGAAACGCCACTGGGTCTTCAAGACGCCGCAAACGGACGCGATGATGGCGTCGGCGATTGCCGAACATGCCAGCCTGCACGGCGTCAAAACCATCGCGTTCATCGGCCAGGCCGACGCGCTCGGCGAGACTTTCTATACCGAGGTCGCGAAATTCGCGCAACTGCATCACATCGAGATGGTGGCGAGCGAACGCTTCAATCGTACCGATCCGAGCGTGACCGGCCAGGTCCTCAAGATTCTCGCGACGCATCCCGACGCGGTGGTGGTCGGCGCGGCCGGCACGCCCGCCGCCTTGCCGCCGAAGACGCTCAGGGAGCGCGGCTACAAAGGGATGATCTATCACAATCACGGAGTCGGGAATAACGACTTCCTGCGCGTGTGCGGCGCCGATTGCAATGGCACTTTCCTGCCCGCCAGTCCGGTGCTGGTCGCCGCGCAATTGCCGGCGGATCATCCGGCCAAGCGGCTCGCGCTCGACTACATCGCGCGCTTCGAAGCAGTGCGCGGAGCGGGCAGCGTCTCGGCGTTCGGCTCGTATACTTGGGACGCGGGCATGTTGCTCAACAACGCCGTGCCGATCGCGCTGAAAAGCGGCGCGCCGGGCACGCCGGAATTTCGCCGCGCGCTGCGCGATGCGCTCGAAGCGACACGCGGTTTCGCGGATACCAACGGCGTCGTCAACATGAGCGCCACGGATCACCTCGGGCTCGATCAGCGGGCGCGTGTGATGGTCGAAATCAAGAATGCGAAGTGGGTTTATCAGCCGCGTTGAATGAACACGGCACGGTTCAACCGACACACCGATACACGGATTGCTCATCATGTCTCAGGCACCACACCGTAACGACGCGTTCTACGCGCACTATCAGTCGCTTCAGTTGCATCGCCATCCGCATGGTGTGCTCGAAGTCGTGATGAGCGGCGAGGGCGCCAACAAGAGCGCGCTTGCCACTGCCAACGCGCGCATGCACTTCGAACTCGCCGAGATCTGGCGCGACATCGACCGCGATCCTGACACGCGCGTCGCGATCATTCGCGGCGAAGGCAAGGGCTTTTCGGCGGGCGGCGATTTGCAACTCGTCGAAGACATGGCGACCGATTTCGACGTGCGGGCGCGGGTGTGGCGAGAGGCACGCGATCTCGTCTACAACGTGATCAATTGCAGCAAGCCGGTCGTCTCGGCCATGCACGGACCGGCGGTGGGCGCGGGGCTCGTCGCGGGGCTGCTCGCCGACATCTCGATCGCGACGAAGACGGCGCGGATCATCGACGGCCATACGCGTCTGGGCGTGGCCGCGGGCGATCACGCGGCGATCGTCTGGCCGCTCCTGTGCGGCATGGCGAAGGCCAAGTACTACCTGATGCTGTGCGAGCCGGTGAGCGGTGAAGAGGCGGAGCGCATTGGTCTCGTCTCGCTCGCCGTCGACGAAAACGATCTTCTGCCCAAAGCATTCGAAGTTGCGCAGAAGCTGGCCAACGGCTCGCAAACGGCGATTCGCTGGACCAAGTACGCGTTGAACAACTGGCTGCGCTCGGCGGGGCCGGCGTTCGATACGTCGCTCGCGCTGGAATTCATGGGCTTTGCCGGGCCGGATGTGCGCGAAGGCGTGAACTCGCTGCGCGAACGGCGCGCGCCGGATTTCGGCGGCGCCGACCCGTGGCGCGGTCAGCCGTCGAACGGCGGCGCGACAGGCGGCGAGCGCTCCTGAGGCCGCCTTCCGCACGGTATGATCGAAACAGACGCGCGCGGGACGGCGCCCCTTCCTTACCGCTTCTTCTTCAATTTACGCAGCGAGGCGACAAGCATGACCAATACTCCTGATTCCACGCCGCCCTTTCCCGGCTTCCCCGGTTTCCCGCCCGCTGAAATGCTCGAACGCATGTGGGGCATGATGCGGCTGTCGCCGTTCGGCTCGGCTTTTTCGGGTGCGCAGCCGGCCGGCGGCGGCCTCGGACCTTCGCTCTCGATGATGTCCGACATGATGGCGCCGCTCACCAATGTCGAGGAACTCGACAAACGCATCACCGACATGCGGGCGGTCGAGCAATGGCTCAAGCTGAATCTGAGCATGCTGCAGTCCGCGATTCAGGCGCTCGAAGTGCAGCGCGCGACGCTCGCGACACTGCGCGCGTTTGGCGCGTTCGCGCAGTCGTCGATGTCGCAACCCGCGGCGGAGTCGGCCGCGCCGAGTCCCGCGCCCGCGAAGGGCTGGCCGCATCCGGCGGCGCCTGCCCCGGCACCAGCGCCGGCTGCTGCGGCGAGGGCCGCTTCGTCGGCTGAGGAGCCGGCTGGTGGGGAAGAGGAGACGCCAGCCACGCCGCCATTCGACGCATCCGCGTGGTGGAATCTGCTGCAATCGCAGTTCAACCAGATCGCCCAGTTCGCAATGACGCAACCGCCGGCCGCCGGTGCGGGTGCGGAGGCGTCTGATTTTGTCCCGGACGATGCGGCCGCTTCGGCAGCCGGCGGCGAGCCAGCGGCCAACGCGCCGCAGGCGCCGGCGCGAGACGCGGAATCCGCGGAGTCTGCGGCCAAACGGCCGGCGGCGAAGCGAGCGCCGGCGGCCACAAAGCACACGAGCGGCGCAAGCGTCAGCCCGAAAACCACGAAAAAGTCTATTTAAAGGTAGGAATGAAACGCGGTGGCGTGGCGCGGGTATCGACGCCGCACAGAAAGGCGAGTTCGCCGTCTGTCATGGTTTTGACCCCGATCGTCCGCCACACTTCGCGAATCGCACGATTTTTCTTGCGCGAGGTCAGCCAGGCACTGGAATTGCTGCTGTTACGGCGCGGGTTCGGTCAAGTCAGCGTGCTATCATTATGTAAGCTTTTTTTGGGCTTTTGGGCGTGCGCTGAAAACTACCAATCCAGCCGCCCTTGCTCCATTTGCCGCCGGCAACACCGGCGCAGGGCTGGACGGTGCGGTTTTCATCGCAAACTGGCTCGACCTCAGGCACAGGGCATCCCTCACCCACGGTTGGCCGCGCAGCGCGTAACGTAGGGACAGACGCGCAGGCGCAAACGCCTGGACTTCTTTGTCGCCAGGTGCATCTAGGCGGCCGATTACCGCGTAAAATTGACTGCTTGGCCGGCAAACGGTGCACATATGGGTGCGATCCGTTCGTCGTGAGCAAACGTACTACTCGTAGTAGTGACAGACACACACAGTATGCGCAGAACAGGGGTGGGACTATGAACACCATGCTTTATCCGGAACTTTATAAATCGCTCGAATCCGTTCGATGGGACATGGAGAAAGACATTCCCTGGGACAAGTTCGATGCATCGCTATTGACCGACGAGCAGGCAGCGACAATCAAGATGAACGCGATCACCGAATGGTCGGCGTTGCCCGCAACGGAAATGTTTCTGCGTGACAACCATCACGACAGCGATTTCTCCGCGTTCATGAGCGTGTGGTTCTTCGAAGAACAGAAGCATTCGCTGGTGCTGATGGAATATCTGCGCCGCTTCAAGCCGGAAATGTGCCCGACCGAAGAGGAACTGCACGCCGTGCGCTTCGAATTCGATCCGGCGCCGCCGCTCGAAACGCTGATGCTCCACTTCTGCGGCGAAATCCGCCTGAATCACTGGTATCGCCGTGCAGCCGAATGGCACACCGAGCCAGTCATCAAGCAAATCTACGAAACCATCTCGCGCGACGAAGCACGGCATGGCGGCGCGTATCTGCGCTACATGAAGAAGGCGATGGCGCAAACCGGCGACATCGCGCGCGCCGCGTTTGCGAAGATCGGTGTCCTGATGGCATCGGCTCGCCGCACGGAAAAACCGCTGCACCCCACCAACCTGCACGTGAACCAGGCGCTGTTCCCGCGCGACACGATTCAGTCGCGTCTGCCGGATCCGGAATGGCTCGAGCGCTGGCTCGACGAACAGATCCGTTTCGACGACAGTTGGGAAAAGAAAGTGGTCGAGCGCATTCTGCACAACCTATCCATTCTGTTCGAGCGCACGTTCAATACGGCGCAGGAACTGAACCGCTACCGCAAGGAAGTGGTCCTGCGTCTGCAGGCCGATCAAAAGTCGGCTGAACAGCCGGCCTGAGGGTCGCGAGCATGTGACTCGGTTTGCGGCGCCGCGCGCTGCGAACTGGTTTGAAAATGAACGGCCTGGCGCACTCATGTGCGCCAGGCCGTTTTGTTTCATGCGACCCATCGTGTATGGTGACGTCACCTTCCTGTCCTCTCCGATTCCTCCATGGCTGCCATTTTTGAACGCAAGATTCTCACGCGCGATGCACTGGTGACGCTGCGTCCTTCGCTCAACGCACCGGTTGTATTTACCAACGGAGTGTTCGATATCCTGCATCGCGGGCATGTGACTTATCTCGCCGATGCCAAGGCTTTGGGCGCTTGCCTGGTCGTCGGCGTAAATAGCGATGCGTCGGTGCGCATGCTCGGCAAAGGCGACGATCGGCCCATCAATAACGAGGCTGACCGCATGGCCTTGCTGGCGGCGCTGGAGAGTGTCGACTACGTGGTGTGCTTCGGCGAGAAGACGCCCGTCGAGTTGATTTCGGCAGTGCGGCCGGATGTGCTCGTGAAGGGCGGCGACTACGACATGGACGTGTTGCCCGAGTCGGCCATCGTGCGAAGCTGGGGCGGTAAGGCGTTGGCGATTCCCTTCGAGCACGACCGCTCGACTACCGCACTACTGAAGAAGGTTCGTACGCAGGGCTAGTGGCCGGCTGCCGCGGGAGTCACTCATCGACTTCGCGACTCGCATCGCACACGTCGCAAGACGGCAAGCGACTTACTGCGAAAGCGCGGATGCCGCAATCGGCGCCACCGGCGTCGGGCCGCCTACAACGGCCTGATCGGCGGCTTCGGCCGCCGTGACCGGCTGCACTTTCAACCATTCCTGATGAACCTGGCGATTCAGATGGTTGGGCTCGCGTCCGCCGGCTGTGGGCGTCGGGCCGAAAACGCCGCGCACCGCGACGAATGCCAGCATGTTGGCAAGAAACAATATGGCGATCAGCCAGCGCAGCATTGTTGGTTTTCCCCGTCCAGAAGTTAAGCCGCCGTTATGCCGATGGTCGCGATTCAGTTGCCGCGTTCCATGGCGCGCTCGGCAGCAATCAGCGCAAGACCGGACAGCACGAGCGAATCGTGGCGAGTATGCGGCACTTTCAGTGCGCTCGCCACTTCGTCCACGGCGCCGCCGCTGACCACGAGTCGCACCGGCACCTGCCATTCATCCTGCAGATCGCGCCACATCCGCTCGATCAAACCCGCTTGCGCTAACGTGCAACCGGCGGACAACGAGCGCGGCGTATCGGTCGCGAAGAACGGGCCGCTGCGCGGCGCATCGGGCGTGCTGCCGTCGAGCAGACCGCGTGCCGCGTGGGCGTCGAGCGTCGGCAGTTGCGCCGTGTGTTCGCCCAGCGAGCGCATCATCAAGCTCCAGCCCGGCGCGATCAAACCGCCGACAAAGCAGCCGTCCGCGCGCAATGCTTCGAGCGTGGTCGCCGTGCCGAACGTCGCAATCAGCAGATGTTCGCCGGGAAACGCCGCGTGCGCGCCGATCATGCCGGCCCAGCGGTCGCTGCCGAGCGCATGCGGCGTGGTGTAGCTGTTGGTCACGCCGCATTGCTGCGTGGAGGCACGGATCGTCGTGAGCGGCAGGTGCGGCCAGCGCGCGTCGAGCAATGCGGCAATCCGCGCCGCGACATTTTCACCCGCGACATTCGACAACCATGCGCCGCCGGGCGTCGGCAAATCCGACCAGTCCGGCTGATCCGCGCCGCCGTGCGTCAGCGCGCCGGCCGCGATCTGCGAACCGTCCGCCTGCACCAGCGCCCACTTGATACGGCTATTGCCCGCGTCGATCAGCAAATCAGGCGCGCCGCTCGTCATGCGGCACCGTCGGCCAGACGCAGCGAGACGTCGCCGGTCGCGACGGTCTCGCGGCCGGTTGCGGTATCGAGCAGCAACTGGCCGCGCTCGTCGACGCCCGCCGCCACGCCGCGCATCTGTTCCTGGCCTTGCTCCAGCAACACCACTTCGCGGCCTGCGTAGGCGTGCACCGCGTTCCAGCGCGCCTGGAACGGCGCGAAACCTTCAGCGCCGAAGCGCTGCAAGGCCGGTTCGAGCGCGTTCAGCTCGGCGGCGAGCGTGTCGGTGAGGTTGGCGTTGGGCAGCGCGCGCTGCAAGGCGGTCGGCGCGGTGCCGCGCGCCTGCGGCGGCACGCCCGCGTTCAGCGCGCCGACTTTGGCCGCGAGTTCGTCCGCGCCCTTCACGTTGGTGCCGATGCCGATCACCACCGCGCTGGCGTCGTCGGTACTCCACGCGGTTTCGATCAGGATGCCGGCCAGCTTGTCGCCTTCGAGCAGAACGTCGTTCGGCCACTTCAGCGCGATCTGGCCGGGGCCGGCGACCGGCAGCGAGCGCAGCCCGTCGACCAATGCGACGCCCACCGCGAGACTCAGGCCCGCGAGGCCTTCAAGCGGACGCGGCAGCACGCACGCCACCGAAAACAGCAGCGCATTGCCCGGCTCCGCATACCACGGACGGCCACGGCGGCCGCGCCCGGCGGTTTGCAGATACGCGACCCGGACGATCGGCCGCGGCAGCGCGCCGGCCTTGCGCGGCAGCGCTTTGACGCGTGCCATCAGGTCGGCGTTGGTCGAGCCGGTTTCCTCGACGATTTCGATCGGCCAGTCGTGCGCGTGCGGGCCGAACAGGGCGACGGCGCGCTCGCGGTCGATGCGCCAATCGGCTTGAGAGGGAGTCTTGGAAGCGTTCATGGTTCATATTGTAGCGACAGCGAACCCGTTGAGCCCGCGCGCACGGTTCCCGCGCCGCGCCTTCGTTACAATGGCCGCTAATCCGATAACCAGATTCAACGATCCTTGAACTACGAAACTCCGCCCGGCCTCGACGTCGCGGCAGGCAGCCAAGGCAAGATCGTCCGGCTCTCGGGCCAGTGGACGGCGCTCGCGCTCGCGCGCGACAAGGCCACGGGGCACGTGATCCCTCTGTTGCGGTCGCTGGTCGGCGCCGAAGGCATCGGTCAATGGGACCTGTCGCGTATCGACCGGATGGACCACGTCGGCGGCCAGGCGCTGTGGCGCGTGTGGGGCCACAAGATGCCCCCCGACACCACGCTCACCGACACGCAACGCGACATTTTCGAGCGCATCGCCTTGCTCGACACCGTGCGTGAAACGGCCGAGCCGGTGATCAAGTTCGATCCGCTCACGCGGCTGGGGCTCGCGATCTTCTCGTTCTTCGAGCATCTGTATGGCGGCGTGGCGATGCTCGGACGCGTCGTGCTCGACCTGTTGGCGATCGCGCGCAAACCGAAAATCACGCCGTGGACCGAGATCTCCGCGAACATCTATAACGCCGGCACTAAGGCCATGCCGATCACCGCGCTGGTCGCGTTCCTGATCGGCATCGTGCTCAGTTATCTGTCCGCGCAGCAACTGCGGCTTTTTGGCGCAAACCAGTACATCGTCAATATCCTGGGGCTTTCGGTGATCCGCGAACTCGGGCCGGTGCTCGCCGCGATTCTGGTGGCAGGCCGCTCGGGTTCGGCGATCACCGCGCAGATCGGCGTGATGCGCGTGACAGAGGAACTCGACGCCATGCGCGTGATGGGCATCCCGCACGGCCTGCGGCTGATCCTCCCGCGCGTGGTCGCGCTCGGCGTGGCGATGCCGCTGCTCGTCATGTGGACCAACATCATCGCGCTGACGGGCGGGGCGCTCGCCGCGAAGATCGCGCTCGGCATCGACATGAACTATTTCGCGCGGGCGCTGCCGAGCGTGGTACCGGTCGCGAATCTGTGGATCGGCTTGGGCAAGGGCGTCGCATTCGGCATGCTGATCGCGATCGTCGGCTGTCATTTCGGTTTCCGTATCAAGGCCAATTCGCAGAGTCTCGGCGAAGGCACGACGACCTCGGTGGTGACCTCGATTACCATCGTGATTCTCGCGGACGCTGTGTTCGCGATCCTCTTTCAGAACGTGGGGCTCGGATGATCGCGCCACTCACTCAGGCCGTGCGCGGCCAGCCGATGCCCTCGATCGCCGAGCCGGTGATCGAGGTGATCGACGTGACCAAGCGCTACGGCCGCAACATCGTGCACCAGCATCTGAATCTGGACGTGCGGCGCGGCGAGATCGTGTCGATCGTCGGCGGCTCGGGTTCCGGCAAGACCACGCTGGTGCGGCAGATTCTCGGTTTGGAGCGTCCATCGTCGGGCACCATCAAGTTGTTCGGCGAGAACCTCGCGACCATTTTGCCCGACACCGCGCTGCTGATGCGCAGCCGCTCCGGCATGCTGTTTCAGCGCGGCGCGCTGTTCTCGTCGCTGTCGGTGTTCGACAACATCGCGCAGCCGGTACGCGAGCTCGGCAAGGTGCCCGAAGATCTGTTGCGCGACATCGTGATGCTCAAGCTCGAGATGGTCGGCCTGCCGTGCAAGCATGCGTCGAAAATGCCGTCGGCGCTGTCGGGCGGCATGATCAAACGCGTGGGCATTGCGCGGGCCATCGCGCTCGAACCCGAACTGCTGTTCCTCGACGAACCAACCGCCGGGCTCGATCCGCAGTCGTCCGATGAATTCGTCGAGCTGATCTCCGCGCTGCATCGCGCGCTCGGCCTGACGGTGGTGATGGTCACGCACGATCTCGACACGATGATCGCGCTGTCCACCCGCGTCGCCGTGCTGGCGGATCGCAAGGTGCTGGTCGCCGCGCCGGTGGAAGAGGCCGCGGGCGTCGATCATCCTTTCATCCGCGAATATTTCCTCGGCCTGCGCGGGCGCCGCGCGTTGCAGGCGCTGCCGCCGGAGCGCCGCGCGAGGCTGCCGCGGGCGGCGCTTGAGCCGGCATCGTCCGAATTGCCGCTGTGAACCAGGGAACCTGACAATGGAAAACAAATCACATGCCTTCTGGGCCGGGCTCTTCACGATCGTTTTGCTGGCTGCAGTCGCACTGGCGGCTTTTTTGTTCAATGTCGACCGTTCCGTGCGGGTGCCGTACGATCTGATTGCGCGCACCAACGTGACGGGCCTGTTTACCGACGCTGCGGTGCGTTATCGCGGGCTCGACGTCGGCAAGGTGCAGTCGATCAAATTCGATCCGGCGCATCCGGGGCAGATTCTGATCCGTATCCTCGTGGATACGCACGCGCCGATTACCCATTCGACGTTCGGCAGCCTCGGTTTCCAGGGCGTGACGGGCATCGCCTTCATCCAGCTGGATGACAATGGGCGCGACACGTCGCCGCTGCCTTCGTCGGCCAAACAGGTGGCGCAGTTGCCAATGCGCCCCGGCTTGCTCGATCAACTGCAGCAACGCGGCGAGGTGCTGCTGCGCAAACTCGAAAAAGTCGCGGACGACGTCGACAATCTGCTCTCGCCGGAAATGGCCGAGCAGTTGCAAGGCACGGCCGCGAGTTTGCAGAAAGCCGCCGACGGCGTCGCCACGCTGACGCAGAAAATGGCGCCGGCCGCCGGCATGCTGCCCGGCACGATCAACCAGTTGGACCGCACGCTGGCGTCGACCAATCAGCTGATCACCGGACTGAACCGCCCGAACGGCCCGTTCGAGACCAACCTGAACAAGGTCGGCACCGCCGCGCAGCAGGCCGGCGACGCGCTGGTGTCGATCAACGGCGCCGTGCAGGAACTGTCGGCGCGGGTCGGCTACGACACCTTGCCGCGCGTCAATTCGCTCGCTGAAGACGTGCGCTCCGCGGCCCGCTCAGTGGACCGCGCCGCCGATACGTTCAGCACCAGCCCGCGCAGCGTGCTGTTCGGCGCGCCGGGTGCGGCGCCCGGCCCCGGCGAAGCAGGCTTCAAATGGCCTGCCGCGCATGCTGCTCAATGATGTTGAAGCAATGATTTTGAAGGTTTGAAGAAAGGAAGATTGTCATGTCACGCTCGATTCACCGATTCTTGTCCTCGAGCGCCGCGCTGGCGGTGCTGCTCGCATTCGGCGTGCTCGCCGCGGGCTGCGCCGGTACGCCCGCAGCGCTCTCGGACATCCGCTACGACTTTGGGCCGCCGAGTCCGGCAGCGTCCGCAGGCACGTCGCCGGCTGTGAAGGTGCTCGATGTGAGCGCGCCCGACGTGCTCGAGTCGGACAAGCTGATGTACCGCCTGAGTTACGCCGACGCGCAGCAGACGGCCACCTATGCGAACAGCCACTGGACCATGACGCCTTCGCAGTTGCTGACCCAGCGTCTGCGTGGCGCGCTCAGTTCGCGCGGCACCGTGTTGACGGGCGCCGACGGCGTCGCGGCGCCGGTGCTGAAGGTCGATCTGAGCGAGTTCGAACAGGTCTTCGACAGCCAGTCCGAAAGTCACGCCGCGGTCACCGCGCGCGCGACTCTCACGCAAAGCGGCAAGGTGCTCAGCCAGCGCACGTTCATCGCGCGGGCACCGTCCAGGTCGGCGGACGCCGCCGGCGGCGCGCAGGCGCTCGCCACCGCCAGCGACGATCTGGTCGCGCAGATCGGCGCGTGGCTCGGCGTGCAGGCGCTGGTCGCGGCGCAATGACCGGCATGCAGCGCACACCTCGGAGCGCTGCATGAGCGTGAAACCCTGGGCGCGCCGTCCGTCGGCGCTCGCCCGGCAGGCACTGGTGCTCTATACCGCGTTGATCGTCTACGGTTCGTGGTATCCGTTTTCGGGCTGGCGTTCGCTCGGCCTCGGTCCGTTTGCCTATCTGTCCGATCCCATGCCGCAGTACCTGACGGCGTTCGACGTCGTCACCAACGTGCTCGGCTATATGCCGTTCGGCGCGCTCGTGGTGCTCGCTGTCTATCCGCGCTGGCGCGGCACGCTGGCGGTCGCGTTCGCCTTCGTGCTCGGCGGGCTGCTGTCCGGCCTGATGGAAGCCGTGCAAACCTATCTGCCGACGCGTGTCGCCTCCAACCTCGATCTCGCCGCCAACGCGCTCGGCGCACTGCTCGGCGCGGCGATCATGTCGCCGGCGACGGGCGCGCTGCTCGATCGCGGCTTGCTGCGGCGCGTGCGGCTATTGTGGTTCGAGCGCGATCGAGCCGCGCTCGCGTGTCTGGTCGCGGCGTGGCCGTTCGCGACGATGTACCCGGCGCCGCGCCTGTTCGGTCTCGGCAACTGGCCGCGGGCGCTCTGGCTGCGTTTCGATTCGACGACGCAAGACGCCTTGCTCGCGTGGACGCCGCCGGGCTGGCACGTCGGCGCCTGGCCGGCGCTCGTCGCCGCCTGGATGCCCGACGACGTGTGGGAAGCCGTGATCACCACGCTCAACCTGTTCGCCGCGCTCGCGCTGGCGTCGTTGCCGGTGCGCCGCCATGCGCCGCGCGTGCGCCTGCTGCTCCTGTTTATCGTTGCGGCCTTGTGCGTGAAGGCGGGCGCGACGTTTCTGCAGTCGCAGTCCGGCCTCGCGTTCGACTGGGCGACGCCCGGCGCGTTGGCGGGTCTTGTGTGCGGGACCGCTGCGGCACTCCTCACGTTGCGTCTGCAGCGCCGATCACGCGCGGCGCTGGCGGGCGTCGCGCTGACAATCGCGCTGGTGTTCGTCAATCTGCTGCCGGTGAATCCGTATTTCGATGCCGTTCTGGCCGACTGGCGGCAAGGGCGTTATCTGCACTTCAACGGTCTGGCGCACTGGCTTGCGTGGATCTGGCCGTATGCGGCGCTCGTGTGGCTGGCGTATGTCGTCGAGCAAGCGTGGCTCAAACGGCGCATGAAGCACACGTGAAGCGTACGCGGCGCGTGGGGCAGGCGCGGACAGCGTCAGCGACCGCCAGCCCCGCTCGTTATAATCGTTCGCACACCAGGCGCGCCGCCGTGCATCCAGCGCCGTTCCCCACACTGACAGTCTCGCCCCCGGACATCATGGACTCCTTCTACAAGTACCACGTCTTCTTCTGTCTCAATCAGCGCGACCCCGGCGCCGAGCGCCCGAGCTGCGCGAACTGCAATGCGCAGGAGATGCAGGAGTACGCAAAAAAACGCGTGAAGAAACTCGGTCTCGCAGGTCCGGGCCAGGTGCGCATCAACAAGGCCGGGTGCCTCGACCGCTGCGAACTCGGCCCGACGGTCGTCGTGTATCCGGAAGGCATCTGGTACACGTACGTCGACGAAAGCGACATCGACGAAATCGTCGACTCGCACCTCGCGAACGGCAAGATCGTTGAGCGTCTGAAAATCGATCAATAAAGCCTCGCCATGAACGTACACACCAAAAAATATCTGATCGACGGCCCGGTCGGCAAGATCGAGGTCGCGCTGGATCTGCCCGACGAAACGCGCGAGAACGGCGCCGCGCCGCGCGGCATCGCGCTGGTCGCGCATCCGCATCCGCTGTTCGGCGGCACGATGGACAACAAGGTTGCGCAGACGCTCGCGCGCACGCTCGTGCAGTTGAACTACGTGACGTATCGCTCGAATTTTCGCGGCGTCGGCGAAACGCAAGGCGAGCATGACGCGGGCATCGGCGAGCGTGACGACTTGCGCGCCGTGCTCGATCACATGCGCGCCGAACCCGGCCAAAGCGATCTGCCCCTCGTGCTGGCGGGTTTTTCGTTCGGTACGTTCGTGCTGTCGCACGTTGCTGCGCAGCTGCGTGACGAAGGTCAGGAGATCGAGCGAATGGTGCTGGTCGGCACCGCGGCGAGCCGTTGGGAGGTCGCCCCCGTGCCGGAAAACACGCTCGTGATTCACGGCGAAACCGACGAGACGGTTCCCATTCAGTCCGTTTACGACTGGGCACGGCCGCAGGAATTGCCGGTTGTCGTGATTCCGGGGGCGGAGCATTTTCTGCATCGCAAGCTGCACGTGCTGAAGCGGATCATCGTCGACGCCTGGCGCTAACCGGCGCGCGATGTGTGTTTTCTGGGGTACAGGTACGCACAAACGCAAATTAATCGCCGCCCTTTGCGCAAAGTAACGGGGAGAGCGCGCGTATAATGGCGACTCTTTTTTGGGCGCGGCGCCGCCCATCCGGCAGTTCGCGCGACGCGTAGCGTCTTTTCGCGCGCAGCGGTGCCGGATGCGGGCGTGCTGCGCGAACCGATCGCGTGGCCGGAAGTCCAATGGGCGCCGCGCCGTTTTTACGGCCAGACGCTCGCCGACCGGCTCTTCCAAACTCTGCGCCCTGCGCGCGATGTATTTTTCTGCACGAATCGACCCTATGCGTTTTTCCACCTCCGGCCGCACGTCATTCCCCTCAGTTGCTTCTTTCGTTCCTTCTACGCTTAGCCGTGCCGTGACCCTCGGCGTCGTGCTGCCGGCCACGCTCGTCGCCAGCACCGCGTTTGCTCAAGTGCCGCCGCCGGTCGTGAACGCGCGCTCGTGGGTGCTCGTCGACGCGACCAGCAACCAGGTGCTCGCTTCGGGCAATCCGGACGAGCGCGTGGAACCGGCGTCGCTGACCAAGCTGATGACGGCGTACCTCGTCTTCGAAGCACTGCAGACGAAGAAGATCAACATGGACCAGACGGTCATGCCGAGCGAAGCGGTGCGCCGCGTGCGCACGGACGAATCGCGCATGTTCATCGAAGCGAACAAGCCGGTGACCGTGCACGATCTGGTGTACGGCATGATCATCCAGTCGGGTAACGACGCGGCGATCGCGCTGGCCGAACTGGTTGGCGGCAGCGAGTCGCAGTTCGTCAACATGATGAACACGGAAGCGCAACGCCTCGGCATGAAGAACACGCATTTCGCCGATGTGAACGGCATGCCCGATCCGCAGCACTACACCACGGCGGGCGACCTCGCGGTGCTGTCGGCGCGTCTGATTCGCGACTTCCCTGACTACTACAACATCTTCTCGGTCAAGGATTTCACGTACAACAAGATCAAGCAGCCGAACCGCAACCGCCTGCTGTGGATCGACCCGACGGTCGACGGTCTGAAGACCGGTCACACGCAAGGCGCCGGTTACTGCCTGATCGCGAGCGCGAAGCGTTCGCTGCCGGGCACGACCGACGCGTCGCGCCGTCTCGTCTCGGTCATGATGGGCGAGACCAAAGAACACGACCGCGTGCAGGACAGCCTGAAGATGCTGAACTACGGTTACAGCGCGTACGACACGGTGCGTCTGTACAAGGCGAATCAGGTGGTGGGCACGCCGCGCGTCTACAAGGGTGCGCAGGACACCGTGCAGATCGGCGTGAAGAGCGACCAGTACATCACCGTGCCGAAGGGCATGGGCGACAAGGTGAAGCCGCAGATCGAGCAGATCGATCCGCTGATCGCACCGATCGCGAACGGTCAGCAGGTCGGTACGGCGAAGCTGGTGGCCGACGGCAAGGTGCTCGCGCAGTTCCCGATCGTGGCCCTGCAGGCTGTGCCGCAAGCGGGCGTGGTCGGCCGCGTGTGGGATTCGCTGATGCTCATGTTCAACAAGAAGAAGTAAGAGCCTGATTGCGATGACCGCTGTTTCCGATGTTTCGCCTGATCCGATTGTCTATCTGAACGGCGAGTTGGTGCCGTTGTCCGAAGCGCGCGTGCCGGTTCTCGACCGCGGCTTTATTTTCGGCGACGGCATTTACGAAGTTGCGCCGCTCTACGCACACCCCGCGCATGCGGGCGGCCGCACGCCGTTCCGTTTCCAGCAGCACCTGGCGCGGCTCGCGCGCTCGGTCGACAAGATCGGTATCGTCAATCCTTTTGACGATGCCGGCTGGCGCGTGCTGATCGAGCGCGTGGTCGCGGCGAATGAGGCGGACGGTGGTTTGCGTGCCGATCAGGACGCGATTGCCTATATTCAGGTCACGCGCGGTGTCGCCAAACGCGGTCACGCGTTTCCGGCCGGCATCCAGCCGACCGTGTTCGTGATGGTTACGCCGCTGAACCTGCCGGACGCGGCGCAACGCACGCAGGGCGTGCGTTGCGTGACGGCGGAAGATCGCCGCTGGCTCAATTGCGACATCAAGTCCGTGTCGCTGCTCGGCAACGTGCTGATGGCGCAATACGCCGCGGAGAACGATGCGTTCGAGACGATCCAGTTTCGCGACGGCATGCTGACCGAAGGGTCGTCGTCGAATGTGTGGATGGTGAAGGACGGCGTGTTGTCCGCGCCGCCGCGCAGCCACAAGATTCTCGAAGGGATTCGCTACGGCTTGATCGAGGAACTGACGGGCGAATGCGGCATCCGTTTCGAAGCGCGCGAGATCAGTGAGGCCGAACTGCGCGCGGCTGACGAGATCATCGTCAGTTCGGCAACCAAGGAAGTGCTGCCGGTCACGCAACTCGATGGCCAGCCGGTCGGCGAGGGCCAGCCGGGTGCGGTCTTTGCGGCGCTGTACGCGGCGTATCAGCGAGCCAAGACCCAAGAAGCGCGCGAGGCGCAGCAAGGAGTAGAGAATGAGTTCCGTGAACGAGTCACTGTTTGAGTTTCCTTGCGATTTCCCGATCAAGATCATGGGCAAATCGCACCCCGAGTTCGCCGAGACGATCGTCACGGTGATGCGGCAGTTCGACAACGAAGTCGACGCCTCGCGCATCGAAACGCGACCGTCCAGCGGTGGCAACTACACGGGCCTGACGGTCACGGTGCGCGCCACGAGCCGCGAGCAGCTCGACGATATCTATCGCGCGCTCACCGGCCATCCGATGGTCAAAGTGGTGCTTTAAAGCCCTTCTTGTACGTGCTACGGCGTGACGTGCAATGCGTCCGCCGCCAGGTCGGCGCCTGGGGCGGGTCTTAGCTCGCAAGCCCGGTCGAAAAGCTGCTTGAAGCGTCCCACCTCCTCGAACACCCAGTCGCGAAACGCCCTGACCCGCGCGGTCTCGAGCATCTGCGGCGTGCAGATGAAGTAGTACTGCCACGGGCTCGGCCCGTCCACATCGAATAGCCGCACGAGGCGGCCCGCCGCGATCTCGTGCATGGCCAGCGAGCGGCGCGTGAGCGCGACGCCCTGGCCGTCGATGGCCGCCTGCAGCAGATTCGACGAATCCTGGTACAGCACGCCGCGCTTCGGCTCGGGCCAGTCGGTGAGGCCGGCGGCGTCGAACCAGGGGCGCCACAATTCGTCGTCGGAACGCAGCAGCGGGACTTTGGCCAGATCGGCCGGCGTTTGCGGCAGCTTGCCGCCGTTGAAATTCGGCGCGCAGGCGGGAAAGAAAATCTCCTCCAGCAACAACTCCGAATGCAGACCCGAATATTTGCCGAAGCCGAAACGGATCGCCACGTCGACGTCGTCGCGCGCGAAGTCCGTGAGCGCGTTGGTGGACAGCAGTTCGAGGTCCCACTGCGGATGCGCCTCGATAAAGCTGCCGACGCGCGGCGTCACCCAGCGCGCGGCAAACGACGACAGCATGGACACCACGAGCCGCCGCTCGCGGTCGCCGGCGCGGATTTCACGGGTGGCGTCGGCGAGCGCCATGAGCGCGGAGCGCACGTGCGTGGCGTAGCGCCGGCCGGTCTCGGTGAGCCGCACGCGCTTGCCGTCGCGCGCGAACAGCGGGACGCCGAGTTCGGCTTCGAGCGCGCGGATCTGATGGCTGACGGCGCCGTGGGTGACAAAGAGTTCGTCGGCGGCGCGCGAGAAGCTTTCGTGGCGGGCGGCGGCCTCGAATGCCTTGATCGCGTTCAGCGCGGGTAATAGCCGAAGGTCCATGGCAATATTTCTCACATAGAGGTGAAAATAGATCGTTTTGCGTAAACCCTTGCTACGCCTAGGATTGTAGTCATGAAACGACTTTTTGCGAGGGCATTATGCGAGAAATTTCCTCTAGCATCGCGTTTGAAATCCGGAATGGCGAAACGGTTCCCCTGAAGGTGGCGCGCAGCACCAAGCTGGTCGTCCGTGGCGGTGCGGTGTGGGTCACGCGCAGCGACGATACGGAAGATTACTGGCTGCAACCTGGTCATACGCTGCGGTTGCGGCGCGGTGAACGGCTGTGGTTGAGCGCTGAGGGCAACGGGCAAGCGAGAGTGGCGTTTTCCGTGCCTACACGCTGCGACGAGCGCGCGCTGAACTGGTTTGCGCGCATCGGCGAACGGTTGGCGGCGCGTGTGCGAGGCGGCTGGCGTACAGTTTGAAGGTGGCGCCCAGGTCCTGATCTCTGGTGAGGCGCGCGGGTTTGAAGGATCGCGCGCCGCAGCGGGAGTTGGCGCGCGCGAACGGGACGGTCTTGCGCGGCGATCTGGCGCTACAGATGCGGCCGCGCTGAAGCATGTTGGCACTTCAATCGCGGCTATCTCACGGTGATGCGGCGCTTCGAAGCGCAGACGCGCCCAGCAAGTTGGCGGTTTAAAGCGTGGCCGCACTCCGCCGACTCGACACTTCGAATCGCGCCACCTCCGGCGAGGATTCGCAGATTTCGGTAAACTGCCGGGATCATGTGCGCCACCCCGGTTTCCCCGACTCCCTTGCTCTCCACGACGCCGCTCACGCTGCGCTGGCGTGGCAGCGAACTCTACGAAGCCAGTTTCGAAGCCATGCGCGCGTTCACCGACGAACGCATGGCCGACACTCCCGACGAAATCTGGCTAGTCGAACACCCACCCGTCTTCACGCTAGGCCAGGCGGGCGATCCCGCCCATCTGCTGGCTGCCGACAGCGGTATTCCTCTGGTGAAAGTAGACCGGGGCGGGCAGATCACGTATCACGGGCCCGGCCAGGTAGTGGCCTACCTGCTACTCGATTTGCGCCGCCGCAAGTTGATGGTGCGCGAACTGGTCACGCGGATCGAGCAAGCCGTGATCGACACCCTTGCGGCGTATAATCTCGCCGGAGAACGAAAGGCGGGCGCCCCCGGTATCTACGTGGCGCCGGGGCCGGACGTCGGGCTGCACGCCGGCGCCAAGATTGCGGCGCTGGGTCTGAAGATCCGCAACGGCTGCAGTTATCACGGCGTGAGCCTGAACGTGAACATGGACTTGCGGCCGTTTCTGGCCATCAATCCATGTGGCTACGCGGGGCTCGAAACAGTCGATATGGCAACGCTTGGCGTGGCCGCCGGCTGGGACGACGTGGCCCGCACCTTTGCAGAACGCCTCACCGCAAACCTCGACGGCAGTCCCGCGGCCGTCGCCCAACCACAGGCCGGTGCCCTCACCGCCTGACTGGATCGAACGAATGACTGACGTTACCGCGAACCTCGCAGCTTCCCCCGCTTCTGACGCCGTGCCGGCTCCCGCCGCCGCTTACGACGCCACCGCGAAGCAAAAGGCGCAAGCCAAGACCGCCCGTATTCCGATCAAGATCATCCCGATCGAAAAGCTGAAGAAACCCGACTGGATCCGCGTCAAAGCGGCGACCGGCAATTCGCGCTTCTACGAAATCAAGCAGATCCTGCGCGAGCACAACCTGCATACGGTGTGTGAAGAAGCGAGCTGCCCGAACATCGGCGAATGCTTCGGCAAGGGCACGGCGACCTTCATGATCATGGGCGACAAGTGCACGCGCCGCTGCCCGTTCTGCGACGTCGGCCACGGCCGCCCGGATCCGCTCGATGTGGACGAACCGGGTAACCTCGCGCGCACCATCGCCGCGTTGAAGTTGAAGTACGTGGTGATTACCAGCGTCGACCGCGACGATTTGCGTGACGGCGGCGCGGCCCACTTCGTGGAATGTATCCGTCAGACGCGCGAGCTCTCGCCGGAGACCCGCATCGAAATTCTGACGCCGGACTTCCGCGGCCGTCTGGATCGCGCGATCGGTATTCTGAATGCCGCGCCGCCCGATGTGATGAATCACAACCTCGAAACGGTGCCGCGTCTGTACAAGGAAGCGCGCCCGGGTTCGGACTACGCGCATTCGCTGAAGCTGCTGAAGGATTTCAAGGCGCTGCACCCTGAAGTCGCCACCAAGTCCGGTTTGATGGTCGGCCTCGGCGAAACCGAAGAAGAGATTCTTCAAGTGATGCGCGACCTGCGTGAGCACGATGTGGACATGCTGACGATCGGTCAATATCTGCAACCGTCGGAACACCATCTGCCGGTGCGTTCTTACGTGCACCCGGACACGTTCAAGATGTACGAGGAAGAAGCGTACAAGATGGGTTTCACGCACGCAGCCGTGGGCGCGATGGTTCGCTCGAGCTACCACGCCGATTTGCAGGCGCATGGAGCTGGTGTGGTCTGAGCGTTTTAGCTAGCTGTCAGTTTGAGAAAAGCCTGCACGCGTTGCAGGCTTATTTCTTTTGGGCTGTCAGGCATTGAGTGCCGATGCTGTGTGTCCCGGTGCTTCACTAGCGACTAGCTACCGGTAGTACCGTGCTAGCAGCATGCAGATCGAGGAGAGGGTGCTGCCGATGATTGAAAAAGGGATGGCTAGTTCGATCAGGCGATTGCGCAGTTCGCGATTTCCCATGACGTAGTCGATCAGATTAGGCATTTAAGTTCTCCCTGTTGGACGTGCTCGAAAGTATAGCTCAGACAATTAAAATTAGTTAGTTTAACGAATAATGAGACAAGGCGAATGAAGCAGACACCGCTGCAGTCATGATCGCTGACGTCCACATCAACCTCCTTTCGGCGGCCTCGTCATCACGCCGATAGTCGGGGCGCGGCGTAGAGTCGGCCGCGCCGAACGATACGAGGATGGACGCCGCGACGAGAAAAACAACATGCCAGAGCAATCCCGCGAGCATGAAAGCCCGCGCGCTGTTTGTCGATGCATCGCCCAACGCGCTTCCGATTTCATAGCACGCGCTGGCGCACATTGAGATGACGACCCAGAGAAGTTGTCCGTTCTGCACGGAACGTATCGCAATGCCGTTGGACGACTGCCGATAGAACCGCGAAAAGCTCAACAGGGGCAGCAGCGCAAAGGGCGCACACACCGGCACGCCGACATTGAAAAGCAACCAGCTGAGGCGGCCAATGAAATCGATCATAGGAATGCGAGGTTCTAGCGACGCGACGATATTCCCGCCGCGTCAACCGCAGGTCAATCTGCCGAACGGCCAGCTTGCGCGCACGCGCCACGATCCGCCATCATTCGCTGGAACCGCCCGACTGCCCACCGCAGCAGTCGCCGCTAACCAACCGAACGTGAAAAGCAATGCTCAAACAGCGTGATTAGCAATCGCGGATTAATTAGAACCGGCCTCAAACAAACTGCCTATAGTCGAAAGCCTCCCGAACAACACCTGCTCAAGGGGCTTCCCGATGAACCGCATCCTCCGTCCGCTTGCCGCGTTCGCTACGCTGCTCGCATTGTCTGCGCCGTTTGCTTCCGTGGCGCACGCCGACACCAAAGAAGTCGTGATTGCGTATCAGGACATGGTGGTGCCCTGGCGTTACGCGCAGGCCACCGGTGAAGTGGAGAAAGCCACCGGCTATAAGGTCACCTACCGCAAGCTCGGCAGCGGCGCCGACGTGATCCGCGCGCTGGCCTCCGGTTCGGTGCAACTCGGTGAAGCCGGCTCGAGCCCGATCGCCGCGGGTCTGTCGCAGGGCGTGGATATTTCGCTGTTCTGGATTCTCGACAATATCAACGACGCCGAAGCGCTGGTCGCCCGCGATGGCTCCAACGTAACGAGCATCGCCGGTCTCAAAGGCAAGAAGATCGGCGTGCCGTTCGTATCGACGTCGCACTTTCACACGCTGGTTGCGTTGCAGAGCGCCGGCGTGAATCCGTCCGACGTCAAGATCGTCAACCTGCGTCCGCCTGAAGTCGCGGCGGCGTGGGAGCGCGGCGACATCGACGCGACGTATATCTGGGACCCCGTGCTGGCCAAGGTCAAGAAGAACGGCAAGGTGCTCATCACCTCGGGGCAGGTCGCGCAGCAGACCGGCAAGGCGACGTTCGACGGCTTCGTCGTCGATCGCAAGTTCGCCAGCCAGAACGCCGAGTTCGTCGCGCGCTTCGTGAAGGTGCTCGCCGCGACCGACGCGAGTTACCGCGACCACACGTCCGCATGGACGGCAGCGTCGCCGCAGGTCGAGGCGGTCGCCAAAGAGTCCGGCGCGAACGCGCAGGAAGTGCCGGCGAGCCTCGCGTTGTACGCGTTCCCGACGCCGGCGCAGCAGGCTTCGAATGCATGGCTCGGCGGCGGCGCGCAATCGGGCGCGGCGAAGTCGCTGGCCGCCACCGCGGCGTTTCTGAAGACGCAAGGCACGATCCAGAACGTGCTGGCCGACTATTCGACCGGCGTCGATCCGCAGTTCGTGCAGCGCGCGGCGCATTGATCGTCGCCCACTGTCTCCCATTGGCAACATGAGGTCCGGCGATGAGCGGTCTTGAAATCCGGCGACTGCACGTCGCCTACGAAGGCGCGCGCGGCGCGGCGCCGCACGTCGCGCTGGCCGATGTCGATTTGCGTATCGAACCCGGCGAGTTCGTGGTCGCGCTGGGCGCGTCGGGCTGCGGCAAGACCACCTTGCTCAACTGCATTGCCGGCTTCATCCCGCCGACTGAAGGTGAAGTGAGGTTGAACGGCGAACCCGTGCTCGGACCGGGCGCGGACCGCGGCGTCGTGTTCCAGAAGTACGCGTTGATGCCGTGGCTCGATGTGCTCGACAACGTCGCGCTCGGTTTGCGCTTTCAGCGTGTGCCGAAGGCGGAGCGCGAGCGCATTGCACTCGACATGCTGAAGCTCGTCGGACTCGAGAAGCATGCACGCTCGCGGGTCTATGCGCTGTCGGGCGGCATGCAGCAGCGCGTGGGTATTGCCCGCGCACTCGCGAGCGATCCGCAAGTGCTGTTGATGGACGAACCGATGGGCGCGCTCGACGCCATGACGCGCGAGTCGATGCAGGAACTCGTGCTCGATGTCTGGGGCCGCACACGCAAGACGGTGTTCTTCATCACGCATAGCGTCGAGGAGGCGCTCTTTCTCGC
The DNA here is from genome assembly GCF_012689525.1 of Paraburkholderia aromaticivorans. Taxonomy (NCBI): domain Bacteria; kingdom Pseudomonadati; phylum Pseudomonadota; class Betaproteobacteria; order Burkholderiales; family Burkholderiaceae; genus Paraburkholderia; species Paraburkholderia aromaticivorans. The sequence continues at coordinate 276,194 of NZ_CP051516.1, forward strand.
GACCCGTCTCGTCGTCATGACGCCGGGTCCGGGCCGCATCGCCGATAGCTACGACTTGCCGTTCGCACGGCGTTTTCTACAGACACGCGATGCGCGCGCGGTGAAGTCGTCGGCGGATTTCATCGAATGGCGCGAACGGCTGGTGCATCGGCTGCATGAGCGCAATCAGGAAGAGGTGGTGTCGTGACGGCTTCGCGCGAATCGTTGAGTGACGTGCCGCTCGCGCAGACCAGCAAGCGGCCGCGGCAAACCGGGCGGCCCGTGCGCGGCTGGCGTCTTCCGGGCGAAGGTCCGACCGCGGCGCTGAGTGCGCTCTCAGTCGCGACGCTTGCGACGTTGTGGTGGCTTGCCACGCATCTGCACTGGTTGCCACCGCTATTTCTGCCGACGCCCGAAGCGGTATGGACCGCCTTTCTCGACGCGTGGCACGGCCGCATTCAAGGCGGCTTGCCGCTCTCGGAGCATCTGGCATGGAGCGCGTTGCGCGTGTTCGGCGCGTTTGCGCTGGCCGCGGTCACGGCGGTGCCGGTCGGTATCCTGATGGGCGTGAGCCGGGTCGCGCGTGGCCTTCTCGATCCGCCGCTCGAGTTCTATCGACCGCTGCCGCCGCTCGCTTATCTGCCGCTGGTGGTGATCTGGTTCGGCATCGACGAAACCGCGAAAATCGTCGTGATCTATCTTGCCTGCTTCGCGCCGATTGCCATGGCCGCGCGCGCCGGTGTGCGCAGCGCCACCATCGAGCAGATTCATGCGGCCTATTCGCTCGGCGGCCGCTTCTCGCAGATCGTGCGGCATGTGGTTTTGCCGGCGGCGTTGCCGGAGATTCTCACCGGCCTGCGTATCGCAATCGGCTTCGGCTGGACTACGCTGGTCGCCGCGGAGATGGTCGCGGCCACTGCGGGCCTGGGTCAGATGGTGCTCAACGCGTCGAGCTTTCTACGTACCGACGTGGTGGTGATGGGCATCGTGCTGATCGGGTTGATCGCGTGGCTCTTCGATCTCGGTATGCGTGCGCTGGAGCGGCGGCTCGTACCGTGGAAGGGGCGCGTATAACGCAGCGGCGGCGCAGGGTCAGCGCTCAGGCTCGGCCAAACAGTTCGATCACCGGCCAGCCGCGTTCCGTGGCGACGACACGCAAACGCGCATCAGGATTGGTCGCGACTGGATTCGTGACGCGCTCCAGCAACGGCACGTCGTTGATCGAATCGCTATAGAACCAGCTCTGCGGGAAATCCTGCAGACGATGCCCGAGCGAGGCCAGCCAGCTCTCGGTACGCATGATCTTGCCCTCGCGAAAGGTCGGTGTGCCGACCGCCATTCCCGTAAAGCGTGCCAACGGATCGCCGCCTTCGGTGCCAAGTTCGATTCCCAGCAGATGCTCGAAACCGAGCGCCTTGCCGATCGGCTCCGTGATGAACACATTGGTGGCGGTGACGATGCAGCAAAGGTCGCCCGCATCCAGATGGCGTTGCACGAGCGCGCGCGCTGCCGGCAGGATGGCCGGCGCAATCACCTGCTGCATGAACTGCGCATGCCACGTGTCGAGCTGCTTGCGCGAGTGGCGGGCAAGCGGCGCCAGCGTGTAGTTCAGGTAAGCGGCCATGTCGAGTGTGCCGGCCACATACTGCTGGTAGTAATCGTCGATTTCCTGCGCGTGCCGCGCGGCGCCTTCTATACCCAGTCCGGCAATGAAGTGGGCCCACGCCTGATCGCTATCCAGCGGCAGCAACGTGTGATCCAGGTCGAACAGCGCAAGGTTGCGGCTCATCCAGAGTCCTCGTGATTAAGTGGTCGGGTGGTCGTACTCACCGCATGACTGACCATGAACCGGCACACAGCAATCCACAGCTTGACACGAGCCTATATTTAAAAGCACAAAATTACAATAAGGCAAAAATGTGCAACACTACTGGCATACGCCCCGGGTGCCGGTTCGCGCGGCATGCGGTTCGGGTCATGGCAGCAGGAACGGATGCGTAGTGCTTTATGTTGATTCTCCTAAACCTTCTGGCCGGTGTGGCGCTCCTCGTGTGGGGTTCGCACATTGTGCGCACCGGCATCCTGCGAGTCCTCGGCGCCGATCTGCGCAGTGTGCTGGGGCGCAGCACCAGTAGCCGCTGGCGGGCTTTCCTCTCGGGTGTCGGCGTTACGAGTCTCGTGCAGAGCAGTAATGCCACTGCGGTGATCGTCACGTCGTTCGCGGCGCAGGGACTGTTGCCGCTCACCAGCGGCCTCGCGATCATGCTCGGCGCCGACGTCGGCACCGCGTTGATGGCGCGGATCCTCACACTCGATCTGTCCTGGTTGTCGCCGATCCTGATTCTGCTCGGCGTGCCGCTGTTCCTGTCGCGCAAGCAAACCCGTCTCGGCCAGGCCGGCCGCACGTTGATCGGCCTCGGTTTGATCCTGCTGGCGCTACGTTTGATCGTCGAAGCCGCGCAGCCCATGATGCAAGGCGCCGGCGTGCGCGTCATGTTCGGTGCGTTGACCGGCGACACCATGCTCGACGCACTGGTCGGCGCCGCGTTCGCCATGCTGTCCTATTCGAGCCTTGCCGCCGTGTTGCTGACCGCAACGCTCGCCTCGTCCGGCGTGATTTCGCTGAAGGTCGCGCTGTGCCTCGTGATCGGCGCGAATCTCGGCAGCGGCCTGCTCGCGCTCCTCGGCACCGTCGCGCAAAACGCGGCGGCGCGGCGTCTCGCGTTGGGCAGCTTTGCGTTCAAGCTGGCCGGCGCACTGCTGATCCTGCCGTTCACTTCGCTGCTCGCACGCGGTTTGCCGGTGCTGATCGCGAATCCGCGTGAAGCCACGGTCGGCTTCCACCTGATCTACAACACGCTGCGTTGCTGCGCGTGCCTGTCGCTGATCGACCCGGTGGCGCGTATCTGCGTGCGCGTGTTGCCCAACCGGCCGGTGCCGGGCGGTGAGCTGCGGCCGCTCCATCTGGATGCCACCGCGCTGTCCACGCCGACGCTCGCGCTCGCGCATGCCGCGCGCGAGGTGCTGCGGATCGGCGACATCGTGCGCACCATGCTCGACAATGTCGCGGATCTGATCCATCACAACAATCTCGACAAAGCGCGCGAAACGGTCCGCATGGACGACGATGTAGATGAGCTCTACGCCGCGGTCAAAACCTATCTGACGCTGATCTCGCGCGAGCAACTCGACGAAGCCGACAGCCGCCGCTGGACCGACATCATTTCATTGACGATCAACCTGGAGCATGCGGGCGACATCATCGAGCGGATCGTGCGGGACATCGAGGAAAAGAAGATCGCTCATCGCCTGTCGTTTTCGGAAGAAGGGCTGGGCGAACTGGACGACTTGCAGGCGCGGCTCGTCAGCAATCTGCAACTGGGCCTGTCGGTGTTTCTGAACAACGATCTGCGTTGCGCCGAGCGCCTGCTCGCGGAGAAGGAGCGCTTTCGCGATCTGGAGCGCGCGTATTCCTATCGGCATCTGGACCGGCTTACCGGACAGACCTTGCGAAGCATCGAGACGAGTGCGCTGCATCTCGATCTGATCAGCGACATGAAGCGACTCAATTCACTATTCTGCGCGACCGCCTATCCGGTACTCGACGCAGCCGGCGCGTTGCACGACACGCGCTTGCGCAAGCGTACGCTCGATACGATGCATGTGAAGGAATAAACCTCGAGTCGCTTGACCCAATCCCTAAGCGAGAACGATCTCCTCGAGTTTCTTTTTCAGCGATGCAAAATCGGCGGCTTCGGCCGCCTTTTTGTTGGTGACGAGCACGTCGATCCGATCGACCGGACAGTACGAGATACGGCTGCGCTGGCCGATCTTGCTGTAGTCGGCGAGGATCACCACGCGGTCCGCGTTGGCGACCATGGCGCGCGCGACTTCGGTTTCGGCGTGATCGTAGTTGGTCGCGCCATGCCGGTGGTCGATGCCGACCGGCGACAGCAGCGCGAGGTCCGCGCGATAGCGCTGGATGTCGAGCACGGTGGTGGCGCCGGTGGTCGCCATGGCGCGGTCGCTGATCGAGCCGCCGAGCAGGATGACTTCGTTGGCGGCTTCGGTCTGATCGACCGCGCCGCGCATCTTCAGTGCGACGTCGATCGAATTGGTGACGACGGTGAGGTTCGCGAGTTTCGCCAGTTCTTCGGCTAGTGCGGCGGTGGTGGTACCGGCGTCGATGAACAGCGTCTGGCCGCTCGCGATCAAACCCGTGGCCGCCTTCGCAATCGCCGTTTTGGATTTGACGCGCATGTGGGCGCGTTCGGCGATCGGCGCTTCGTCGGCGGGCTTGATCGCGCCGCCGTGCACGCGCCGCAGTTCACCGAGCGCTTCGAGGTCGAGCAGATCGCGCCGCACGGTTTCGCGCGATACCCCGAGGTCCGCCATGATCCGTTCCGTGGACACGCGTTGCAGCGTGGACAGCAACGCGCGAATTCTTTGATGACGGTCTTCCTGCCACATTCATTTTTCCCTGGATGCGTACGCGCGTTGATTCAGCTTGTATTTAACTGCGACATCGTGGTCACGAATGTGTGTCCGGACGATGTCAAGCCTACTACTTTAGTCGAATGGTGTTGTATTTTTTTGGCAGCTTGCAAGTTTGTGTATTTCAACTTAGCCTTCGCAGATCGAAGCGCGCAGTCTATTTCGAACATCAAATGTTCGAAAAGGAATTGAAATGTCCGGTTTCGAGCATTTCGCGGCGTTTTTTGGCAATATGACTGACCCGTGTCGTCGCCATAATGGATCTTGGGGTTTGCCGTCCGGACGATAGGTCGGTGATGTTTCGCGCTGCGGGATGACTGCACGCTTCGTCATCCTGACAATGACATTGCAACGCACGGCGCGGTGGAAGCATCGAGTGTATGCCCGGCTTTCGCAGCGCTTGCCTTGGCGCGATACTACGCACGGGCTCGCGCGTGAAGACAACATGGGGCCGCGCATGCCGCATGATGACCGAGGCGGCGGTGACGGCCGGGAACGTGTCGAGAGCATAGTCAACCCGCTCTATCTGAAAGGTAACGAGACGTGGGAAACGGGATTAATCGCACCTTATCCGCGGACTGGCCTTATCCGCGACTGGCGGCGCATCGCTGCGGCGGCACGCTGGCGCCGGAAAACACGCTAGCCGGATTCGACACCTGCGTGCGCTATGGCTACCGCATGGTCGAGTTCGACGCCAAGCTATCCGCCGACAACCAGCTCTTCCTGCTGCACGACGACACCCTCGAGCGCACCACCAACGGCCACGGCGCCGCCGCGGAACACACATGGCAGCAGCTGGCAACGCTCGACGCCGGCTCATGGTACGGACCGCAATTCGCCGGCACGCGTTTGCCGACGCTCGCCGAGGCGGCCGGGCGTTGCGCGCGCGACGGCATTGCCGCCAACATCGAAATCAAACCGTGTCCGGGCCGCGACGAGATCACTGGCACTTTGGTGGCAAGCGGCGCGCTGACGTTATGGGAAGGCCAGACGCCGCCATTGCTATCGTCGTTTTCGTTCGAGGCGCTCGCCGCGGCGCGCGACGCGGCGCCGTCGGTGCAACGCGGCATGCTGTTCGACGAAGTGCCTGACGACTGGCTGCGCATCGTGCGTGAACTGGACTGTGTGTCCTTTCACGCGAACCAACGCTATCTCACCGAGCGGCTGGTCGCGGAGATTCACTGCGCCGGCCTGCGCGTGCTCGCCTACACCGTCAACGATTTGGCGCGCGCACAACTGCTCGCGCAATGGGGCGTCGACATGATTTGTACAGATCGCATCGATACACTGCAACACGACATGTTCTCGGCACCGGCCAACCCGGCCTGAACATGGTGCGGGCGCGCAAGTGCAACCATGCACGCGCGCGCTCTCTGAAGCTCGAACTAGAAATTTTCCAAACGTAGCAATTTCGGCAGAGGATGGGGAAAGACTATGAACCGCACCGCGTTAGCTCGCATACTTTCGATGTCGGCCGTTGCGGGTGTCGCCGCCGCCGGCGTCAGCAGCGCTTCGGCCGCGCCGCTCGACGCACTGATCGCCGCCGCCAAGCAGGAAGGCCAACTCACCGTGATCGCGCTGCCGCACGACTGGTGCAACTACGGTGAACTGGTCGCCGGCTTTCAGAAGAAATACGGCATCAAGATCAACGAACTGAATCCGGACGCGGGTTCGGGCGACGAAGTCGAAGCCATCAAGGCGAACAAGGGCAACAAGGGCCCGCAGGCGCCCGACGTGATCGACGTGGGTCTGTCGTTCGGACCGTCCGCGAAGGCCGAAGGATTGCTGCAGCCGTACAAGGTCGCCTCGTGGAACTCGATTCCGAAGGAGTCGAAAGATGCTGACGGCTATTGGTATGGCGATTACTACGGCGTGCTCGCGTTCGAAGTCAACGCCGACATGATCGACAAGGCGCCGTCCGACTGGAGCGATCTGCTCAAGCCGGACTACAAGAACGCTGTCTCGCTGGCGGGCGACCCGCGCTCGGCCAACCAGGCGATCCAGGCCGTGTACGCCGCCGGTCTGTCGCAAAGCAAGGGCGACGCTAGCAAGGCCGGGCAGGCCGGCCTTACGTATTTCGCCAACCTGAACAAGAGCGGCAACTTCGTGCCGGTGATCGGCAAGGCCGCGTCGGTCGCGCAAGGCACCACGCCGATCGTCGTGCGTTGGGACTACAACGCACTGGCCGACCGCGACACGCTGAAGGGCAATCCGAAGGTGGAAGTGGTGATTCCGAAGACGGGCGTGGTCGCTGGCGTGTACGTTCAGGCGATCAGCGCCTACGCACCGCATCCGAATGCAGCCAAGCTGTGGATGGAATATCTGTACTCCGACGAAGGCCAGATCGGCTGGCTGAAGGGTTACTGCCACCCGATGCGCTACAACGAACTGGTGAGCGGCAAGAAAGTGCCGCAAGCGCTGCTCGACAAACTGCCGCCGCCGTCGGCCTACAAGAACGTGGTGTTCCCGACGCTCTCGCAACAGGACGCGTACAAGGACACCATCACGAAGCACTGGGACGAAGCGGTCGGCGCCAACGTCAAGTAAGAGCGTAGCTCGTAGGTCGCGGCGGCAGCGGAGCAAGTGCGCCGCGACACAAAACACCGTAGCGTGAAGTTTTGCCGCCCCGGCGCGCCGCCGCTCGTGATGAGCGCAGCGCGCCAGGTGCGTTTGCCAGATTGCCCCAAGGGTGAGCTATGAGCGCTTCATCGGATGCTGGATCGGTGCAGCCGGAATTGCTGGTTCCGCCTGTGCCTACCCCAACGCCTCGCGTCGACGGTCCGGGCCGCGCGTCGCAGTTACTCGCCTGGATCGGCGTGGTGCCGTTCTTCACGTTCGCGTTGCTGTTCCTGATTCTGCCGACCGGCTTCCTGATGGTCGGCGCATTCCAGGACTCGCAAGGTCACTTCACGCTCGCCAATTTCCGCGACCTGCTCCAGCCGACCGTAATGGACGCGTACTGGATCAGCTTCAAGGTGAGCGCCGCCTCCTCGCTCGGCGGCGCGGTGATTGGCTCACTGCTCGCATGGGCGGCGGTGCAGGGCAAACTGCCCGGCTGGATTCGTCCGACCTTGATGACGTTTTCGGGCGTCGCGTCCAACTTTGCCGGCGTGCCGCTTGCATTCGCTTTCATCTGCACGTTGGGGCGCGTCGGGCTCGTCACCGTGTTGCTGAAGAAATACCTCGGCTTTAATCTGTACTCGACCGGCTTTAGCGTCCTGAGCTTTTCCGGCCTGACGCTGACCTATCTGTATTTCCAGATTCCCTTGATGGTGCTGATCGTCACGCCCGCGCTCGACGGTCTGAAGCGCGAATGGCGCGAGGCCTGCGATTGTCTGGGCGGTACCGCGTATCAATACTGGCGCTACGTCGCGCTGCCGGTGTTGTGGCCGAGCGTGCTCGGCGCCGCGCTGCTCCTGTTCGCCAATTCGTTCGGCGCGGTTGCCACGGCCTACGCGCTGACCGGCAGTTCGCTGAACATCGTCACGATCCTGCTGTACGCGCAGATTCGCGGCGACGTGATGCACAACCAGAATCTCGGCTATGCACTCGCGCTCGGCATGGTGCTCGTCACCGGCCTCTCGAACGGCGGCTACATCTGGCTGCGTTCGCGCGCTGAAAGGGGACGTCGATGAAAACTCAATCGCGCGTGGGTGCGTGGACCGCGATGATCGTCGGTTCGCTGTACTTCCTCATTCCGTTGATCGCGACGTTCGAGTTCAGCCTGCGCATGAAGCGCGGCACCTATAGCTTCGAAGCGTACAGCGTCGTGCTCGGCGATCCGCGTTTTCAGGCCTCGTTCGGCTACTCGATTCTGATGGCGCTGCTGACGATCGTCATCGGCGTGTTGCTGGTGGTGCCGACCGCTTACTGGGTGCAATTGCGTTTGCCGAAGCTGCGGCCGGTGGTCGAATTCATCACGCTGTTGCCGCTGGTGGTGCCCGCCATCGTGATCGTGTTCGGTTATCTGCGCATCTATAACAGCAGTTCGATTCTGCCGCTCACCGGCAACGAGCGCGCCACCGACCTGCTGCTGGTGTTCGGCTACGTGACGCTCTCGCTGCCGTACATGTACCGCGCCGTCGATGCCGGCCTGCGTGCGGTCGATGTGCGCTCGCTTACCGAAGCCGCCGAATGTCTCGGCGCGAACTGGCCGACGATTCTCTTCAAGGTGATCTTCCCGAATATCCGCTCCGGCATTCTGTCCGGCGCGTTTCTCACCTTTGCGGTGGTGATCGGCGAGTTCACGCTGGCGAGTCTGCTCGACCGTCCGGCGTTCGGTCCGTATCTGCAATTGATCGGGGCGAACCGCGCGTACGAACCGTCGGCGCTCGCCATCATTGCGTTCGCGATTACGTGGGCGTCGATGGGTCTGATTCAGGTGTTCGGTTCGGCCCGCGCAATGAGCGGCCAGAAAGTGTGACCAGTGAGTGTGACCAACGAGTTTGATCCAACGAATTTGACGGACTGAGGCAGCGAATCATGGCATTCCTTGAGATCGAAAATCTGCACAAGTCCTTCGGGGCGAACATTGCGCTGCATCACTTCGACATGAAGATCGAACGCGGCGAGTTCATTACTTTCCTCGGGCCGTCCGGCTGCGGCAAGACGACCGTGCTACGCATGATCGCCGGCTTCGAAACGCCCACGCGCGGCATCATCCGGCTCGACAACAAGGACGTCACGCACCTTCGCACGCGGCAGCGCAAGGTCGGCATGGTGTTCCAGTCGTATGCGCTGTTTCCGAACATGACGGTGGCCGAGAACATCGGCTTCGGGCTGAAGATTACGCATCGGCCGCAGGCGGAGATCAACAGCCGCGTCGAAGAGATGTTGCAACTGATCAAGCTGCCGCATCTGGGCGGACGTTATCCGTGGCAATTGTCGGGTGGCCAGCAGCAGCGCGTGGCGCTTGCGCGGGCGCTCGCCGGCAAGCCGCAGGTGTTGCTGCTCGACGAACCGCTCTCGGCACTCGACGCCAAGATCCGTATCTCGTTGCGCCAGGACATTCGCGCGTTGCAGCGCGAACTCGGCATCACGTCGATTTTCGTCACGCACGATCAGGAAGAGGCGCTGTCGATTTCCGACCGCATCGTCGTGATGAACGAGGGCCGCGCCGAACAGATCGGCTCGCCCTTGGAGATCTACAACTTTCCGCGTACGCGGTTCGTCGCGTCGTTCGTCGGCACGCTGAATATTCTGGCCGGGCATGTGGTGGATCCGGCGACCGGCAGGATGGTGGTGGACGGCCAGGAGCTGACCACGACACAAGAATTGCCGTCGAACGATGCGGGCAAAAAGCGCCTGCTCGCGCTGCGGCCCGAAGCGATCGTGCTGGAGCCGGCCGCGCCTGGCCGCAACACGTTGAACGCCACCGTCGAAGAAGTGAATTTCCTCGGCGCGGTGGTGCGCATCAGAACCCGAGTGAAAGACGCCGTGATTTCGCTCGACGTGTTCAACGATCCGAATCGCGGTTTGCCCGAACGCGGGCAGCCGGTGTCGCTCGGTTTCTCGCACGAGAATCTGCTGGTACTGGAAGAGGGCGGCGTTTAGAGGCCGCAGGTTGGATGGCGCGCTTGCTGCCAGGCAAGGCACGCCGTAGAAAGCCCTACGGGTTATCCCGAGGCCGCCGTCCCAATGGATTCCGGATTCCCCGACAGCCTTTGTCCGGATTTCCAGAATCCCGGACGGCGCGTACACTGGATCGCCAGAAAACCTATAAAAATCAAGGCATCGATCCAGGCATCGAGCTGGCATCGACCTTGCAAAATAGAACCCGCGGCCGCAACGGTCCGACAACTACAGCAAGGAGACAACGATGTCCGATTTCCCTTCCCGGTATTTCTGAATTCGTCCCTTGTCGCGGCCTAATGCCGTGCACAGGCGTGACGACTATTCGTTCGCATGATGCGCAGCGTGGCAGGCCATTGAGCTCATCCACATCGCAGGAATTATCGTGAAGAAACCTATCCACAAAGTGCTGTACGTCCAGGTGATCGTGGCGATCCTTATAGGTATCGCACTCGGCCATTTCTATCCGGATTTCGCCGTCGACATGAAACCGCTCGGCGACGGCTTCATCAAGCTGATCAAGATGGTGATCGGGCCGATCATCTTCTGTACGGTGGTGACGGGCATTGCCGGCATGGAAGACATGAAGAAGGTCGGGCGCGTCGGCGGCAAAGCCCTGCTGTACTTCGAGGTCGTCTCGAGTTTCGCGCTGGTGCTCGGCCTGATCGCCACGCATGTGCTGAAGCCGGGCGTCGGCTTCAACATCGATCCGGCCACGCTCGACAGCAAGGCGGTCGCGTCGTATGCCGCCAAGGCGCACGGCCAAAGCTCGGTCGACTTCCTGATGCACATCATTCCGGACACGCTCACGTCGGCGTTCGCGCAGGGTGAAATCCTGCAGATCCTGCTGATCGCGCTGTTGTTCGGCGCGGTGCTCGCAACGGCCGGTGAGAAAGGCAAGGTCGTGACGAACTTCATCGACGGGCTCGCTCATGTGCTGTTCGGCGTGGTGCGGATCATCACAAAACTGGCGCCGATCGGCGCGTTCGGTGCGATGGCCTTCACGATCGGCAAGTACGGTATCGGCTCGCTGCTGCCGATGCTGAAACTGATCGGCACGTTCTATCTGACCTCGATCGTGTTCGTGGTGGTGGTGCTCGGCATCATCGCGCGTGCGGTGGGCTTCAACATCCTGCGCTTCGTTGCGTACATCAAGGAAGAGATGCTGATCGTGCTCGGCACGAGCTCGTCCGAAGCCGCGCTGCCGCAACTGATGCTGAAGCTCGAAAAGCTCGGTTGCTCGCGTTCGGTGGTGGGCCTCGTGGTGCCGACCGGTTATTCGTTCAACCTCGACGGCACCAACATCTACATGACGATGGCCGTGCTGTTCATCGCGCAGGCCACCAACACCGACCTCACGTGGACGCAACAGCTCACGCTGCTGGCAGTGACGATGCTGACCTCGAAGGGCGCGAGCGGCGTGACGGGCGCGGGCTTCATCACGCTGGCCGCGACGCTGGCCGTGGTGCCGACCATTCCGCTGTCGGGCATGGTGCTGATTCTCGGTATCGACCGCTTCATGAGCGAATGCCGCGCGCTGACGAACATCGTCGGCAACGGCGTGGCGACGGTGGTGGTGTCGGCATGGGAAAAGGAACTGGACCGCAACAAGCTGAACGCCGCGTTGCGTGGCGAGGTGGCGGTCAAAGAGCCGGCCGGCGCTTAAGCCGCGCAATCGGCAACGTCCTGTAACGTAACGCTCACGGCCGCGGACACCAGCGTATGAAACCGGTGGCCGCGCGCCCAACCCTCACGTCGTCGGCCGACGAAGCTGACGCCGACGACGCGTCGCCTTATGCCACAATAAACGATCCTCACCGATCGGATATTGCCAACGTGACGCGACGCCTGCTGATCCTCTTCGCGCTCGTCGCCGGGCTCGTGGTGGCGTGCGGACTCACCTACAGCATCGCGTGGCAAAGCGGCATCGACCATTTGCGGCGCAACGCCGCGGTGCGCGTCGATCGTACGACCAGCGCGCTGAAGAGCACGCTCGAACGCTACGAATCGCTGCCTTATCTGCTGGCGGAACATCCGATCGTGCAGGACGTGCTGGTCAATCCCACGCCGGCCAATGTCGAGCGCGCCAACCTTTATCTCGATGACCTGAACCGCCACGCGCGCGCCACGGTCACCTACATCATTCCGCTCGACGGCTTTTGCGTCGCCGCGAGCAACTGGCGCGGGCCGGGCAGCTTCATCGGCGGTGGATATCTATTCCGGCCGTATTTCGTCGATGCGGTCAAAGGCGGTGTAGGCCGCTTCTTCGGCATCGGCACGATCTCGCAGGCGCCGGGCTACTACATCTCGCAGCCGGTGCGGCGCGAGGGCAAGATCGTCGGCGTGGCGGTCGTCAAACTCGATCTCGAATGGTTCCAGGGCGTGGATGCGTCCGAGCCGCTCGTCGTCACGGACGACCACGGCGTGATTTTTCTGTCGTCGGTGCCGGCGTGGAAGTACCACACTATCCGGCCGCTGTCGGGGCCGGTCGCCGATTCGATCTATCAGGCGCGTCAATACGCGCAGCAGCCGATCGCGCCGCTGCCGGTATCGATCGAACGCATGCTCGAAGGCAACGCGCAGATCGTGCGCATCGGCGGCGGCCGCTATGCGCCGCGTTATCTGGCGTCGCGGCGCGGCATGGGCGAGCCGGACTGGCATCTGATCACCATGTCGCCCGTCGATCCGGTCGATGCCGATGCGCGCAAGGCGACCATCGTCACCGCCTTCGGCTACGTGTCGCTCGTGTTGCTCGCGTTCTACTGGAGAATGCGCCGGGCTCGCGTGCGTGAGGTGATGCGCAGTCGCGCGCTGCTGCAAAAGGCCTACGCCGAACTGAATCGGCGGGTCGCCGAGCGCACCGCGGATCTCTCGCAGGCGAACGAACAGTTGCAGAAGGAAGTGGCCGAACGCACGCGCGCCGAGCAGGAGTTGCGTGCCGCGCACGACGAACTGATCCAGGCGAGCAAGCTCGCCGCGCTCGGTCAGATGGCCGCCGGCATCACGCATGAATTGAATCAGCCGCTCGCCGCGTTGCGCGGTTTCTCGGACAACACGCGCGTGCTGCTCGAGCGCGGCGACCAGGCGTCGGCGTGCGAAAATCTCGAAGCAATCGCTGCGCTCACGGAGCGCATGGGCAAGATCACCAATCAGTTGAAACTATTCGTCGGACGCGCGCGGCCACGCAGTGCGCGGGCGCCGATCGTGCGAGCGTTGCGCAACGTCGTCGCGTTGCTGCAAAAGCGCTTGCAGGGCGTCGAGGTCGAATTTGCTTTGCTCGATGCGGAGAGCGGCACGCGTATGCCACTGAGTCTCGCCGACGACCATCCCGAACTGATCGCAAATTGTGACGATCTGCGGCTCGAACAAGTGTTGATCAACCTGCTCGGCAACGCGCTCGATGCGACCGCCGACGTCCACCCGCCACGCATTTCGATCGAGATCGAAGTCGCCGATGCGAATCTGTCGTTCGCGGTGAGCGATAACGGTCCCGGCATTGCCGACGATGTCCTGCCGCGTCTGTTCGAGCCGTTTTTCACCACCAAGGAAATGGGCCAGGGGCTGGGGCTGGGACTCGCGATATCGTCGTCGATCGCGCGCGATTGCGGCGGCTCGCTGGTGGCGCGCAACGCGCCGAACGGCGGTGCATTGTTCGTGTTGACGCTGCGCCGCGCGCGCGTGCAGACGAGCCACACAACGGACCCGCTAACCACGGGCTCCTGAATCACACGGAAAACGCCATGCTGAACCACGGCCTGCAAGTGCTGTATATAGAAGACGACGAACTGGTGCGGCGCGCCAGCGTGCAGAGTCTGCAACTGGCGGGCTTCGACGTGATCGGGCATGCCTCGGTGGAATCCGCGGCGAAGACGATCAGCGCGGACTTCTCCGGCGTGATCGTCAGCGACATTCGCTTGCCGGGCGCGAGCGGCCTCGATCTGCTTGCGCAATGCCACGAGCGTGCGCCCGACGTGCCGGTGATTCTGGTGACGGGACACGGCGATATTTCAATGGCCGTTCAGGCGATGCGCGACGGCGCGTACGACTTCATCGAAAAGCCTTTCGCGTCCGAACGTCTGATCGAAACCGTGCGGCGCGCGTTGGAGCGCCGCAAGCTGGTGCTGGAGAACATCGCGCTGCGCCGTGAGTTGTCGGAACAGAACTCAGTGGCGCCGCGGATCATCGGCAGGAGTCCGGCCATCGAACAGGTGCGGCGGCTGATCGCCAATGTCGCGCCGACCGACGCCTCCGTCCTGATCAACGGCGACACCGGCGCGGGCAAGGAGTTGATCGCGCGCAGCCTGCACGAACTGTCGCCGCGCCGTGACAAGCCGTTTATCGCGGTGAACTGCGGCGCGTTGCCGGAGCCGATGTTCGAATCGGAGATGTTCGGCTACGAGCCGGGCGCTTTCACCGGCGCGGCGAAACGCCGCATCGGCAAGCTCGAACATGCGTCGGGCGGCACGCTGTTTCTGGATGAGATCGAGAGCATGCCGCTCGGCTTGCAAGTCAAGCTGCTGCGTGTGCTGCAGGACGGCGTGTTGGAACGGCTCGGCTCGAATCAGCCGATTCGCGTGAATTGCCGCGTGGTCGCTGCCGCCAAGGGCGACATGGCCGAGCATGTCGCGGACGGTTCGTTCCGGCGCGATCTGTTGTACCGGCTGAACGTGGTGACGATCGCGCTGCCGCCGTTGGGCGAGCGTCGCGAGGACATCGTGCCGCTCTTCGAACACTTTTTGCTGGACGCGGCGGTGCGCTATCAACGCCCCGCGCCGATCCTCACCGACCGTCAGCGCGCGGGCCTGATGCAGCGCGACTGGCCGGGCAACGTGCGGGAGCTGCGCAACGCCGCCGACCGCTTCGTGCTCGGCATCGCGGACGATCCGGTCATGTCTTTCGGCGACGACGGCGCGGCCACGCAGCCCTTGAAGGAGCGCGTCGAACAATTCGAGCGGGCGGTGATCGCGGAGGCGCTGGAGCAGACCGGCGGCGTGGTCGCGGTGGCGGCAGACAAGCTGCAACTCGGCAAGGCAACGCTCTACGAGAAGATCAAGCGATATGGCCTCGCGGCCAAAGGGGAAGGGGAGCGGTGAGGATATGAAAACGCCGGCGTCTAGATGCGACGCTGGCGTTTTTGAATCAGTCGAATCGTCAGGCTGCGCCGCGCGTTCACGCCGGTTTCAGCGCCTTTTCCAGCAACTGGTCGAGTTCCGCGAATTGCGGTTCGCCTACATAGCGCTTGAGAATCTTGCCGTCCTTGTCGATGAGGAACGTGGTCGGTGTGAGCTGGACGTTGCCGAACTGCTTGGCGGCCGAACCGTCGTCCATCGCGACCTTGAATGGCAACTGGCGAGTTTGCGTGTAGTTGGCCACGTACATGGGCGCGTCGTAGTTCATCGCCACGGCGACGAACTCGAGGCCTTGGCCCTTGAAGCGGTTATAGGTCTGGACCATCTGCGGCATCTCCTTCATGCAGGTGTCGCAACTCGTCGCCCAGAAGTTGACGAGGTAGACCTTGCCTTTCAGGTCGGCAGTGGAAACTTTCTGACCGGACAGCAACGTGAAGGTCGCGTCGGGCACGCGTTGCTGGCCGGCAAACGCGAAATAACCGGCAATGGCGATCGCAACGGCCACGGCGGCAATGATGATGTAGCGAAGCGGATTCGCCCGCCGGGTGGCGGTGGACGGCGTGGAGCTCATGAACGGAACCTCAGGAGTCGCGCGGAACGCGCGGGACAGTGCGTCGGTTTGGGCTTTCGGCCCGGTGCTGGACAGCCTCTCTATTGTAGCCACATTCCGGCGACGCGGCGGGACGCGGGCCAGGAGCGGATAATAGGGTTTTACGTTCTCGTCAGTCCGATCTTCTGTCCCCATGTTCCGAACTGTTTTTCGCGCTAGTCGCGTTGGTCGCTTTCTCGCTCAAATTCCGTCCTGTCTTACTTCCGCCAGCCGCTCAACGGGCCGTTTTTTTAACCGGCCACCGCGCCTGATCGACACCAGCGACTGGTCAGTCGGCGCCACGCCCCCATTGTCGAGTGCGCGCGCAGTCTTGAGCACGCTGGCTTGCGCGATGGCGCTAGGCGTCGCGCTGAGTGCCTGCTCGCCGACCTTCGACTGGCGGACCATCATGAACAACGACAACGGCTACACCGTCGACCTGCCGGCCAAGCCGAGCAGCGATCAGCGGGCCGTGCAGATCAACGGCACGCCGATGCAGATGGCGATGCAGACGGCCGAAGCCGGCGACGCCGTCTTCGCGGTCGGCACAGTCATGCTGCCCAACGACGACGAAGCCACGCAGAGCGCCGCGCTCGATTTCCTGCGCACCGGCCTCGCCCGTAACGTGGGCGCTGCGCCTGATGCGCGTGCCGTGCAGGTCCCGCTTGCTGCCGGCGGCCAGGTGCTCGGCCTGGAAATGAAGCTGAGCGGCGAGGCTGGCTCGCAGCACGAGACACGCACTGTCTACGCCCGGCTTGTGGCGCGCGGGCGGCATGTCTATCAGGCGGCGATCATTGCATCGAAGCCGATGCAGCAAGAACAGGTCGACCAATTTTTTTCGTCGTTCCAACTCTATTGAGAGCGGTATTTTTGGCCGATTCGGCGCGTGATGGGGCGAAACGGAAGCGCTGCGCACAGTGAAAGTTCCTTCGTAGCATCGCGCGCTAATTCCCGGTTTACGTTGGGGTTTTCCTATTCCTCGCCGTTCCTGTGGATAACTCTGTTGAGAACTCGCGCAAATTGGCTGGAGATGCCCATTCTATGGGCACTCTGTCAGATTCCACCCTCTCAAGGCTGTTAAAAAAACTCAATCAAATCAATGCCTTTTGGATGCGGTCCGCAGCGTACCTTTCAGATGTTTCAAAATCTGTCTGGAACGTGTGCGTGTGCATAAGTCAAGTCTTGACAGCATATTTTTCGCCTCATCGGGAGCCAAAAGCCCGGCGATATTGGATCGCTTCGCCGATCTGCGCGGCGCTCGGCATGGGCGCGCCGGCGAGATCGGCGATGCTGCGTGCTACCTTCAGAACCCGGTAGTACGCACGCGCCGACCAGCCGAAGCGCTCGCCGGCTTCACGCAGCAAGGCTTCGCCCGCTGAGTCGGGGCGGCAGACCTCGTCCACTTCTCGTCCTCCCAGTTCACGATTGGTTTTGCCCTGACGGCTCAATTGCCGCTCGCGGGCGCGGTTGACGCGCGCCGCGATAACGGCGCTTGTCTCGCCGGCCGCCGTCGAGCGGGCGGACAGTTCCGCCGGCGTGAGCGCTGGCATCTCGAGCTGGATGTCGATCCGGTCGAGCAAGGGGCCGGAAAGCTTCCGCAAATAGCGCGCAGCGATCTCGGGCGTGCAACGGCAGCGGCCGTTGGGATCGCCGCGCCAGCCGCACGGGCACGGATTCATGGCGGCGATCAATTGACACGCAGCCGGGAAATCCGCCTGCAAAGCGGCACGCGAAATCGTGATGCGGCCGGCTTCGAGGGGCTCACGCAGCGTTTCGAGGACATGGCGATCGAACTCAGGAAGCTCATCGAGAAACAGCACACCCAGATGCGCCAGCGTAATTTCACCGGGCTGCGGCGGATTGCGCCCGCCGACCAGCGCCGCGGCGCTCGACGAATGATGCGGGGCGCGAAACGGCCGTCGACGCCATTGCGAGGGCGTGAAACCGGCCCGGCTGGCGGACAGCAAGGCAGCGGAGGCGAGCGCTTCGTCGTCGGTCATGGGCGGCAGCAGGCCCGGCAGGCGGGCGGCAAGCATCGATTTGCCCGCACCGGGCGGCCCGACCAGCAAGGACGTAGGGCCAAATAAACCCACTGGGCTAATTAGACCCTATCAGGCGGCTATAGCATATGACCTTGTGATAGATTAGACCTCCCGTGTTTCTGCCGCCCGTGCCGTGCCTGCTACCCCGACGCCAAAGGCGTATTCGTATATCCGCTTTTCGACGCCAGAACAACAATCCGGCGACTCATTCCGGCGGCAAACTGAACTCTCGCAGAAGTACGCCGAGGCCCATGGGCTGACCCTTGATGAAAACCTGACGTACCGTGATCTCGGGGTATCGGCTTTCGACAAGTCGAACATCAGAACCGGCGAACTCGGTGCGTTTCTCCGCGCCATCGATTCAGGTGCTGTCGAACCGGGATCGTATTTGCTTGTCGAGTCGCTCGACCGGCTTTCGCGAGCGAAGGTCACCGATGCGCTTGAGATTTTCATGTCGATCATCAATCGCGGAATCCGTCTTGTAACACTGGCGGACGGCAGGGAGTACAGCAAGGAAAAGATAAACGAGCAATTCACGGAATTGATCATCTCGATTGTTGTGATGTCCCGCGCGCACGAAGAATCGCTAACCAAAAGTCGGCGATTGAAGGAGGCATGGAAGGCGAAGCGCGGCAGGATCAGTGACACGAAACTGACCGAAATGGCTCCGGCGTGGCTGAAACTGAATGAGGATAGGACAGCCTACTCGCTCATACCGGATCACGTGGAGCTGGTTCAACGCATGTTCGAGTGGTCGAGAGACGGGATCGGTTCGGAAACCATCGCGCGGCGACTGAACCAGCAAGAGATTCCCACGCTCGGGACACGTTCAGCAAACCAGTGGCACGCGTCGTACATCAAAAAGATCCTCGATAACCGGGCCGTGCTCGGCGAATTCCAGCCGCATACGCTCGTCAACGGGAAGCGTATTCCCGAGGGCGATCCGGCTCCCGACTACTTTCCGCGAATCGTCTCGGACGAAGATTTCGTTCTTGCGAAGTCAGCGCGTCAGTCGCGCCGAACGAATAGTGCTGGACGGAAGGGCCAAACGCTTTCGAATCTGTTCTCAGGCGTTCTTCGCTGCGGTTACTGCAATGGATCGATGGTGTATGTGAACAAGGGGCATAGCGGGCCGCGTGCAAAGTTGCTGGTCTGTGCGGGAGCGAAAGCAGGGAAGGGTTGCCACTATGTGCCGTGGGAATATCCTCAATTCGAACGTAGTGTTCTCGCGTACTGCAAGGGGCTGGATTTGGATGCATTCCTCCAGACCCGCGATACGGTCAAGTCGGAACTTACGGCTCTGAGTGCGCGCATCGCGGTGCTCGAATCATCAATGGCTGACAATGAGCAGAAGCAGGCGAACATTCTCGAAGCCATCGAATCGGGAGCGAAGTTCCTGCAGTTTGAAGCGCGTATGGTCCAACTGGAACAGGAACGTATGCAGCTCAGTGCGGAACTGGAAGAGACACGACAGAAATTTGATCTCCGCGCGAATGCGACCGTTGACGTAACGGCGGTTCGCGCATCGATTGACGAGTTACTACAGCGGATCAGCGAACTGGAAGGCGACGAGCTATACGATGTGCGAGCGCGGTTGAGCCAGCATATCAAGCGGCTCATTGTTCGAATCGCCATGTATCCCGGCGGCTATATCGACAAGCCTTATCTCATCGACAAGTTTCGGGCACGCATGATCGCCAACGGTGCCAGTGCGGATGAAGCGAACACGCACATTGCGTCAAACTTGCGGCTGACGCCGGACGTTAGCGAGCGGTTTTTCACGATGATCTCGCGAAGCGACGCCGTTCGTATGATTCGGCCTGACCTCGAAAATCCGGAGCTATTGCATCTTCAGTCGATTGAAGGCGGGCACGGTTTGGTCGCTCATGCCGAGGCCATTGGCGCGATGCTGGAAAAGCTGGCGGAGTTTGCACTGAAATCTCAAGGAACGGCCCAAGACCACGCCTGACCTGCCGGTGTCAACACGCGCCGTCTAGTATTTACTGCTGTTTGCTGAGTGTTATCACCGGCATGTCCTCGGCCGCAAAATTCCGCGCCCACCCCCGCTAGGCTGGATAGAATTTCCCTACGGTTTCACTACAAGGGAAAAACACATGGCAACGAAACCTGTGCGTGACGGGATGGGCCGCATCATCGGCTTCGAAGAAAAGACCAGCAACGGAAGCACTGTCGCATACGATTCGCAACGTCGGCGGCTCGGGTTCTACAGTTCGCCTTCGAAGAACACGTACGAATCGGATGGGCGTCGGGTTGGACCGCGCGATCAGACGGGCCGTTTGTTCGGACGGCCTGAACGAAAGAAGTAGATGCTCGTCATTCCCCGACTCGTTTGCGGTGGCCTTTTAGGCGCTGATGTTGATGACTGAGCCGACGGCTGTCGTACCCGAACCAGTAGTGCTTTGCGAAGGCGACGGCGAAGAATTCGCCAATGCGCTCAACGCTTGATGGTGGTGCGTGCTTTTGCCAAGACTGCTCTGTGACGTTGCCGTCTTCAGGTGTGCCGCAAAACTCGGCTGGCTCGATTCACTCGTTGAGCTTTGGCCCGTCAGCTTCGACAGCCCGGAACTGATGGCGCTGCTCACGCCGCTGAGTAGTGTGGCTGCTGCACCGATTGGAATCATATCGACGTCCGTCATAATGGGGCAACCGAAATGCCCACGCGTTCCAACTATACCGAGTTTCCCCACTGTGTGGGCATCTCGGCTTCTATGCCATCGCAATCGCGGCTGTCGTTGACGCCGAGTTGGGTGCGGCGATCAGTTCTGGCGGTCTGAACAACCGCCAGAACGAACGAAATAGCATGTTGCAAATTGACGCACGTGGGTCGTATCGTCAGCCAACGCGACCGATGGCAACCCATCGGCTGCCACTATCGGTGAACGTCTGCATTGAGAAAGACAGGTGTTCATAACCATCCCACGACGTTCGATGTTTAATCCTCCTGGGCCGATTTCCACGTCCCGTATTTCAGCTTGGTACGGCCGATATGGCAGAATCTGTCGTCGTCTCGAGCTGGCATCAGGCTGCGCGAGACAATATGGAAAATTACGCTCGCAACAGCGGTACGTGTTCGCTGCGATTGCCAATAAGAGACCAGATATGCGCCTGCTACCGTCCGACCCCGACATCGAAACCATCGTCTCACGCATCAAGAGCGGCGATATTGATTTGCAGCCCGATTTTCAGCGGGGAGAAGTCTGGTCTCGGGCCAAAAAGCAACGTCTTGTCGACAGCGTTCTTCGCGACTGGCATGTTCCGCCAATTCACGTGATCGAAGACGTGCAAACGCGCAAGCAAGAGGTACTCGACGGGCAGCAACGCTTGGTCGCAATCCGCGACTTCATCGACGGTGAGTTTGCACTAGATGGCGAAATCGAACCGATCGACGATGGCTTGGCCACCCTCCACGGCAGCAAATATCGTGATTTACCGGAAGTCTGGAAGCGGCGGTTCAACCAGTTCACGATTCGCCTATTTCGAATCGTTGACTATCGCCCCGGCGAACCCGGCGAATTGTTTTTCCGGCTTAACCAGCCTACCAGCCTCACTGGTGCAGAACAGCGAAATGCATTTTTCGGTCCGGTCCGTGCTCAGATAAAGGGGCTGGTGGAGGCCTTGGACGAGATGGGACTGGGCAAGGATTTCCTCGGGTTTTCTAACTCGCGGATGGCATACGACGACGTGCTATCGCGCGTTGCATTGTCTTTGGAGCGTGGTTCTCTGGACGCGAAAGTGAAGTCCTCTGATTTGATCGAACTGTATCGATCAGAGGCTCCTCTTGCGCCCGAGACTACGAGATTGATCCACGAGTCATTGAAACTATTCGGCGATACCCGAGATCATCGCAGTGTCGAAATGAAATTTAACAAGGCGACCCTTTCGACTTGGCTGCTGTTCACTGTGCGATGCTTGATGCGTGATTACGATTGGATGTCGGCCGAAACGCTTGCGAATTTCATGAACTATTTCGAGAGTGCTCGCTTACTCGGCTCGCTCCAATCGGAACAAGTTGCATCGCTGGCCCCGTCGGAATGGTTGTTTAATGTGTACGAGAGCCGCTCGACAGCGCGAGTTGCCGATGTCTCGTCGGTGTTACTGCGTGACGCAACTTTATGGCTAGTGTTCGATGATTTTATAGCCGCATTAGACGGGTCGATAGCTCGTCCGGAAATCGACCAACTGCGTTCGGCATTTGCACAGGATTCATCGACCGGTCAACCACTCGAAGACGATTCTGTCGCTCGACGCCTAGTTGAAAACGGCTGGGGACGTCTGGCATGAATCTGCGAAAAGCTCGGTTTGATGACCACTGGCGGCGTACATTTCTCAGGGCATATCCGTCGCGACTTGAAGTCTTGAGGTTCAAGCGGCTCCTTTGCGTAGCGGACAGCGAGGTGGCAATTCCGACCGGCATTTGTGCCATTGTGGGCGGGAACGGTGTTGGGAAATCTGCATTGCTGGCCGCGATTTCGGAGCTGCTGGCCGATCCGGAAATGCCTCTCGGAGTCGGGCACCAGGCGAGGCTGCGAAACAGTGAGCTGCAAGGTACCGTAACAGATCAAGTTGGTCGCAAAGACATCATTGTTCGAGAAGACGCGGATGGTGTGCGAACGCTCGGCGAAGGCAAGTTCGAAGCAGAATTCTACTGGCTCGAACCGTCATATCTTGTCAATCTTACCCATAAGCAAGTAAACGAAGACGCCAACTTTTCTGATCTGTTGGAACCGTTAAGCCCATCTACGCTCGACGCCGATGAACTCGAGACATTGTGGTACTTGCTGGGGAAAAAAATAGATTCGTGCTCAATATACGAAATCACGGAGTATGGGGACTTGGACCCATTCCCCTATTTCATAGCGGAGGCTGGGGGCCACAGCTATGGAAGTGAAAGCATGGGTTACGGGGAATTGTCGCTCCTGTTCGTGCTGTGGAAGTTGCGAACAATCGAGAAAAACTCAGTGCTGGTGCTCGAGGAACCCGAGGCACACGTATCCCCGCGCTCTCAACGCGCTTTAATGGATATTCTGGCGAGGGCTTGCGACGAGAAAGGGCTGTCGATAATTCTGACGACGCATTCCCCGGCGATTATCGCGAACCTGCCGAATCGAAATATCGTTTTAATTTCGAAGAGCGCTAATGGAACCTCGGCCTCCATCGGGCCAAGTAAAGTACAGGTGAACGATCTACTTGGTGCAACGACCCTAAAACGTGCTCTCGTCCTTGTGGAGGACCGAGCGGCACATCAATTCGCGCTTGCTTTGTTGGGAGAAACAAACCTCGACGTGCTGTCACATGTCGAAGTGGTGGAGGCCGGCTCCGCCGCAAAAATCGATTCTGTTCTATCAACACTACCGCTATCAAGACATGGCTGGCTGAATGTAATTGGCGTGTACGACGGAGACATGCGCGCCCGAGTAGACTCGCGCCACTTCAATTGGCCTCACCTTTTCCTGCCGGGTGAAGTATCGCCTGAACATATTTTGCGCGATGGTTTGACTTCGCGGCATGACGGGCAAGATCTACTTGCAACGGAGTTGCGTCGCGCCCGCGACGCAGTTGGGGTAGCGTTAGATGCTGTCGATGGCCTAGACGCGCATGACTGGTTCACTCAATTGCCGGTATCACTTGGTTGTGACCATCCCGCATTGATGGCGGCATTGGTCCGAATTTGGCTTCGTGACAACAAGCCCGCAGCAGATGCATTCGTTCAGAGCATCGTCGATAAGATCAATCTAACGGTTTAGTTCGTGCCGCGCTTTGGCCGATGATCTGCCGACTGACTCGGCGGGACGAATGGCCGTTACTCGCCGAAAGTTGATTATGAGGCGGTGCGCGGCCCAGCGTCCAGCGTGAGTCGATCAGAGGCGGGCGCGAACATTTTGGACGCTGTCGAGATTGCCTTTCAATTCGTCAACGTATCTGCATCATCGCCATCGCGGTGAGCGTTGGCAATGATCGCTCGAATGCAGGCGTTAGCCTCACGTGTCCATTCGGCCTCAACCTCGCGGCGCATTTCCTCTTCCATCGTCGGGTAGCGACACTCTTCGCGCATCACCCAGCCATACTTTTCCGTCCAGCGTCTCTTGTGTTCGGCGATTGCCGCCTGTAGTCGTTCTAAGTCGTTCATGTTTTCCTCTGTTTCTTGCCCGGTGCTGTTCGGGCCTGCCCAGGTATTTATCGACGGCATTCCGCTGCGCTTCGAAACGCTCCAACGATCGACGCTTGCTGATCGAAAGCTTGCTGCGATAGATTCGATCCTTTTGGGGAGTTGGAGCTACCGTGGCAGCGAATTCCGAGCAGATCGCATCAATGTTCCGAATTACCTACTCGTCGGAGTCGGCGGACGGGCTAACGAAGTTCGATTTCAAGATCAACGACACCGCGAGCGACTGGCTATGGTGGTGGTATCGATACTTCAAGGAAAACGCGGACTACAAGGCGTACTGCGCGGCCCGTCGCGATGACGACCGGGAGGCCTGCATCGAACTGGAAAGCCGGTTCGAACGCATCGTCCAGTTGTACGAGGACTGGGGTGATATCCACACCGGCAAGCGGTTGTACAAAAACGAATCGTCGTGGCAGGAGTGGCTGTTTGATCACCGGCACCTGTTCTTTGTCCAAGTGCCGTCGGTCAGAGTGCTCTCGGCTCTTGCTGATGTCGAACGCGGGGCCATCGCCATCCAAATTCCGGCTACGGTCTCGAAGGAGGTGCTGCTTCAAACCGTCACTGAATTCATCGAACGAAACTATGCGGACCTACGCGTTGCGCCGAAGCCCAAATACGAACTGTATGCCCCGGGAGGGCGCATCGACCAGAGCACCTTTCAGACCGTAAAGAAATCATTTTACGTTCACACGGCGTCGCAGCAACACGTCTGGTTTCCGATTTCGAACGCCGGGACCGCGCTCGAAGTCATGGCGCTCGAACTGAAGAGCGAGCTAGGGTTCAACTGGGAGCTGGAGCCAGATCAGGAAGAACGGCTGCGGAATGGCACGTTGAGCATGTTGGAGTTGGAAGCGTTCAAGAGGCAGGTCGGCCGGTACAAGGCCCAGTTCGATGCCTACGTCGCGAACACCATTCACGGTGTGTTCCCGAAGAAGTAGCGACTAGGAACAGATCAGATTGCGATTTCGGATTTGATCTGTTCGTTCCGCAGAAGTCTTCCGATTGGAAAAATGGCTACATCGTACGCAATCAAACACACGAAGAAGATTGCCCGATGCAAACCTATCAACAAATCGGAGGATTTATGCGGACTTATCAACAAATCGAAGCAGAATTCGTGCAATACGAAGCCGAGGTCGCCGCTCTCAAGCAACGCATGGCCGCCCTCAAGGAACGCCGTAAGGATATGCGTCGGGAAGCCTGTAATCGGGCTCTTCCTGAAATCGTAGAACGCATGACCGCGGCCGGGATTACGTTGGAGCAGGTGCGCATCGCACTCGCAGCAGCAAAACCTGCCGTGCCGGTCGTCGATAAGTATCGCAACCCCGAAACTGGCGACACGCACTCCGGAAGGGGTCATTGCCCCGGTTGGCTCACCAAGGAAACCAAGAAGGACCCGCGTTATTGGAACCCGGAATGGGTTGCCAAGGATGCCGCCAAGAAAGCAGCCAAGGAAGCAGCAAAGGAAGCAGCAAAGGAAGCAGCCATGAGGAATAAGACCAACTCTTCGGGTGCGTCCGTTGCCGACGAGGCTCAGGCTTCGAATAACGCAGCTCAAACTCCGAGCGGTGAGGTTCAGGCTTCGAACGATGCACCCCACCATTCGACTGTCAACGCGCTGAACCCGTTGAGCCAATCGTCCGCCGTGGGCGCTGCTTAACGTATCAATCTAGATAAAAACTATCCGAATACGGCATGCATCGCTATGAAATAGTAAGCATGCCTACTTAATTGTCGAAAGGAAATGAAAATGAAAGCAGAAGATTGCGAAATTACGTGGATGGACCGGATCGACGGCGAGCGCGCGAACACCCTGGTCTTGCCGGAAGAGTACGCGGACTTGAAAAAAAAATCGCATGACTCGCTCGAGTTGGCAACCATCGTGTCGATGCTTAATCACGCGAAGGAAATGGGCGATATCCCCGACCGTCTGCGCCGGATTCGCCACGTTTCCTACTTCAAATCGGAAAAGGCGTCGGATCGCTTCGCCAAGAAACTGGCTTCCAACGGCTACATCGACGTGAACGTAATGAAATTTTTGGGCGTGCCGTTGTGGCGCATCGATTTTTTCCGCATCGGAAATGCGACCCTCCCCCACATGGCGCATATGAATTGCATCGTCAAGAAAATGGTCGAGAAGGCAGGTGGGGAATATGACGGCGTCGTGCTTCCTACCATGTCCACGGATGTTCCGGACGAATCTCTTCATCCCGAGAATGATGGCCCCATTTGGAGCATCGTAACCATGGCTCCGCGCGACCAATCGGTAAATCATGACGAGTCTAACGCGACGCAATTGCTCGTAGCGTAATCCGAAATCGACCGACCGTTTTCGTAGACGGTCGGATAACCAACAAGTACACAGAAATACTCATCAGGACCGATATGAGCAATCAAACCAATACCGAAGAAGATGGCGTGGCTCCGCATTTCATGTCTATTGCGGAGGTTCCTCCTTCGGATTTTGTTGCCACCCGCATGGGTCGAAAAAAACAGGACGACGACATCATCGCATTGGTCGATGCAGTCAAACGCCTGCAGGACGGTGGAGATGACGAGGACCAGCATCGCGACATCTGGCACACCGCGTACTTCGGGTCGAAAGACCATGCGGATGTCTTCTTGAAGTGGCTGGATGAACGCGCGTTTTGTGCCGTCTCGTGCTGTCATCTCGATAGCGGTGGGTGGCGTGTTAGCGCATTCAACTATGGATTCACTAACCTCGTTGACCTGATCAAGTGGTATTCCATCGTTCATGAGCAGGTATGTAAGGCCAATGGCCAGTACGTAGAGATCCGCGTGCGTGTCATGTGTGACGACGGGCACGCCATCGAATAGGCCAATAAATAGGACTGTCGCAAGCCAGCAGGGCGGTCGTCACCGCTTCGCGCCGTTACCAATGAAATGACGGCCTCCTGCTGACCTTCGCGACGGTCGATCTGGTAACTCGACCCATAACCTAGCGAAGCGGATCACCTGTGCATATTTCCGCATACATCGCGTCTTGCGAGGAATCAACGTGCCTAATTCTGCACTACAAATCAATTACACAAATTTCAATAGCGTCTACGACAATGTCGTGAAGCCTGCGCTTGCGTCTTGGGATGAACTGGCATCCATTTTGATCTCAGGTCATCCAGTTGTCGTTGCCGACAAGCTGACTCTGCCATCGTTCAGTGCATGGCGCTACAAAAGCGTTGACGATCTAACCGTTGATCATGGGGAGAAGAACGGAAAGCCGATCAAGTGTTTCAGCAAGACCCATGTCCGACGTCTCAAGTCGAACGTGGTCGAAACGTCCATGCTGATCATCGACTTCGATGGCCGTTTGCCCGTTGAGGAAGTTCGGAAACGCTTCGGCGAATACGAGTACGTCTGCTATACCTCTTTGCGGCATCGCCATGAAGACAAGGACAAGTTCCGCGTGGTGCTTCCGTTTGCCGATCCGATGCCGAAGGAGGACTTTCAGCGGCTTCATCGTAAAATTGAAAAATGGATCGACGGCGACGATCGCAACATCGCGGATGATGTCACTTATGTAATCGGACAAGTCTTTCTTCTTCCTGGTGTATTCGAAGAGTACGCCGCGCATGCGCGTGCATGGCGTAACGAAGGTGCGTTGCTTGATTGGCGCATGTTCGAGTCGATTTCTTTGGCCGCAGTGGAATCGAACACTGCCAATGCAACCATGACCAACAATCGGCAGAGCGAGCACCGTTTGATGCCATATGACGTTCTCGAAACGGCGTCAGGACCGATCAAGGTCAAGGACATAGACCGAAAGATTTCGAAAGTGCTGTGCCCGTTTCCGTCTCATGGCGATACCAATCCGTCCGAATTCGTGGATGTATCAAACAGTGGGCGTCCCCGCTTGGTGTGCAAGAAGTGTGGAACAATCTATATGTGGCAGGCACAGGGAGACGACATTGCCGATGGTCTGGCAATGATCGCGGAACGTAAGCGTCTGCGTGCCGAACGGGAGGCGAAGCAATGAGCAAGTCGCCGTTCCACACCTATTCGGAGAAGAATGTTTCGCCGCAGTGGCATCAGCAGCCTGATCTGGTCCCATACAAGCGCCCGTTGCAGTCGGTTGAGGACGCAGGGCTGTACGATGAAATACGGGTCGATAGTCGCTACCTTGCGTTGGATGTCTCGACGGATGACCGTCGTTTGCATGACGCCAACATCATCTTCGTGAAGGCGCCGAAGGGAACTGGCAAGACGAAATGGACGGCCAAATATCTAGAATCAATTCCGCGTCAGCGTAGCCGACTTCAAATATCGCATCGGCAATCGTTGGCGACCGTGCTATCGAACGAACTGAACCTGAAGTGCTACCTGGACGACAAGGATGCGCATTGGGGCTATTCTGTCAGTCTGGACAGTATCGAGCTTGTGGAGAACTGCGCCTATGACATTCTTATAATCGACGAATCCGAACAAGTCTTCCGGCATCTCATAGGAGAAACGACGAGGGCCAAACGAGAGGCGATCTTCAACGTTCTGGTCAAACTGGCATGGAATGCAAAGCAGATCATCTGTCTGGATGCAGATATGACCCATGAACTCACTGGTTACGCGATGTCGAAATTGCGCTGCAATTTCGAATCCGACCGGCTTCTCTCCATCGTCAATGAGTGGAAAACGGATCGGGCCATCGAGATCTATCAGGACAAAAACCACCTGATCGCCGAACTCGTTACCGCCATTG